>PWNJ01000158.1 GCA_003558985.1 candidate division CSSED10-310 bacterium
ATACTGACATCCCGAAACTTCGAAAACGCGGTCGAAATAATAGAAAAGTATAAAGATTACCTTTTGTGTATTATTACTGACATGGCCTACAACCGTGAAGGAAAAAAGAATCCGCGCGCCGGGTTTGAGCTTGTCGGACATGCCCGCAAACTGCTTCCGAATCTTCCGGTTGTGATACAATCGTCCGACAGTGAAAATGAGTTGCTGGCCGGATATGCAGGCGCCCGATTTATTGACAAAAACTCACCGGCGCTGGCAACAGAATTGACCCGTTTCATGGAAACACAACTGGGATTTGGTCCGTTCATTTTCAGAAACACAAAAGGCAAGTTTGTAGCTCAGGCTGCTACACTGGCAGAAATGGCGCGTGTCATAGAAAAAGTTCCGGAAGAATCGCTATTGTATCATGGCCAAAAAAATCATTTTTCTGCCTGGCTGATGGCTCGTGGCGAGATACCCATGGCCAAACGTATTCAGCCGATATCCATCGGTGATTTCAAAAATCCCGGCCAATTGCGGCAATTCCTGACGGATGTTTTCAGACGGGTTCACACGGACAAGCATCGGGGAACCATTGTTGCCTATGATAAAACCATTGTTGACCAGGAACATCTGATTATACGGCTTTCGGGTGGCGCTCTAGGCGGTAAAGGACGCGGTCTGGCATTTGTCAACGCATTGTTACACGATGGCACACTGAAAGAGTCGATTGGCAGTGTCACCATTCGTGTTCCAAGAACAGCTATTATTGGCGGCGAGACTTTTCTGCAGTTTGCAAATACCCGCCCCTTCAGCGATGTGTTTGCACATCGACTCAACTTTTCTATCCTGCGTCGGGCAGCCCTGAATACACCGTTACCTCCCAACCTGACAAAGCGGCTGAGTGAACTGCTGGAATCTTTTACCAAACCTCTGGCCATTCGGTCATCCGGCATTCTTGAGGACAGCATTTCGTATCCGTTTTCGGGGGTGTATCCCACCTATTTGATTCCAAACAGCCATAAAGAACACAAACAGCGTCTAAGGCAACTGGAGGATGCAATTCGTCTGATATATGTATCGGTGTATTCTCCCGGAGCTCTGAGTTATTTCGAATCCATCGGATTTCCGTTTGAAGAGGAGCGAATGGCGCTGGTTATTCAGGAGGTTGTCGGGAATCGTTATAACGACAGGTTTTACCCGCATTTTTCGGGTGTTGCGCAATCCTATAACTATTATCCTTTCGCCAAAATCAAACCAAAAGACGGGCTGGCAACCGTTGCCGTTGGGCTGGGCAAACATGTATGTGAAGGAGAAAACAGTTTTCGTTTCTGTCCAAAACATTCCAAAATCACGTTTGACAGTGTTGATCAGCTAATATCAGGGTCGCAGAAAACGTTCTGGGCATTGAATATGCGAAAAACGCATTTTGATGACTCTTACAGCGAAGAAGCGACTCTGATAAAAAAACCGCTGGAAAACGCGGAAAAGGATGGCGTTCTGGATTATATCGCTTCGGTATGGGATGCCCGAAACAATCGTCTTGAACCCGGTCTGGATATTCGGGGACCCCGCGTCATTGATTTCGGACAAATACTGAAATATGACCTGTTTCCACTTGCAAAAACGGTCCGGCATATTCTGGAAGCAATCTCGCTGGCAATGGGATCTGCAATCGAAGTGGAGTTTGCTGTTGAATGTTCCGATTACAGGCATCCGGTGTTTCACGTTGTTCAAATCAAACATATGTCCGGGCAGGAGATTGATTTTTCTATAGATGTAAACAAACTGGACAACGATCATCTTTTGTTAAAAACAGATCGCGGGCTTGGAAATGGTCAGGTCGATACCATTTCGGACATCGTTTTTGCTGATCCGAACACCTTTGACCGCTCAAAAACCGAAGCGATGACTGCTGAGTTGGAATATTTCAACAGAAAACTGATGGCCGAACAGAAAAAATATATCCTGATCGGCCCGGGACGATGGGGCACCCATGACCGGTGGCTCGGCATACCCGTCCAGTGGTCTCAGATTTCAAACGCCGGTGTGATAGTTGAAACAGACATGAAAGATATCCATGTGGATGCATCACTTGGCTCCCACTTTTTTCATAACATTACATCGATGAAAATCGGTTATTTCACCGTCAAAAATGCATATCCCTTCCATTATCTGAACATGGACTGGCTGTTGGCTCAACCAGCTCAGGAAAGAACAGAGTATTTTGTACATGTGCGCTCGAACACACCGTTTCGTATCCAGATGGATGGCCGGAAAGGTGTCTGCGTTATTTATATGCCGGGGGATGATACGGGAAAATAGGAGACAGAGATCAAGGTGTTATGGCACGCGTAACAGTCAACATATTAAACACTAACGAGATACGGTTTCTTCCTCGCTGTGTCGATGCTGTTTTGAATCAGACATATACGGATTTTGAATGTGTGGTGATTGACAACGCTTCAACGGATGGATCACCGGAATGGGTGGAGCAAAACCGGCCAGCAGTCCGCGTTATACGAAACAGTAAAAACGAGTGGTATTGCGGTGGTCATAACATCGGCATTCACAAAACTGACAGCGAATTGGTAATGCTTTTGAATTCAGATGTCTTTATTGACCCGGATTTTCTTGAAAGGATGGTCAGCGTTCTGGACAGTAATGAACGAATCGGAGGTGTTCAGGGCAAATTATGGAAAATCACGGATTCGGATTACAGGTTGCCACCGGAAAATGAGCGTTATATTGATACCACTGGCATATTAATCACTCGCAGCAGACGAAATTTTGACCGGTTTCAGGAGCAATTTGATGATGGCCGGTTTGACGTTCCAGGGGACGTTTTCGGTCCAGACGGTTCAGCGCCGTTGTATCGCCGTTCCATGCTGGAAGATATACGCATCGGGCAAGAATATTTCGACGAGTCATTCAAGATATACAGAGATGTTGTAGATTTAAGTTGGCGAGCGCGATCCCGGGGATGGGTATTTCGTTATGTCCCCGAGGCAACGGGGTATCATGTCAGAGGTTTTTC
The DNA here is from genome assembly GCA_003558985.1 of candidate division CSSED10-310 bacterium. Classification (GTDB taxonomy): domain Bacteria; phylum CSSED10-310; class CSSED10-310; order CSSED10-310; family CSSED10-310; genus CSSED10-310. Next base: position 3,017 of record PWNJ01000158.1, read on the forward strand.
GCCGCGCAAACGCAAGAAACAACCGTTATTTTTTCGGCGTCTGTCGTATCGCAATCGGTATCTGACGGTTTTGAAAAACGATACGTTTACTTCTTTGTTTTTTCATTTGCCCGAGTTTCTTGGTTTCGAGATTTTAATGTTAGGACATGTTATTTTACGTGAACCGGCATTAATAAGCGGATGGTGGGACTTGATAAAACTTTTGCCGGACACTCTAAAAAAGCGCCAATTTATCAAGCGGCATCGTATTGTGCCGGCAAGAACAATCACCGCTTTATTTGAAAAACGCGCGCCGGCATTGCATCACTCGGCCAATCATCAGGGTTCCGGCAAACCGGTATCTACATGATCATCCAAACAGCGATAAACAACGAACTGTGATTAAAACATGTTTTACACATGAAGAAAGCAGTGATATTCTTTGCCTGTTCAGGAACTGGATCACTCTGAACTGTCCTGTTGTTTTTAAACAGTTTTCAAGGGGGTTACCATGAAAAATCTTATCGTTGTTATTTCAATTATCGCTGCATGTTGTTTAGTAGTTCAAGTTGGTGAGGCCGCTGGAAATGAAAATGGTGATACCGATCAGGCACAAACCGACAGACCTTCTATGCAAAGTTTAATGCAAAATCAGGAGCAAGTTTTACAAGACAGCAAGACAATGCTGGATTCAATGGTGGGACATTTTAAGGGCAACCCTGTAATCAACGGGGTTCAGCATACAGCCGAACTTGTTATTGAACCCAGAATTCTGGATAATTATTATAAGGGGCGATATACATTAAAAGCATCATCCGGTGATATTATATATGATGCGTTTGTCGTATTTTCGTTTAATGCCGGAGCAATGTCGTACCTGTTTTTCTATTTTGGATCTGAAGGTTTTGTAAGAAACTATATGGGTCTATATGCCGAACATGAAATAGTTGTGCATTCCAGGTATCCGCAGGGCATGGGTTTTACGCGCTGGACAGTTGAAGATGAAAACACTATCAAGAAAGAAGACTGGAAACCACAGGCGACTATGAAACAGCGACCTGAAGGTGATCCGGACACAACCATTCTGCTCAACAGAGTTCAATAAAACAGAAGATTGTTTTCAATGGTTAAAACTCAACGTAAGCGGAGTCTCTTTCGAACAGTTCTTGGGTGGGGATTGGGAGTGCCGGCAACTCTTATTGTTGCTATTGTCACTATTGTCGGATCAACGATCACCAGAAACGGTGATATTGTGCACCGTTGTTCTCGATTATGGGGAAAGCTTTTGTTGAGTTTGTGTGGTGTCAAAGTTGTCGTTACGGGTAGCAAACAGATTACAGAAACCAAAGAACCTTTTTTAATTATTGCCAATCATCAAAGTATGTTTGATATATTTGCTCTGTCTGGATATCTGCCCTTACGTTTTGCCTGGATCGCCAAAAATTCGCTGTTTCGGATTCCTCTGGTCGGTTCAGCAATGCTGCGCGCCGGATATATTCCAATCAACCGTCAAAATAGTGAAAGCGCCCATGAATCAATACAACGGGCAGCGCAATCACTAAACAATTATTCCATTGTAATCTTTCCCGAAGGCACCCGAAGCCGTTCCGGCAACGTTGGACGATTCAAAAAAGGCGCTTCCTATCTGGCAGCCGCTTCCGGAGTTCCTGTCATACCTGTAACCATAACCGGTTCATGGCAGCGGCTGCCACCAGAACACCGAATAGTTTCACCCGGAACACTGACATTACAAATAGACCCCCCCATCGAAACCGCTGGTAAATCCCGTGCAGAGATTGATGAACTTTTAACAGAGGTGCGTGATCTAATGAGTCAGCGCGTAGCTGAACACACGAGCGTTCCTGAGGGCCACGCTCAAGGGTTCAGGGACAGATGATTACACCCCTTCAGCCCTTTCACCTCACATCGAGTCTCTGTCCAGTCCGAATTTTTTCATATAGCGATAAAACGTTGCTTTGTGTATACCCAGGTATTGCGATGCTGCTGTAATGTTGCCATCAAATTTTCTAAATGCATTTCGAAGAATCTCGGGGGTAATTTTATTAGGAGATTGTCTGTTATTTCCGGGTTGACCTTCTGATAGCACCCTGTATTCACCATCAATAACGTTTTCGTTTGGCAGGTTGGCATTATCACCGGAGCCGGGGTACATGACCGGGCTGGCATGATAAGGGACCAAAGCCCGCGAAGATTGTTCCGGAAAATCCTGATACTTTCCTGTGTTCTTTCCAGGAATTGGATATCTTTCATGGCCTACAACAATATCCCCCGCCAGTTTTCCGTATTCATAGTTTTGAAGACTCCACGCGCCGACAGACAAAAAATCCCGTTCGCGTTCCCACTCTTCAAACGCTGGTTTTTCAATCGTATCGCCTGTTGTTTCAACATACACCCGTTCCAGAACATTCCTGAGTTCGCGAATATTACCCGGCCAATAATAATCCAGCAGTAACTGCATTGATTCAGACGTCAAACCCTGAATGTTTTTTCTGTAGCGCCGGTTAAGCATATCCAGAAAAAAATTTGTCAGAAGCGGAATATCGCCTTTTCGTTCTCTGAGCGCCGGAACATGAATACGCAATACTGCCAGTCGATGATACAGGTCACTTCGAAAACGACCGGCTCCAACCATTTTTTCCAACGGTACGTTGGTTGCTGCAATTATTCTTACATCAACAGGTATCTGAGATTCACCTCCAATACGCTCAAGTTTTCGTTCCTCCAGAACGCGCAACAATTTAACCTGAATACTATGGGGCATATCACCAATTTCATCCAGAAACAGTGTTCCCTTATGGGCTCTTTCAAAACGTCCACGGTGCGTTTTTACAGCTCCGGTAAAAGCGCCTCGTTCATGACCAAACAACTCCGATTCAAGAAGCTCTTCGTGAAGCGCCGTGCAATTAATTGCCACAAATGAATTTTGTTTTCTGTTACTGTAATTATGCAATGCGCGCGCAACCATTTCCTTGCCGGTACCCGTCTCCCCGGTTATCACTACCGGGGCATCTGTCGGAGCATACCGTTCAATGCGGCGAAACAATTCCTGCATTGCGCGGGTTGCGCCGATCATTCCGTAAAATATGTAAGACTGGTACGTCGATTTCATGCGGTATACTTTACGTTATAACCGTCCAAAACTCAATAACAGTTGACCTTGAGCATTCTTTAATATAGTGCTTTTAACTGGCAGGATGATCAAACGTGTTTTATCAGGAAGGAGATAACATGAGTAACAGTTCCATCTATGCAGTGATTGGTTGTGGAATGCAGGGTGTTGCGGAGGCATATGATCTGGCCGTTTTCGGCAATGCTTCATTGATTGTAATGGCTGATCGGGATTGTTCTGTAGCGGACAGAGCCGCAACCCGAATCAACGAGCTTACCGGCAAAACAATTGCCAAACCGGTTGAGTTGGACGCTTCACACGTCTCGAATGTCGTGCAATTGCTGAAAAAACACAATGTTACGGTATGCTGCGGCGCAGCACATTATGCACTGAATTTACCATTGTCACAGGCAAGTCTGGAAGCAGGAGCTCATTTTTGTGACATGGGCGGCAACACCGGCGTTGTGATGCAGCAGCATGAGCTTCACAATGAGGCTGTCAGCAAAGGTATCGGTATCGTCCCCGATTGCGGGATCGCTCCCGGAACAGCCAATGTTTTGGCAGCAAGAGCTATAAAACATATCCGTTGCCACGCCGTCCAGATTTATTGCGGCGGATTACCGCAATCTCGTGACCTGCCCTTGGGTTACCGTGTTGTTTTTTCGGTGTCCGGCCTTACAAATGAATACACCGGTAGTTGTTCGGAAATACGCGATGGTAACATTGTTTCGGTACCGGCATTTACAGAAAAAGAAGAGCTTGTTTTGCCAGAACCGGTCGGACATAGTGAAGCGTTTCTGACCAGCGGCGGAACGTCCACCGGGCCGTTGAGTTTTCATGGAAAAGTTAAACATTATGGATACAAAACAGTTCGTTATCCAGGACATTACGATGTAATTCGATCTATGATTGACATGGGATTTCTTGATTTAAATCCGATTCAGGTGGACGGGAAAAGTGTTGTGCCCCGGGAAGTTTTTCATACTCTGGCAAGTCAATACTGGAATTATCCGGATGAACCTGACTTGCTTGTGTTACGAGTTATTGCCAAAGGTTTGAATGAGGCCGGCGAACCGGTTGTTATGAGTCAGGATTTAATGGATTTTCAGGATATGAAAACCGGTTTTACCGCTATGGAACGAACAACGGCCTTTTCAACGGCCATTGTTGCCGCGGAACTGGCGTCCGGCCAACTGGGTCCCGGAGTACATTTTCTGGAATCTGCTTTTGATCCCGATCGTTTCGTTGAAGCTCTGGCAAAACGGAATCTTAATGTCTCAACATTGATCAATATCGCAAAATAAACTAAACTGACTTTGGCTGGTTCTGCGCGTGTTTCCGAACCAGTACCAGGAACTGTGACATGTATATCAGACGTTTCTATCTCAACTTGGCATGTTTAACTGTATTTTTTCTTGTCGTTTTACATTTGTGTGTTTTTCAGACCAGCGCACGTGTTCCTGTATCTGTTCTGGATGATGCTTTTGAAAGAGCTGGCTGGTCCAGGTCTGCAATAACCATTCAGGAACCATGGAAATCCGGATATATTATGGCAGGACGTCAACCGGCTTTGGTTGATGCGTATGATAATCCATTTCATATTGTACCCAAGGCACAGGTGTTTGGCTCACGATTTAGAGGCGCGCGCGGTACGGTATCACCCGATTCGTTGTTGGACAATGCATATGAAATGATGCATATAAGCAATATCACGCACAAACCCTTTCGACCGGAATCCAAAAGTCTTGTGGACGCTCTGGAACGACTGCAGGCAAGACATCATCGCGGACTAATCGAATCCCGTTATCGGTCTTTTCTTTCCAATTCGATTGAGACATGGCCGAATGAACTGGAAGAAGCGATGAGTGTGCTCGTTCAGGCTCTTACGGAAGCCACTGTATTGCGCAACAAAGCTCTTGAAGCGCTGTCATCTGATGAAGTTGAGTCGTTAACCAATGCACTGATCAACAGTGTAGACAGCCCGGGTTTTGCAGATGGATCAATATTTTTTGATGGTACAGATGAAGAATGGCAGTCCAGTTTTCGTCTTCTTTCAAAAGTTAATTTTGATCCCCTTTTTCATGCTGCTGCAATACTTGCTGACGCTGTGCGGTTAACACGTCTTCAGTTACAGTCGGCAGCGCAGATGATACCTCCAAAACACGGTGAGATTTTACTGGATTTCAGGTCGCCGGTTGGACAGATTATTGTTGGAGGGACCGGAATCAACCATCATTCATCAGATGCCGCCCTACTGGTCGATCTGGGAGGCAACAATATTTACACCAATAATGCTGGTGGGTATATGAACCCGGAGCATGGAATATCACTGCTGATCGATTTGGCAGGGAACGACCTGTATAAAAACATGAATCCCGGTGCGGTGGGTAGCGCTATGTTGGGTGTAGGTATGCTGTTCGATTTTGATGGAAATGATGTGTATCAAAGTGGCGCGTTGTCACAGGGCGCCGCTTTTGGCGGGGTTGGTTTTTTATACGATGAAGGTGGCAATGACGCATATCATGCCGATGTTTTTTGTCAGGGCGCGGCCGCGTTCGGTGTTGGCATGGCAGTCAGTCTTGGCGGTGATGATACCTATATTTGCAACGGATTCGGGCAAGGATTTGGCACTACACTTGGCATGGGAGTCCTGGTGAATATCTCCGGTGATGATACATATGTCGCTGGAATACCGGATACTGAATTAAGCCAGATTCCAGTTGAAAGACCCACGTTTGCTCAAGGCGCCAGCGTCGGGTTTGCAGCCGCAGAACCGTTTCAAGCCACCAGTTATTATGGAGGTATCGGCTTTTTGGTGGATGGCCGGGGAAATGACCAGTTTTTATCCGGAGACTATAGTCAGGGCTCCGCTATGTTTGGTTCAATGGGTCTTCTGTTGAGTGGTGAGGGCAACAACTACTATCATGCCGGAAAATACAGCCAGGGGACGGCAATTGACTGGAGTTCTGCTGCGATAATCAATCTGAAAGGTAACAATCGGTACATGGCCGGTGATTCATCGCAAGGTTGTGCGATAAATCACTCAACAGGTATTTTGCTGGATTATGAAGGCGACGATACATATCAAATAACCGGTTTGCATGGACAGGGCCATGCCAGAAAACCACAGTCGCTGGGTCTTTTTATTGATTACAGAGGTTTCGATCACTATATCGGCAACCCCTTTGTCAGAGGCTCCATAGCAAACAATTTCGATACAGCCTGCCATGTTCTGGGAGTATTTATCGATCATCGTGGTCGTGATATTTATGAAGGCCAACCCGATACTGAGTATTATGTGCCAGGCGCTAACAACTCGATTTGGAGTTCAAAACCCGGCGAAGTCGGCATTGATACATCTCTTTCACCCGAAATGTATTTTTCAAATCAACGTGCTCTGTCACGTTATCAGCATTATGACATGAGTCCTGTTACTGATCTTGAGCATGAAGCAGAACTTTCACGCCTTGGATCGGGTGATCCTTTCTTCACTTTTCATGCTTCAGGAATGGTTATAGAAAAAGGATCAGAATCTATTCCGGCTATTATCAAATCCATGAACCGGGGCCATGATTCGTTTCGGCGAATAATGGAAGAAACTTTGGGACAGATTTTTTTCAATATACCCGAATATGAAACGCTGAAACCTCTTTACACTATGCTGACCAATCTGGATTCCAAAACCCGTCTGTGGGCTCTGGTACAGTTGTCCAAAAAAGAAACCGCAGTTTCTGCTGAATATCTTATTCCACTCTTGAATGATAATGATCCTGCTGTTCGCGCTCTTGCTGCCAGGATTTTGAGCGTTTCTATGTTCGATGATATTCAGGTCGATCTGGCACGAATGGCCTCCAATGACCCGTCATCCAGGGCGCGACTGGCAGCTTTGAAAGCTCTGGCTGAATATGATCCGGAAAACAACAAAACCGTGTTTCGAAAAGCGCTTGGAGATTCACATCCGGCCATTCATTACAATGCCAGAAACATTATTCTGGAACTGGATGACCCGATATCAATAGGATCACTTCAGCTTCTTTCTGTCAGTTCAGATATATATAAACGACGTTCATCAGGAACAGCTCTGGTAAAAATGGGGGAAGCGGGTGGCATACCGATTCTTATTAATACCCTTGAACAAGCTCCACGACATTGTTCCCCTTATGAAACCGGCAAACCGGTAGCTGATTTTCTGGCTGAATACACCGGCGTTGATTTTGGATGGAGTAAAAACCAATGGCTGGAATGGTGGCAGGCAAATGAAAGAAACTTTTCTTTGAGTGACATGAAACAGGCCCGACAGGATTATCTGTCTTTCATGCACACCATTGATGACATGAGTTATTCAAATGTTCTGAGCCAACTGAATCAGTTGCGATCAACACATCCCAACTACATCGGTCTGGACAGAAAACTTTTTCCGTATCTCAGTATTGCCGCCAACAACGCTCTTGAAAACAACGATTCCGAAGCGGCTGGTTTTCTGATTGATTATGCCATGACGATTCATCAGCATAACGCCGAATTATGGGCCATCAAATCCCGTTATCTTCACAGCAGACAACAAACAGGCAAGGCGCTGGAAACTTTAAAAAGAGCTCTCGAAATGGAACCATACAACAGATCCTACCTTCGTCTGGAAGAAATCTATACCAGCATTCTTTCCCGATTATCGGGTGAGTAAACGAATAAGGAGCATTGTTAATGCAAAGAAAAATGATATCACTTTCAGTTTTACTGGTCTTCATCTGTTCAGCAGTGTTTATGAGTATTCAAGTGGTATCAGCACAACAGGAAGAGTATGCGCCATCTCAACCGGAAAACTGCAAAGCCGCCCTGGTCATGGAGTTGACTTCCGGAGAAATTGTTTATGACGTCAACATTCATCAGCAACTTGAACCAGCATCAATGGTAAAAATGATGCTGATTTTGATCACGATGGAACGTGTCAAGGCGGGATATATATCCTTTGATGATGTGATCCGGGTTTCTGCAGCGGCCTCGCGAATTGGCGGTTCCCAGGTGTATTTAAAACATAATGAAACATTTACTTTGATGGAACTGTTTGAATCTGTTCTGATTAAATCAGCCAATGACTCCAGTTTTGCCATAGCGGAACATATTGCCGGCAGCAACGTGGGCTTTGTTGATATGATGAATCAGCGGGCAGCGGAGCTTGGAATGACCGGAACAGTTTTTCAGTCTCCACATGGTTTACCACCAACTGCTGGAAATCGTGACCCCGATATTTCAACAGCTTATGATATGGCGATTCTTGCCCGCGAAATACTTCTTAATCATCCGGAAGTTCTGCAATGGACATCCATTGATACAAAAACTTTCCGTGATGGAACATTCATTCTGACCAACACCAATCGTCTTATCCGTCAAATGGAAGAGTGTGACGGTTTGAAAACCGGGTTTTACCGAAATGCCGGGTTTAGCATAACTGCTACTGCGGAACGGGATGGTGTCAGAATCATCGCTGTGCTGTTTGGTTGCGATACCGGCCGGGAACGTTTTTCTGAAGCGGCACGTTTTTTGCGATGGGGATTATCGCTTTACAAGCAATATGACCTGATGGTTCCGGGATTTCCAATAGACAGAAGTATTCCTCTGAAAAATGGACTGGAAAGAGAGGTTCGTCCGGTTACCCTGAATGGTGTTCAAGCCGTTGTGCCTCGTGATCGACTTCATGATATTTTGATGAAAACAACGCTTGAAAACGAATTGACAGCGCCGGTTGAAGCTGGAACGGTGTGCGGTTTTATACGTTTTTTTCTTGACGATCGTGAACTGGGCAGCAGCGATCTGATTGTAGCAGAATCGGTTGAGGCGCCAGGTTTCTGGGGTAAACTCCGCCGAAAAGCAAGGTTATAACCCGCCCACGGATTCTTTTACCAGTTTAGAACCAGCAGTTTTAAGTTAAAAATCGACATGTAAAAATTAAATTGAACTTTACCAGTAAAAATGCATTATAATTGATGGAGCTGGAGTTTTTTTACGGAGGTTTCAATGTTAAAAATTAGTTGTATTGCTTTTATCTGTCTTACACTGGTTTTGGTTGGATGTCAGACAACCCCTCGTGTTCAGCGTATCGAAACAACAGAAGCTATTGATTTGAGTGGTCGCTGGAATGATACGGATTCCCGTCTGGTAGCTGAAGAAATGATAGCTGATTCACTTAATCGACCATGGCTGATGAATTATGTTGAAAACACAGGGCGAAAACCGGCGGTTATTGTTGGTACCGTGTTGAACAGGACACATGAACTGATTAGTACCGAAACATTTATTCGCGATATGGAACGAGCGTTTATTAATTCAGGTAATGTTCGGGTTGTGCAGTCTGCGGAAGCCCGGGAAGAACTCAGGGATGAACGGGCGGACCAGCAGCAGTTTGCTGATCCCGAAACAGCCAAACGTTGGCGCAGGGAACTGGGCGCTGATTTCATGTTGCAGGGCGTCATAAACTCTATCGTTGATTCACAGGACCGCCAACGTCTTATTTATTATCAGGTCGATCTGGAACTGACCAATATCGAAACAAACGAAAAGGTCTGGCTGGGCTCCAAGCAAATCAGAAAATTTATATCCCGTTAATGTACACGGATTTAACCGGTGGCATCGCATGATTACGTCTAATAACATGCGCAAATCGTCTGATATAGGATCAGGTTTGCGTCATTTTCTGACTGTGTTCCTCATGATTTCCATGGTCGGGATATTGTCCGGATGTGCGACTTATTATCAGCGAAATATAGCGTTTCAGAATGCGATAGCCCGGGGGGAGTTTCAGGAAGCTGTAGAACATCTTGAACAGGATCGCGCCGTAAGAGCTCGAAGAAATCGGTTATTATTTTATCTGGAAAAGGGGTCATCTTTACACATGGCAGATCATTTCTCCACCAGCAATGATGCATTTGAAAATGCCTATTTACTGGTGGAAGACCATATGCGTAATTACGGCCTGGAAGCGTTGTCGTTTATTACAAACCCGGCCGTCATACCATATCCAGGTGAAGATTTTGAACGGGTTCAGATTCATTATTTCAAAGCGCTGAACCATGTGATGATGGGCAATATTCAGGATGCACTTGTGGAATGCAGACGCATCAATATCAAATTGAATGAAATAAATGATCGCTATGAAGCTGGAAAACAAAACCGTTATTCCGGTGATGCGTTTGCATGGACCCTTATGGGTCTTCTATTTGATGCTGCGGGTGAGTTTAACAATGCGTTTATCAGTTACAGAAATGCTCTGAATCTATATGAAACCGACTATTCCCGCGATTACAATCTTGAAGCGCCGGAACAATTAATCCGGGATCTTTTGACGGCTGCTGACAGATCCGGTTTGCGTGAAGAATATGCATGTTATAAATCAAAGCATCAGCATATTGCTGACTCAATACCGGAACAGACAGCAGATGAAGGGACAGTTGTTGTATTCTGGAACAATGGACTCGGCCCGATCAAAACAGAAGATAGTCTGAATTTTTTTATTCAAAGAGGCGCGGGCGGCTCTGTTGTTTTTGTCAACGAAGACGAAGGTTTCTGGCTTCCGTTACCAGCAACAGGAACCTCAGCTCCAGCCGGATTAGCCGGACTGCGTTTTATCAGAATGGCTCTACCCCGTTATGTTGAGCGACCCCCCTATTTCAATCATTGCGTTGTTTCGGTTGAAGATCGCGAATATCATCTTGAAAAAGCTCAGGATATCAATGGTATAGCGTTTCTTAACCTTCACGACAGAATGGGACGCGAACTAGCCCAAGCTTTGTTGAGAGTTGCGTTGAAATACGGTCTTGAACAAGCCGTCAGAAAACAGGATGAGGCGGCCGGAATGCTGGTTTCCTTGCTGGGAGCTATCACCGAAAAAGCCGATACTCGAAACTGGCAAACGCTCCCTCATTCAATTCACTACACTCGTTTTGCGCTGCCGGCCGGAGATCACCAGATCAGTTTTTCGCGCTTCACTCCGGATGGACGATATCATGACACATGGCAGGACATTTCGGTTAAACCCGGGGAAACCGTTTTTGCTACTCTGTTTGATCCTCAAACCCGGTACAGAGGATACTGACCGCCAGTTAGCCATTTGTATTTCTGTGATTGTTTGATTATCCTCCCAATGGAGGGTGTTATGAAAAATTTATTCGTTTATTTGTTGTTTTTCGCAATCACGATATCTGCTGTATATTCTGACACACTGTGTCATCTGACAATTCTGGTGAACCAACCGTATCATGAAGACGGTGATTTGCTTGCCATGGATGTTGATATTACTGGTTCAGAAATGGAAACAACCATTGAATTTTATGTATGTCTTGAAATACTGGGAGAATTCTATTTTTATCCTTCTTTCAGTTCAACGGACATTGATTCCAGAACGTTTACTCTGAGTCCGGGACAGACCATTCGTGAAACAATTATTCCGCCGGCACAGCTTCCCGATAATCTGCCGGCGATTGTCTGTACTGTGTATGCCGCTGCTTTTCACCCGGGAACATGGGATCTGGTTTCCAATGTGGCAATGGATCACATACGCATGAGTTCTTCATGGCAGGAGCTTCCGTTTCCGGATTATGAAAACACGTTTTATTTCATGCCGGGAGTCGAAGGTCTGGATGCGTTCAGTGATCAGGATGAGTATGATCAGGTTGCCCACGATTTGAACAATCATTTTGATCCTTCCGGCCTGTATATTCGAACAGGGGTTTCAATATTGGACGGAATTGTCGAAGGCGAAAACGAATCAACGGCGTTGCGAGCTGCTGAAAAGGCACAATCCGCTGGTATTACTATTGGATACCATGCCGGTGTCACACCGCACCACACACATGGCGCTCTTGAAACGCTTCGGCAAACCGACAGACGATTCAGCCAGTGGGAATCAGACGGTTCTGTCTACAACACCGGACACGATGATCTGACGACTATCACATTATCTCGCTATGCCGAACCATTAATGGAACTGCGCGAAACACTTGCAGTAAAATATGGTCGAGGATTTGCGAGCGCACTGGCAGCAATGCCGGATACTGTTGTATGTGTCAACGGGCCAATTGAAGTGGAACTGCGCCGAGCTTTCGAAGATCAGCGTCATTATGCCGATTACAGTCCGTTTTTTGTCATGGAATTTCGGGACTGGCTGACCGGAAAGGGCGAATACAACTCTCAAAACGGAAAATATGCAGGACAGTCGTTTCCGATGGAACTAATCGGCAGTTATGATTTTTCAAACGATTTGACTCCAAATGAATCCGCTTCCGGAGGATTGAGTTTCAACCAGGTTTTTGGCACTCAATTTACAACCTGGAACCTGCTTTACTGGGATCCTGATTTGTTTCCCGAGCCGCTTCCCATGGATCAGAATCCCAAACCCGGAAACGGTCAACCCGGTCATACAGCCGGAGGTTTTGATCCGCCCCGTGACCATAACGGTACGCTGGTGGGAGGTAATGATCTTTTCAAAAAACTTTGGGACGGCTGGCGAAGCGATATACATTTTGATTACAGAGCAGGATTTGGTTTCCGACAGGTGGCTGTAAAGCATTTTGTATCGGATAACGCCCGCTGGATAAAAAGCGGCGGAGCACCTCTTGAACGAAACTTTACTCATCAGATTCCGGTTGATTTTATTGGCAACTGGATACGCGAACGAAGCAGCGCCTCACCATTCTGGACGGCTTTGAATCCATACAGCAACGCCGGTTATACCACCTATTTTGATACCACTCAGGAAGATGTTCTGTTTATGGTCACACAGATGTTGTCACCGCGCTGGGGACTGTTTGAGTATCACCCTGATCCTTTTTTTACAGAGCCGCTGGAATATTTCAACACATCACTGGAAACATTGTATCAATACCGATGTCATATTTTGGTACCACTTGATTTGTATGATGCCGAAGGTGGTGATTACGGACTGATCGGAACGATTTTTGAAACATCGATCAACACGTTTTTTAACGCTGTTTGGCCGGAGAGTGGTGGGCGACGATTTGACCAGCCCTATTTCAATGAAACCTGGATTGATTATGTGCCCCCCGATGTCAGTCACATACAGTTCGCCGGAGGTGTCTTGTCATGGAGTCCCGTGATATGGGATGTGCGACCGGATTTGCTGTGGACGGACTGGGGTGAGTTTGACCACTTTGCAGTTTACAGAGGCAGCCGACCTGATTTTGTACCCAACGCTTCAAAACGAATTTCTCAAACACGTGACTCTTCATTGGCCGGTTTGGCAACCGGATACTATTACAAGGTGTTGGCTGTCAGCAGAGCTGATCTGGTATCACGAAATTAATTTGCTCAAACCGCGTTTGAAACACTTGACAGGTTAAAATCATCAACTCGAATCCAGGGAAACATTCCCGGCCAGTATTCGCCGTAAATTTTTTCCGGATGTGTCATTCCGCTTATTCTATTCAGGCTTCTGACAGGTGAATCATTGAACCGGAAACTGTTGACCGGACAGGTAATTTTGCCGTTTTCGATCAGAAACGTTCCGTCGCGTGTCAAACCAGTCAGTTCAAGACGAGACCAATCGGTCGGATTCACATACCAGAACGATTCTATCAAAACGCCTCGCTTGACTTCAGCGATCAGTTCATCAAGTGAGGATGAGTCGCCTGACATGTATAAATTAAACGGATAGGCTATTGGAACTCGGTTGTTTTTCAGAGCGTACCAAGGTGAATACCGAAAATTTTTCACGATGCCATTTTCGATCCATTCGGTTGTTTGAACAGGCAATCCGGTGCTGAAAAGGGTGCCGGCAGCCGATCCGCCTGAGCCAAAAGCCTGGCCAAAACAGGGTGTTGGTAGCTCCGGATGGTCACTCATACTTTTCAAAGTCACGATATCCTGAAAACATCCGTCATTCAGGCGGCTTTTGTTTGACTGCTTACCGAAAAAAGACTGACCGGTATCAGCCATTCTTGCATCCATGGCGAACACGACAAACATCAGGTATTCAGATACTGCCTTGGGGCTAAGGATAACCGTGTAGTGTCCGGGATCCAGCGGTTTCGGATTGACCGAATTGCGGGCAACTTTAATGGTCCGTTCTGCGCTTTCCATGTATTTGAGTTTATTCCAGTCCCGTTCCCATAAATGAGCCTGACTGCTTCCATTTGAGTTTCGTGTTCGTGCTGTGAGTGACAGGGAGACTTCTGTGACTGGTTGACCGGCAAACAGGCCGTTGGTATTTGCCACAGCCATAAAACCTGATGAAACTTCCAGATTACCGAACAGATCTGTGTTTTCTGATTCCGCATGGGCACACATTTCACCCACTATTTCACCTCGTTCAGGAATGGATATGGCGGCTGTGCTGTCAAACCAGGCTTGGGTTGCGGTATATGTCTGTTGTCTGAGCGGTGGGAAAAACTCGGGGTTTTCCGGAGCATTACGGGCAAATTGTACTGCTTTGGCGGCAACAGATTCCAGGTCATTTTCCTGAAGTAGATTGGTTTCACAAATCGCTTCTTTGCCGGCTATGGAAACAGCCAGCGACAACTCTGTATTCCGGTGTGTTTTGTGTTGAGTGGGCCGGTTTGCTGCAAATCTTAGCGTACCGGATGTATCATCTGACATCACGGCTGCAGCATGCTCAGCGCCGGCTTTCGAAGCTTTTTGCAAAACAGTATCGAGTATTGACTGATAATTGGAATGATCCATTATGAACTCCTTCGAACAGAAACATTTCTTAAGCGCAATGGAGCGCTGCCATGTGTCAACGCTGTTGTTTGAACTGGTTGGCCTTTGGCACAGCCGTATACACCGTATTGCCGCCATTCATTCGAACAGCAAACCGCATCCATGGAACTCCAAAAAGATGGATTATTACCTTCATAGACTACATTCCAGAGCGGTTCTTCGATTCGTCCATTACGAACAGCTCGGCAATAGTCTCCCCCGAATTGAAAATTGATGCGTTGCTGATCAATGCTGAAAGCTGCCATTCCATCCACAAGAATTCCGTTTTCTGTATTTTCAATGAGTTGTTTAAAGGTTGGAGACCCTTTCGGACCGGGATCAATCGATGTGTTGGCCATTCTGAGTATTGGAAACGATGTCCAGTGGTCCGCGTATGCGCAACCGCAACTGGATTTGGCGTCGATCATTGGAGCGGTATCACGGGTTGTGGCATAGCCTGTCAGAATACCATCGGTGACGATTTTCCAGCGACCTGTCTGAACGCCTTCATCATCAAATCCGCACGTAGCAAGGCCATGGGGCATTGTTCTGTCAGCAGTTACATTGAAGCAGTTGGAGCCATATCGATAGTTGTCAAGTTTTTCAGGCGTGGCAAATGAGGTGCCAGCATAATCCGCTTCCCAGCCCAGTATCCGGTCGAGTTCTGTAGCATGTCCGATTGTTTCATGTATGAC
Organism: candidate division CSSED10-310 bacterium; assembly: GCA_003558985.1. Taxonomy (GTDB): domain Bacteria; phylum CSSED10-310; class CSSED10-310; order CSSED10-310; family CSSED10-310; genus CSSED10-310. The sequence continues at coordinate 18,527 of PWNJ01000158.1, forward strand.
CAGACGAGTGTGACTTGGCATTAAAATCAAGTCTGCATGGTCTTTCGACCAGGGTTTTGCGGTGAGTTGTTCAATCGCTTCTCGTGCAACCCGGGGCGCAGCTTCAAGCATCGCTTTTGCATCAACGCTTTCGTATCCCGCCGATAACTGAATGCTTTGGTAACTGCGAGATTCGCAACGATCATTTCCAACTGCAGTGGCTCTGTAGTCAGCATCGGAACGAAATATTATCTGGTCTGTTCGAGTGCCTATTGTGTTGACATATTTTTTCTCTGTTTTGAAAAAACGCATCCAGGAAGATACTTCACTAATCTGGTTGTGAGCCAGCATCAAACGATTCAATTCCTGAAGAAGATCAAGTTTTTCTTTCAAGGGCACCTTGAAGGGATCGATTTGAATCGGAGTTTGCCATTGTGCCTGATATGGTTTCAAGTCTGTCAGTATTAACGGCTTGTTGGAAATTCTTGCACTCGTTGAAGCGGCTTTTTGAGCTTGTTCAACAAGATTGGCCACATCGGCGGCTGTTTTTACCATCGCTGCTGCAAAACCCCATGCGCCTTTGTGAAATATGCGCACGTTCATTCCGGCGCTGGATTCATCGTTCATCATGTCAACGATAGAATCGCGTGCGTGTAAAAATTGATTGCAATAATTACCCCATCGGGCTTCCAGATAATCGATTTTCTTTGTATTTGCTTCATTCAGCGCTGTTGCAAGCAGATTGTCAACATTCATAAAACCATCCTCATTATCCGATTTCATCGAATCAGGCAGAAATGGAAATTGTTTGTTTTTGTCAGAGTAGATATGCTGGATATCAGTTCCCCTGTTCCGGTGCGATAATAATTTCATTATCCCGGAAGGTCAAACAGAAGTTGTTATGGAAAAAGAATTGATATTACGGTATATAGTTATAACTGTCGGAATAAAGGTATTGGCCGGCCAAATTTGGAGAATAGTATGGAGTTTACTTTAAACTTGCGAATCAAGCCCCCTGTCGGAAAAGTCAAGACAGTGGAAGTGGACAACAAAGAAGTTATCATCGGCCGAGACAAGTCTTGTGATGTAAAACTGGCTGATCCTGAAGTATCACGTCGTCATGCATCCCTGCGATTGATATCATCGGATAATATAGTTATTTCTGATCTTGGCAGTTCAAATGGAACATATGTTAAAAACTCACCTATTACACGTGAGACCCGAATAACCCCCGGAACAATTGTCAGAATGGGCAACAGTTTTATTACTGTTGAAGTGAAAGATGCCTATAAATACGAATATTTTAGCGTGACTATTCCTGATTCAGCGTATTACCCACCGGTTGATGTCATGAACAGGAAAGCTTCATTAACCATTTCGGACAGCAAATATTTCTTTGAATGTATTTCAGATCTTCTGTTTCACAACACGGATTATTTTAACCCGGAAAGAGTGTTGAACAAGGTTGCTGATGTTTTGCAGGCGGAAAACGGTGTTTTGAGTGTGGATTCGGGTGTAGATATGTTTATGAGAGCAGGGAAAAAGCAAATAATACAGATACCAGAGGGCGTTATAGAAACGGTTTTTCGCAAAGGTACAAGTATTCTGTTGACTGCTGAATCCGAATTTTTAAAGGATGGTTTTCTGAAAAAGAAGGGTTTTGGTTCTGCGATTTGCGCTGTGGGAACAATATCGGGTAAAAGTTCAATTGCTATTTATTTGGATAGAGGAACCGACAGTCCGCGGTTTACGATGGAAGACCTGAGCGTACTATGCCATTTAACAGAACTAAGCGCTCGAAGTCTGGCCAATGACAGAAAACAGGCTTTGTTAGTGAAAAAACTGCATGGTCTTGATACAGAACGACAACGATTGTTTGAAACTCAAACTGTTAACAGTGATTCCAGAATACCTGGAACGAACAAAAAGTTTCAGCAACTGCTATTCACAGCCATGAGAGTTGGGCAATCGGACCGTCATGTTTTTATTCATGGCAATCAGGGTAGCGGACGTTCATTTTTAGCTCAGCGTATACATTACAACAGTAACAGGAAGAACGAACCGTTTTTATCACTAAACTGTCTTTCTGTGTCTGCGGACATGATTTCTGAGACGTTGTTTGGAACACCTGGCAGCGCTGACTCCCCCGGTATTCTGGAGAAAGCGGATCGTGGAACTTTATATTTAAGAGAGATCTCGGCGCTTTCGCTTCCGATACAAAACAGGCTGGCCCGTATTTTAAACAGCGGGTTTTTATCAAAGGCCAATGATACGCAAAAAGTGCCATTGTCTGTCAGACTTATTGTTTCTTCAAATGTTGATCCGGAAAAATCCACATTTGAGAATGCTTTTGATCCGGAATTGATTGAACTGGCGTCTTCGGCGCTTTTATGTGTTCCACGCCTGAGTGAACATAGTGAAGATATTCTGCCTTTAGCGAAGCATTTTTTAAGACAGTATTTGCCCAAAAACAAGCCTGTGCCCGAGTTTCATCCTCAGGCAGCGGATGTGCTGGTGCGTTATTCGTGGCCCGGAAACATTGCTGAGCTACGAAATGCCATGTGTTATACGGCATCGGCGTGTCGTGAGCATGACATTCAGATCGGCGATTTGCTTCCGAGTATTCTGGAAGTGTCGTCTTCATCATCACCCAAAAATCTTGATTTGCGTCAGCAATTGGATATGCTGGAAACCAATATGATACGGATTGCGCTGGAAAGAAATCGTAATATTGTGACCAAAGCGGCTGAAGCGTTGGGATTATCGGAATCAACGCTTCGATATCGAATGCAGCGATTGAAAATCAGTGTTTAAACAGGCTATTCCTTTATCAGTCATCGTTGTCGGATATGTCGTCGGATGACAGAAACCGCAGTTTTGCCGGGTAATGGCCATCAGCGGTGCGGCCAAGGATAAATTTTGTCAGATCGGGATAGACTTCGGACAGCACATCCTGTCTAAGACGTTCGCGAGTTACTTCCGGATATTTTTCATATTCAGCAAGCAGTAACTCAAAACGTCCGGTTTCACCTCGGGCGGTTTCAATAACTCTGTTACGATATGCTTCGGAATCGGTTACAGCTTTTTGTGCTTCTGCCCGGGCTTCCGGGATAACTCGTCTGGCATAGGCCTCGGCCTGGTGCACTATTTCCCGGCTTTCTTCCCGCGCGTTAACAACGTCATTAAAGGCATGAATTGTTGTTCTTGGAGGTCTGACGTTTCGTATTTCGACTGATAAAATATCCAGTCCCAGATCATTTTTCTTCAGCAGATTTGTCAATTCTCTGTTTACAAGATCACGAAGCTCTATTCGTCCGGAGACCAGCAGTTCATCTACTGTTTTGGATGAGACACTTTTAAGAATCACATTTTGAACCATTAACCCTAGCAGTCGGGAAGGATCATCAACCTCGAACAAATACATTACCGGATCCCGAATCATATAATTGACCAGCACTCGAAGATGCAGAATATTTTTATCGCCAGTGATAATATATGGAATAGTCAGCGTTCCGTGTGCCAACTGATCAATCGGGCCATATGTTTGTTCAAATTCATCTACCTGCCGGGGATCAGCGCCAAACCCGGCCTGAATCGTTTCAACTGAACGGGTTCTGACAGTTACCAGTTCGTCTATCGGCCACGGCAACTTAATACAAATTCCGGGATCAATATGAGGTCTGACCACTTTTCCGAAGCGAAGCAAAACACCGGTTTCCTGTACCTTGACCTGTCGAACGCACGTTGACAGATACAACAGAAGCAAAATGACAGCAGCTATCAGATATGCGCGTGAAACAATTTTTCTGACAATCGTAAACTGCTGACTGAAACTTTGTTTATCCGATGTTTTTTTATCGGGATCACTCATGGTTATTCCATTATTGCGTCTGTTTTTTATGTAATGGGGCAAACAAATCTGAATCCATCGACATAATCACAGTTGTTTTATCTCCCATAGCACGTCGTTCTGTTTCAAGCGTTCTCATAAATGTGAACAACTCGGCATTTTGTGAATATACCTGCCCATATATTTCAGCGGCTTCTGCATCTGCTTCGCCACGAATAATTTCTGCATCACGAAATGCAATCGCCAGAACATCACTTCGGTCTCTGTCTGCTCTGGCACGTATCTCGGCGGCCTGCTGGCGTCCCTGTGCTCTGTATTCATTCGCTATAGAGGATCGCTCGGCAATCATCCGCCGATAAACACTGCGAGTATTATCGTCCGGCAAAGCTATTCGTGAAAAACCCACGTTGTCAATGGCTATTCCATATGAGCTGATCCGTTCGCGGGAATCAACGGTTATACGCTCAAGTATTGTGCTCATTTGAATGTTTGCCAGATCGGTCGAGATAATGTGATCCATATCATGCTCACCCAGTGTTGATGCGACCAGTGAACTAACAACATCGTCCAGTTTTTGCCTGGCAGATTCGGTATTGTGTATGGCCTGAAAAAATACCAGGGGATCGGAAACGCGCCAGAAAATATAGGCCTGAACCAACAGGTTTTTTTTATCGCCGGTCAAATACTCCACCAGAGGCGTTTGATAGGCTTGAATTTTTTTGTCAATTCTGTTTGCCAGAGAAATTGGCGCTGGCCACTTGAAGTAAAGCCCGGGTTCAGTGCGAATTTCGCCGGGGCGACCAAAATCAGTGACCACCACATATTCATCAACCGTAACCGTATAAGCGCTCAATGCGATCAATATGACCAGCAAACCCAAACCAGCAACCATTGTTATATATTTTCTAGTATTCAAAACGTCTATCACCTCCAACCATTATTGCAGGATTTTCATCATTTTTGGTGTAACGGGACACAAACAAGTCCAGGGGTTCATCAGAAATACGGGGATCTATTATCCACAGTTTTCTTCCGGGTAACCATGCGTCCAGCGCATCCAGGCGTATTCTGAGCATGTTGATATCCCTGTATTTGGTTATTGCGGACGTTGTGGCGGTAAACGCATGTGCTCGTCCCGATGCCTTGTTGACGGTCAGGCCGCGGTAGCTTTCAGCTTGTTGAATTTTCGTATATGCATCCCCTGCAGCAAGCGGAATAACTTCCTTGTGGTACCCGACGGCTTCCTGAACAAATGTTTGCATGTCTTCCTGAGCGCTAACGACATCCTCAAATGCGGGCGCTACTTCCATCGGCGGATGAACGTCCAAAAAACAAATCTGAATGATCTGAAACCCAAGGTCTGCCTCATCCACTTTTTCTTGTATGCTTTCAACTGCCTGCTGTTCAAATGTTCGCCGGTTATAAGCCAAAACATCAAACAGACTTTGTCTACCTGCTAACCTGCATAAAACATCGTATGAAATCATTTCCAGTTTGGTTTCCGGATCAACAGCGGAATACAGAAATGCTGCAGGATTTTTGACTGAGTAGTGAAGATTAGCAGCCAGCTCAACAATTGTGCCATCGCCGGTTAAAATGGAGTATTCTTGCAGATAGTGAGGTTTTGTCCAAAGAATAATATCTGATCTTTCCTGTGTTTTATAACCCAGGCGCATCCATCTGACTGATTGGTTATTCACTCGCCTGATTCGGCTGACTGGCGCTGGCCAGTCAAAATGTATTCCTGGACCCACAGGTTGCTCCAAATTTACCGGTTTTCCGAAACGCTCAACCACGGCCATTTCGTTAAAATTAACCACATAAATCCCGGTGCTCAACCAAACAATTACAATGATACCAATTCCTGCCTGCATCGTTCTGCGCCGAAGTATTCGAACTCTGTCAGGATTATCCAGGCCGAAATGTTTTTCAAATTTGGAGATCAGTCGATTTTTTCCGGTAAAAATATAGCCTACGGTAAGCATGATAGCGACATCTTCAACTGAGCGTTTGTCCGGAGTGGTTTCATTGCTTCGTTTCAACATCATATTAAAAGCATTGTAGAGTGTTCTTAGTGCGATCGCCAGAATCATGGTGGCGATGATTCCGGCTATCCAGCGATCAATACGCAACCGGATTAGCTCACTCAAAAGTGACACCAGCACTAATGACAAAGAATAAATATCAACTTTTGAGTGATAGGCATCAGCCACCAGTGCGGGCGAGCCGGTCTCTTTCCCAACGCTTTCCTCAAACCGGAAACGAATGTAGCTGAGCATAATCAGAAACAGCACAATCAGCGATGCTACCAAAGGATATCGAATAGCATCAAGCGCGGTGCCGGTGATCACTTTTCTAAACACGCCGGCGGCGACGGCCACCAGAGCGACTCCTATCAAAGCGCACGCTCGGGTTTCCCAGGATGAACGCCGCATAATTCGAACTTTTTTATCTTCGTCCGAAGTGTTTGATGTTTCTTTTCTGTCCATTATCAGAGCAAAAAAGACCATCACAGACGTTGTCAGATCACCGATTGAATGCCAGGCGTCGGCCAGCAGAGAAAGACTGCCAGTCAGCATTGCAAGAAAGAATTTTACAGTAATCGTTATCAGATCAACACACGCAACGATAATTACAGCTTTTTCCTGTTTTCTCATACTCATGCGCAAACTCCGATTGTGAGAATATCGAAGTTATCCGGTGAAATCAAATCAGTCATTCATGACGTTTGAGGGACTGACGTTTGAGGGACAGACATTCGGAATTAAGCTTTAGCTTTTGAGGGACAGACATTCGGAAACAAGGCGCACGGCTTAAGGCGGAGGGCGTAGGAAGAGGAGGTAAAAGGTAGAAGGTTGAAGGGGTGCGATCATCGGAGGAAGAACGGTTTGGCGCGAAATAATTGAGGGACAGACATTCGGAAAAATGAATCTTGAAATGGAAATTGATTAGATTTATGGAGTGGCGCACACAAACGA
>PWNJ01000197.1 GCA_003558985.1 candidate division CSSED10-310 bacterium
TAATTGATTGGAAAGTACCCGGTAACTCAAGCCCAGTACAAAGCTGTAATGCAAAATAATCCATCACTTTTTCAGAGCGATCCTTCAACTGATGATTCGACGGCATTATCTGACCGCCCGGTTGAAATGATATCGTGGAATGATGCGATGGAGTTCTGCCGCCGCTTGTCACAGCAAACAGGACATACGTTCACTCTGCCGACCGAAGCGCAATGGGAATATGCCGCCCGTGCTGGCTCTGCAACGGTTTTTTCGTTTGGGAACGATCCCCTTATACTGCGGGAGCACGCCTGGTATGGCCGCAACAGCGGCGACAAACAATGGAATGGCGACTGGGATATGACAAATAACATTCAAAACAATAACCGCACACACCCCGTTGGCATGAAAACACCCAACACATGGGGTTTGCATGATATGCACGGCAATGTCTGGGAATGGTGTCTTGACTGGTATGATGCTGACACTTATTCAGAAACAGACAGAGTCAATCCGACCGGTCCCGAAACGGGTGATTTACGAGTTTTTCGCGGCGGGAGCTTTCTAAGCATGGCTTACTTCTGCCGTTCGGCATATCGCGGCCGCTATCAACCGGACAGTTTCTCCAACAGCATCGGATTTCGAGTTGTCAAACTCCCGGCAGAGCCTAATACCAGGTCCAATCCGGATTCAGATCAACCACAAACCGCAAACAGCAGCAATAACGACAAGAACGAATCAGAACCGGAAAAAACGCCTGAGGAACGGGTTCGTCCTGACGAAAGCAATCGTACCGTTTTAGCCCGCCGCACCATGGTTGAGACACAGATAGCCGGACGCGGCATTCGCGATGAACGCGTTCTGGAAAGCATGCGCAACGCTCAGCGGCACCTGTTTATACCGGATAATCAGGTTCGCAATGCATATCAGGACAGACCGCTTCCAATTGGCCATGGTCAGACGATATCCCAGCCGTATATTGTTGGACTGATGACCGAACTGGTTCAGCCAACGCCCGATTGCAACGTTCTTGAAATCGGAGCCGGGTCAGGATATCAGGCCGCCGTTCTGGCAGAAATCGTCAATCAGGTGTATACAATCGAAATTGTAGAACCTCTGGCCGATTGGGCTGAGTCCCGTCTTGAAATGACCGGATATACCAATGTCGCCGTCAAACACGCTGATGGATACTACGGCTGGCCGGAACATGCGCCATTCGATGCCATTGTCGTTACCGCCGCAGCGCCGCATATTCCTCCCCCGCTAATTGAACAACTCAAGGATGGCGGCCGAATGATTATTCCGGTAGGCTCACCATTCCGCACTCAGCAACTGGTGCTGGTCGAAAAATCCGGTGATGACATTACCACGCGCAATATCCTGCCAGTTCGTTTTGTACCCTTTACTCGCGGTGATTAATTCTCAAACTTTCATGGCTGAACTGAAAAACAAAAACCTCACAACTTCACGACTATGCTTCGCCGTAGCTATGGTATCGTTTGTCATGCTCAGTCTTCAGATGGTCATGATGCGGATTTTAAGTTATACTCACGGTCATCATCTGGCCTATGTCGTTATTTCTGTCGCTCTACTTGGCATCGGAGCTGCCGGTTCAATATTGGCAGCAGTCAAACGTTTCGCACCCGGTTTTTTCGAAAAGCTTTTTATTCCTTCCATTTTGTGTTGCGCGCTGAGCATGGCGCTTATGCATGTGCCTGCACGCCCGCTTCTGGCATCCATAGAAGTCGATCTGCTTCATCTGGATTATATGCAATGGGTTCGTCTGACCGGAATGGGTCTGATCGTTTTTTTTCCTTTTCTTTTTGGAGCATCAGCGTTAACCATCGCTTTTGCTGTTCATTCGGAATCGATTGGTCGCTTATATGCGGCCAATCTTGCCGGTTCTGCTTTAGGGGCCCTGGCGGGATTGAGCGCATTGACGTTTCTTCTTCCAGAGCAAATAATACCGGTTTTGAGTCTTGTTACTTTAACCGCTGTATTGTTCAGGCGGCCGAAACCCTATGTAATTATCGCATGCATCCTGACACTGCTGATTGTTTGTTTTACACGTGTAGAGCTTCCCCGTTCCATGTATAAATCCATCAGCTATGCTCTGCAACTGCCTGATGCAACGCATGAAGGCCCGTTCCCGAATCATCGCGGAAGACTTGAAATCGTTTCAGCGCCTGCGTTACGACATGCTCCAGATTTGAGTCTTCGTTACAGCGGAGTTGTTCCTTCTCCACCGCATGTATTCATTGACGGCGATACGGCTGGAGTTTTGTTAGCTTCTGACGAACCCGGTAATAAAATACTTGCAGAAACACCGCGTGCTTTGCCATTTGTTACCGGATCAGTTCAGGATGTTCTCATAGTGTCTCCTGACGGAACAGCAATGGTCAATCTGGCGCTATCGCACAACACAAGGGTAACCGTAGTTGAGCCCCACAGCCGGTATGCTTCATTACTTGAATCCAAACTTGTTGATCTGTCAGTTCCGGTGATTCAAACCGAGCCGCGTTTGTTTGCTGGTCATCGATATCTATCACGCACTTTTGACCTTGCAGTGTTTCCTGACCAGGGACGTTTCGGTGGTCCGACAGGCCTTCAGACATTGGGTGAAAATTACCTTTTCACAGTTGAATCATTTCAATCTTTTTTCAATCACCTGGGTTCTGCAGGCCGAATCGCTGTCACAGTCTGGCTGGATGAGCCGCTTCGGCATGCACCCAGAATGTTTGACCTTGTTGCTCAATCGCTTCGAGTTTCGGGCGTTCAGGAGCCTTCAGAACATATTATGATCATGCGCGGTTGGGGTTCACTGACAATAACGGCAGGTCGCAAAGCAATTTCAACAGAAGATATTGACTCTGCCGTCAGATTTGCAAAGGAAAAAGGATTTGATCTGATATGGCCTGAAAACCATCAGACACATACTCACCATACCGGAGCTGCTGCTGATCTTGAGTTATTTATGGATGGAATATTTGGTAGCAATCGGGATGAGTTTATCCATAAGACACGTTTCAATGTGCAAACACCGACTGACAATCGCCCGTTTTTTTATCAATTCATTCGTCCCGGTGATCGTGGTGATGATCTGGCTCAATTGAGTATCAGCGAACGGGGACTTTTATTTTTACGAGCCGTTTTAATCTTGCTGGCGCTGGCTGTTGCTGTTCTGGTGTTTGGTCCGCTGTTGTTTTTGCCGGCTCGCCGCTCCATAAGTCTGTTTACTATTCTGTATTTTTCAGGTATCGGCGCTGGTTTTATGATCTATGAAATCGCACTGATTCAGAAATTTATACTTATTCTGGGTGACCCGGCAACATCGGCGGCAGTTGTCATCACTGCATTACTATGCGGCATGAGTATTGGAAGCCGAATAAGTGTCAGGATATCATTAAAACCCATCCAACTGGCCCTGATACCTGTTCTGGCTATTATCTTGCCCGCATTACTTCCATTGGTGTTTAATCTGCTATTACCGATTATGATTGCTTTGCCGACAGGATTACGAATCGTAATACCTGCTTTAATGGCGGGGTTGCCAGCAATTGGACTGGGTATTCCCTTTCCTGTGGGCATCCGTCGTCTGGCAAGCCAGGCTCCGGATCATATTCCCTGGGCATGCGGCATTGACGGCGCTATGGCCGTTCTTGCAGCGCCTGCTGCCGGTTGGTTAGCGCTTCTTTTCGGCTTCAATCGTATCATTATTTTGGCTGTACTGTTTTATCTTGTAGCAGCTTTCAGCGCGCTGAAAAAAAACTGATGGAAACGATGCGCCCTGAGTGTATGGTAAAGGAACAGCAATCCTGACATTAAAGTTTATTATACTTGACTTTATACTCAATATCAGAATAGATTATGCATAGTGGTTTTTTCAGTATAATCTGGCAGAATAACATTTAAAGAAGCAATTTTTGTTGAATAATCGACAGTTGCTAACCAATTAATCAGGGAGGATTTATGATGCGTTTTGTTTTCACAAGTTTAATTTTTATTGCAATCTTGACGTCAATGACTTTCGCCTATCCGGCTTTGGTCAATGAAGGGTTGCACACTGGATTAACTTTAACAGACCTTAACCCGGTTCGATCTGGCACAGACGATCCGGATTTTGAATGTGATCCTGATAGTATCTGGTCACAGCCGTTTGAGGGTATCGAGGTGTACACAGTTTCCGATGCGGGTCAGGAAAATCAGGCAATTTCAGCGGATGATTTTGCAGGATTGACCTTACCGATAACCGGCATTGAATGGTGGGGTGGTGAGCTTGAGTGTTGCTGGGCGCCGTGCATAAAAACCAATCTTGATTTTATTGTCACATTTTATGAAGCCGGTTCATTACCCGGTGACGTTGTTCATCAGGAAACAGTAACGGCGATTCGAACCGTCACATCGGAAAACATATTTGATAATGCAGCATTGGGACCGGTTTTAAAGTATAGCGCTGAACTGGCAGATCCGGTATCAATCGATTCCGGCTGGGTATCCGTCCAGGCAGTTGACAGCGGGGACTGCTGGTTTCTGTGGGCAGATGCCGGCTTTACAGCAGGAACTCAGGAATACTATCAGGACAACGGTTCAGGATGGGCCCCTGGTGGATATGATGCTGATCTGGCTTTCTGTCTGATCGGCAGCATTTCAGATCCTCACATCAGTCTGTTACCTGAAATATCAAACCGTTTTGGACCGGCTGATTCTATCGTGACGCATACGTTTACACTAAGAAACCGTTCGGGTGTAACTGAACAATATGATCTTACAATCACCAACAACTCGTGGGTAACCACAATAACAAGTAATAATCCGGTTGTGATCCCGGATGGTGAAAATTCAACTGTAACTGTTACAGTCGTGATCCCGCCTAATGCACAATCCTCGGATTTTGATTCATGTATTCTGACAGCAGAAGGAGACACTTCCGGTTTACAGGCATCTGCAGTTTTGAACACTGAGGTGGGTGACTATCCCTATATTTTGGTTGACCCGGATTCTTTCGATGTTGTTTTAACCCCAGACAGTACACATGATGATATTATGACAATATGGAATGATGGTACAGAAGATCTGACCTGGTCAATCACTTTAAGCGAAAACGAAAGCCGAGGTATTGGAAACTGGGAAAACGTTAGTCCGCCAGCAACACCGGTACAGTGGCCGGCCAGCACATTTGCGGAAGGCAAACTGTTTGTAATCGGTGGTTTTACTGACACGTCTGCAGGCACCTTGTTTAATGGGATTCAGATTTACGACACGTCAACCGGTATATGGTCAAACAGCGCTGCAATGAATGCACCCATATTTGCGGCCGTTGCGGAATATTACCAGGGGAGTATTTATGTTGTTGGCGGGTATTCAAGTTCTGCATTTACGGCAACAAACCAGGTACAGATTTACGATATTGAAACCGACACATGGACGACTGGAGCCACTATGCCGACTGCCCGTGGCGGAAATGTCGGAGGTATTATCGATGGCATGATATACAGTTTGGGCGGAGCGGCCGGCGGCAGTTTTCCTGAAGAGAATGTGGCGTACGGATATAATGTATCAACAGATTCATGGACGACAATGAATGACGGTCCGGTTAGCAGTGGTGGATACGGAATTATACTTGGTGGCGGAACAGCTTATGATGGTAAAATTTATGTCGGAGGTCATTTCACATCCCTGCATAACCAGTTCTATCAGTTTGATCCAACCGGAAACGGCGTATGGACAACACTTGAAACACCCCCATCAGCGTTTGGTAACCTGACACCATCGTTTATAGGTCTGGAAACTGAAGGCATTATTTTGGGATTCGGCGCAGGAAACAACTGGTCTGAAACTGGTACGACATTTGCCTACAATCCGTCGGCCAATACATGGACCAACCTGAACAAACCAATGACAGTTGCTGTTCTTGGCGGCGCAGCAGGCGCTGGTAATGGTGAAGTTTACTTTTACGGCGGAACAACCGGTGATGGGCCTGTTGACCCTGCTCCCTTTATGAAAAACTCGTTCACGCATTTTCCATGGCTTACAGTTCAACCTGTCCTTGGAACAACATCACCAGCTAATTACAATGAGATTAATCTTCACTTTGACGCCACTGAAGTAGATGGCCTGGGAACCTATGAAGCATGGCTGCTGATTCACAGCAATGATCCGTTGGTTAATCCATGGTATGTTCCGATAACAATGACTGTCTCGACTGATCCTACCCCTACCCCTGGCCCCGAATGTCTAAATCATGGCGATGTAAACTTTGACGGTGTGATTACTGCTGCTGATGCGCAACTGGCATTCAATATCGCTTTGGGACTTTACTCTCCAACTTTTGAAGAAGCATGCGCAGCGGATTGCAACGGTGACGGTGTTGTGACTGCCGGTGATGCACAACAAATTTTTTACACCGCTTTAAACCTTGACGAATGCGAGGATCCTATCTTATAACAGCCATCAAGTCGATTATAAGACCACAAAACCCGGAACGTGTTTCCGGGTTTTGTTATCTATAAAACCATACAGAATAAAATTTATTACTCTTAATATTGACAAACATGTCATGTTTTTGTGATAATCATTAAATCTTATGTCTTTATTTATGGAGGATGATGATTTTTTAAGAAGTCTCATTGAAAATCAAATGGGACTAAACAATTAGAGGGGAGGACACTCAATGAAAAAGCTTTTGATGATTGTCATTGCGGTTTTTACAATCGGCACAGTTTATGGTCAGCCGGTCTTGTTTAATGACACGCTGGCGGGAGTGTTTATGGATGTGAATCCGACACTTTCAAGACAAGCGGGTTTATTTCGCGACGGCAGCAGGGATTGTCCCGGAGTTGCTCGTTACAGCAACACGGGTCTGCATTCCTATTTTGACGGAGGCGCTGGCAACGAGTATGGAGATGACATAGCGCTGGATGTGCCTGGCGGTGATCTTTTGTGTTATGAACTGGCGATTTACGCCGATCCGGATTTAGCGACAGTTCCATTTGATTTTACCGCGTCATTGTATGATGGCTGTCCGGATACCGGGTCTTTGATTGCTGGCACAACCACCACGTGGACAGTCACTCAAACAGGTATATCCTACTTGGAATCAACACTTGATACACCGATCACCATACCGCAAAATGTATACATGGTTGTTTCCGCTTCGTCTGATAATGTCGGCTGGATTATTTCCGGAGCGGCTGAAATTGGCTTTACGGATGACACATTTGGTATTGATGATCCACCGTGGGTCTGCACTTATTTTTTCGGAGGTGATCCGTACGCCGGTTTTTATGCAGTTTTATATCTTGACGGTGAACTGGAACCGTGTGTTGAATGTCCTTCTGGAGGAATACCGGAAGGTGAGCCGCCATGCGGTCCGGGCTATGTGGACGAATTCAATGGCGGTTGCAACAGTGATCCGCCAGTATTTCAACCAATATCTTGCGGGGATATAATCTGCGGC
>PWNJ01000230.1 GCA_003558985.1 candidate division CSSED10-310 bacterium
CGTCGTCCATGGCGTAGCCGGCGATGCGCAGGTTGGCGCTGGTGCTGGTGGCGCCGGAGCGCGGCTCGCGAATGCTCAACATCGGGGCGACGGCGTCGCTGCGTTGGACGCAGCCGACGCCCACCAGGAGTGCGCCCATGGCGAGTACGACAGCGACCAACCGAAGGTGACGCGACGTTCGTGTCATGACCGGCAATCTACCGCACGCGCCGAACCGGAAGCGTCGTAGGCGCGGCGCACGTGGGGTTGCGAGCGCTCTCGCGACGAACGAAACGTGGACCTGGGCGCAAGGGTTGCCCCGTCACGGAGCGAGCGGTATCGTCGATGTCGAATCACAAGGGAGGGTGTATACCATGGATACCACTCGACGCTCGCGCTCCATGTGCCTCGTCGGAGCGGCCCTACTGCTGGTTGCGTTCGGTCCGGTGACCGCACATGCCCAGGAGCCTGTGCCGACCATCGAGATCCTGACCACCACCGAGGCGTACGACCCGATCCGTTACGAGGCGGCGTTCATGACGGCCGACACCTGGCGCGAACTCGGGTTCGACGTCGTGGTGCGCCCGCTCGAGTTCTCGACGCTCCTCGAGCGCTTCTACGATCAGCAGGACTTCGACGTGACGATCCTGGGTTGGTCCGGTCGGGTCGATCGCCTCGACCCGCAGCACTTCCTGTCCACACTCGACTCGCGCCAGACGAGTCTCGGATCGAACAACCCGGGTGGCTACACGAACCCGGCCTACGACGCGTTGTTCGACGCTCAAGCGGCCGAGTTCGACGCCGACGCCCGACGAGCGATCGTGCTCGAGATGCAAGAACTCGTCGCACCGGATGCGCCTCTGGTGGTCCTCTACCATCGCGACGAGGTGATCGCCTACAACGCCACGCGTTGGGCCGACCTGGTGACCATGGCCGGCGAAGGCCTCTACAACGAGTGGACGCCGCTCCGGGCGACTCCGCTCGGCGACGATCGCGTGCTCACCATCGGGACGCCACAGGAGCCCGACACGCTCAACCCGCTCGACTCGACGTCGGTGTGGGGCTGGAAGTGGATGCGCATGTACTACGACAAGCTGGTGCGCCTCAGCCCCGAGATCGAGCCGCTCCCCTGGGCCGCCGCCGCGATCACCGCTGTCGACGACGTCACCATCGACATCACGTTGCGCGAAGGGATGACGTTCCACGACGGTCAGCCGGTCACGGCCGAGGACGTCAAATTCACCTTCGATTACTACGTCGAGCAGGACTTCGGCTACTTCCGCGCCTTCCTCACGCCGATCGAGAGCGTCGACGTCACCGGCCCCCTGGGCGTGCGCTTCAACCTCGCGACGCCCTTCGCCCCGTTCATCACCGTGACGCTGTCGCAGATCCCGATCCTGCCCGCGCACATCTGGAGCGATATCGCCGACCCGGCCGACCTCGCGCCGGATCAGATCCCGCAGATCGGGAGCGGACCGTTCCAGTTCGACCGATACGATCGCGGTGAGTACAAGCGCCTGACCGTGTACTCGGAGCACTTCGCGGCGGCCGACATCGACATCGACGCGATGGAGATGATCGTCTACGCCGACAGCGAAGGCGTGTTCACGGGCATGCAGACAGGGGAGCTCGACATGACCGCCTGGCGGATGGAGCCGGGTCAGATCCCGTTGGCGGAGCAGAACGCCGACCTCGTCGTCGTCGGGGTACCGGACTTCGGGTACTTCCACATGACGTGGAACCTCCGGAACGCCCCGTTCGACGACGTCGCCGTCCGTCGCGCTCTCAGCATGGCCACGGATCGCCAGCACATGGTGAACGTGCTGCTCGACGGTCGCGGCGAGGTGGGCTCGAGCGTCGTTGCGCCAGTGAACGCCTTCTGGCACAACCCCTTCACCGAGCGCTTCGATTTCGACATGGACGCGGCGAGGAGCGAGCTCGAGGCGGCTGGGTACACCTGGAACGCCGATGGCAGGATCGTCGCCCCCTGACCTGACCACGAGTACGACGACGGGGGGCTCGCCACTGCGCGCCCCCCGCCTACCGTGAAGAGGCGGTCGTGAACAGAACCTACGTGCTCCGCCGCGCCGTACAGGCGATCGGTACGCTCCTCGTCATCGTGACGGCGCTGTTCTTCCTGTTCAGGCTCGGTCTCCCGGACCCGACGGCCGCGCTCGTGACCGAGGGGCTCAGCCCCGAAGACCGCGCCGCGGTGCGCGAGCGCTTCGGTCTCGACCGGCCTCTCTTCGAGCAGTACGTCATCTATCTTGGCAACGTCGTGCGCGGCGAGTTCGGTACGTCCTTCTATTACAAGGCCCCGGTCGGCAGCGTCGTGTGGGAGAAGTTCGCCAACACGATGGTGCTCATGCTCGTCGCGATCGTGATCGCGTACGCCCTCGGAATCCCCCTTGGTGCGTATCTCGCCTGGAAGCGAGGTACCCGCACGGACACGCTCGGCATCGTGTTGGGGCTGATGTTCCGTTCCGCACCGATGTTCTGGACGGGCATGCTCGCGGTCTTGCTGTTCGGGGTGGCGCTCGGCTGGCTGCCGACGTCCGGCATGCGGACGCTCCCCTACGAGGCGAGCGGCTTCCTCGACAAGATCTTCACGCTCGATTTCCTGCGCCACCTGATCATGCCGTCGATCATCATCGCGCTCTTCTACCTCGGGTCACCGCTGCTGATTATGCGCAACACCATGCTGGAGGTGTACGGCGAGGACTTCATCGAGATGGCACGCGCCAAGGGATTGCGCGAGCGTGACATCCTCTACCGCCACGCCGCCCGCAACGCCCTGCTCCCCGTGATGACCCAGCTGGCGGTGACCATCGGCTTGGCGGCGGGCGGGCAGGTGGTGGTGGAGGTCGTCTTCTCGTGGCCCGGCCTCGGTCGCGAGATCCTGCAGGCCGTGCGGACGTCCGACTTCCCACTGGCGCAGGCGACGTTCGTGCTGATGGCGGCGCTCGTGATCGGGATGAACTTCCTGGCGGACCTGCTCTACGGAGCCCTGGATCCGCGGGTGAAGCTGCGATGAGATCGCGCTACCTGGCGCAGGCACTGATGCCGTTGCGGCTCGTGCTGCGCGACCGACTGGCGCTGACCGGCCTCGTGATCCTCGTTGCCGTGATCGTCATGGCGGTCGGCGCGCCGCTGGTGGCGACGCACGACCCCCGTGCGATCATCGAGCGCTCCGAAGGCTCGTGGATGACGTACGAACCCGACGGCTGGCGCCTCGGCGAAGCCATCGGCGAAGAACCGCTGTACGCCATCGCGGCGCGAGGCAACGAGGCCATCGCGGTCGGCGCCGCGGGTCTCGTGGTGCGTCGGTCGGACGGCGCGTGGGAGCAGCGAGAACGCGTCACCGACACCACGCTCACCGCCGTAGCGCTCGTCGGTGACGGTGCCGTCGCCGTCGGCCGCGGCGGTGTCGTCGTGTGGTACGGCGCCGGCGCGGCACACGCCGCCTCCCTCGGCAGCGCCGATCTCAACGCCGTCGCCGGCGTCGAGGACGGGGGCGCCGTGCTGGTCGTCGGCGCGGGGGAGGCCGTCTGGTACGTGTCGTTGGCGGCGCTGGAAGATGGAGCGACCGAGCTCGACGAGCGCGCGGTCGCGCTTGCGAGCCCGGTCGGTCGCGGCATGGCGCTGAACGCGTTGGCGACCGACGTCGACGGGAGCGCCATCATCGTCGGGGAGCGCGGTCTGGCGTTACGCTGGGCGGCCGACGGGTCGGCGGGAGCGTTGACGCAGGTCATGCTGCCGACGTTCCGCGACTTCAACGGGATCGACGTGGACGCAGGCGGCCGCGCGCTCATCGTCGGCGAGCGAGGCACCCTGCTCAGGCGCGAAGGCGTCGACGCGCCGTGGGTCGAGGACCCGACCCCCGACACGCGCGCCCTGCGCGGCGCCTGGATCGGGCCCGAGCGCGAGGCCTTCGCCGTCGGGCGCAACGGCGTCGCGCTGCGGTTCGACGGTGAGGCCTGGCAGCGCGACGCGACCGGCACCGAGCGGCACTTCCTCGACGTGGCCATGGTCGGCGACAGCGCCATCGCGGTGGGCTCGGACCCGTTCGTCGACAAGTTGGCGCCGCCATCGCGCCAGCATTGGTTCGGCACCGACCACCTCGGCCGCGACCTCTACAGCCAGAACGTGTATGGCTCGCGCATCGCGCTCCTGGTGGGGTTCCTGGGCGCGTCGCTGGTGGTCTTGATCGGCACCAACGTCGGTCTGTTCGCGGGCTACTACCGAGGGCGTACGGACTCGATCCTGATGCGGATCGTGGACGTCATGTACGGGATCCCGTTCGAGCCGTTCGCGATGATCTTGGTGTTGCTGTTCGATCCCAGCCTGATGATCGTCATCCTGGCGATCTCGCTCCTCACCTGGCGCACGGTCGCCCGCCTCATCCGGTCGCAGGTGCTGTCGCTCGCCGAACGCCCCTTCGTGAAGGCCGCTCGAGTGGCAGGAGCCTCCGACCTGCGCATCATCTACTTGCACATCGCCCCGAACGTGTTGCCGCTGGTGTTCTTGGAACTCGCGATCATCCTGGGGGCGTCGATCATCGCCGAGGCCACGCTGTCGTTTCTCGGGCTCGGGCCACCCCAATCGATCTCGTGGGGCGGCATCTTGCACAACGCCCGCTTGTCCGGTGCCTGGCGCACCGCCTGGTGGTGGAACCTGCCTCCTGGAGCGTTCATCATGATCACCGTCATGGCCGTCTTCTTCATCTCGCGCGCGCTCGAGGTGATCGCCAACCCGAGGCTCCGCGGCAGATGAGTGTGGCACCGCTCCTCGACGTGCGTGACCTGCACGTCCACTACGACACCGACGCCGGTCCGGTGCGCGCCGTCGACGGCATCGACTTGCGCATCGCACCCGGCGAGGCGCTCGGTCTGGTGGGCGAGTCGGGCTGCGGCAAGACCACCGCGGCCAAGAGCATCCTGCGACTCCTACCGCCCAACGGGCGCATCGCTGGTGGACGCATCGGCTTCCGTGAGGTGGACCTTGCAAGCCTCGACGAGGAGGCGCTCCGCAAGGTGCGCTGGCGGGACATCGCCTGGATCAGCCAAGCGGCCATGAACGCGCTCGATCCGGTCTACCGCGTCGGTGATCAGATCGTCGAGGCGATCCAGACGCACCGGCAGATGTCGCGAACCGACGCGATGGCGCGCGCCGCTGAGTTGTTCCGCATGGTTGGGATCGATCCGCAGCGCCTGCGGGCGTACCCGTTCGAGATGTCGGGCGGTATGAAGCAGCGCTCCGTGATCGCGATGGCGATGGCGCTCGATCCGGCGATGATCATCGCCGACGAGCCCACCACCGCGCTCGACGTCGTCACCCAGGCGCAGATCCTGGCACGTCTGCAACGCCTGCGTCGCGAGCACGGCATGGCCGTGTTGTTCATCACCCACGACATCTCGGTGGTCGTCCAGACGTGTGACACTGTCGCGGTGATGTACGGCGGGCTGGTGGTGGAGCACGGACCGGTTCGGGAGGTCTTCCGGACACCCGTCCACCCGTACACGATGGGACTGACGAACGCGTTCCCCACCCTCGAGGGTGCCGTGCGCGAGCTCGTGTCGATCCCGGGTGCGCCGCCCGACCTGTTGGCGCCGCCGCGAGGGTGCCGCTTCGCCGAGCGCTGCCCGTTCGCCACGGATCGCTGCCGGGACGAGGCGCCGGCGCTCGTGGAGGTCGGTCCAGGCCGTTCCGCGGCCTGCCACTACCCGGAGCAGGCGGTCGCCTTCCGCGCCGAGGCCCGCCATGAAGCCACGTGGAGGCATGTCGGCGAACGGCTCGGTGAAGTCGTCGCGGCCACCGGCGCCTCCCGGCGCGAGCCGGAGTCGGAGCCGCTCTTCGAAGTGGACGCCCTCACTCGCCACTATCCGGTGGCGCGATCGTGGTGGTCGGCGTTCCGTCGCAACGTTCCGACGCGTGTCGTGCATGCCGTCGACGCCATCTCGTTCGAGGTGCGTCGGGGGGAGATCCTCGGTCTCGCGGGCGAGTCCGGCTCGGGTAAGACGACCACCGGCGAGACGCTCGTTCGCTTGCAAGAGCCGACCGACGGTCATCTGCGGTTCGAAGGTGCCGCCGTGGAGCACCTGCACGGCGCGCGCCTCAAGGCCTTCCGGCGGCGCGCGCAGATGGTGTTCCAGGACCCGTACGAGACGCTCAACCCGCGGCTGACCATCGAGGACATCGTCGGCGAACCGCTCGTCATCCACCGCATCGCGAGTGGTGATGACCGGCGCGACCGCGTGGTCGCCGCACTCGAGCGCGGCGGCTTGCGTCCACCAGAACAGTACCTGGCGCGCTTCCCGCACGAGCTCTCGGGCGGACAGCGTCAACGTGTCGCGATCGCGCGCGCCATCGTGTTGGAGCCGGCCTTCCTCGTCGCGGACGAGCCCGTGTCGATGCTCGACGTGTCGATCCGCGCAGGAGTGCTCAACCTGCTCCGCCGCTTTCGCGACGAGGACGGCATATCCATCGTGTACGTGTCGCACGACCTACCGACCATCCGCTACGTGGCCGACCGCACGGCCATCATGTACCTGGGGCAGGTCGTCGAAATCGGCCCCACCGAGGCCGTGATCGGTGGTCGGCTGCATCCCTACACGCAGTTGCTGCTGGAGGCCAGCCCGGAACCCGATCCCGACGTGTTCAAGCCGCTTCTCGAGGCGCGCGGCGAGATCCCCAGCGCGATCGACGTCCCGAACGGCTGTCGTTTCCATACCCGCTGCCCGGTCGCGACCGAACGCTGCGGCTGGGAGGGTCGGGACGTCGAGGCGGGCCTGGCGGCCGCACGCGTCGCCGAGCGCGACATGTCTGCGCTGGCTGACGTGCGCGTCGACGGCCGCGACGTCGTCGTCACCGCGGCAGGTGATCCAGACGTGGCACGCGGCGTGCTCGAAGACGCGATGTCGCAGGTCCATCAGGCGCTGCTGGGCGCCACGACGTGGGAGCAGCACGGACGAGGTTGGCGCCTACGCTACGACGAAACCCCGTCTCCCGAACTCATCGAGGTCGGCCCGGACCACCGTGTCGCCTGCGTGTTGGTCGGTGCCGACGGGGTCAGGGAGTCGGCTGTGCGTGCCCCGGGATACGACGAGGCGTAGGCGCGATCAACGGTGGCGTTGGCCCGTGCCCGGTCGTTCGTGATGCCAGGAGACGCTGCTCAGTTGACCGTCGTCAGCTGTCGCGGCGCGTGTCGTCGTCCGCGACGTCCTCGCCCGCTTCGGGCGAAGCCTCGCTACCCACCTCGTCGCTGGTGGCGTCGGCCGGCGTCGTTGACGAATCGGTGTGCGCTGTGCCCTGGTCACCCGTAGGGTCGGCTGCGGTGGGCACGCCGGGCGCGGCGGGGGGAGGCGGCGTCGGGTCGCTCGCCTGCGGCGCCGCCGGCGGTACGGGCGCGGGTGGCACGGGTGCCGGGGCAGGGCTCGTGGTGGGCGCGCTGGTGCCCGGCTGGGCGTTGTTGCGCACC
>PWNJ01000035.1 GCA_003558985.1 candidate division CSSED10-310 bacterium
GGCTTGTTGGAGTCGCAGTCGGGGTTGCGGTGGGTGGCGCTGGAGTCGGTGTTGGAGATGCCGAGTCAAGATCCGCCCAGATTTCAACGTCATCAATATTCCAGCCACAATACACAACGGATCCGTCTGTTGTGCCCATCACCCAGCGCAGATACACCGTGGGCTGGTTATCGGCCACAGCAGAAATATCATACGTGATCGGAATGCAGTCCGGATCAGTGAAACTCGGGCCGTCATGACTCCAGATATTGACCCAGTTGACGCCGTCATTCGATACTCGGAAATGCGCATTGTCGTAGATGCTGTTTTCAACACCCAGCCATCGCATGAACCGCACTTCCACGTCCACAAGGTCCGAACAGTCGATTGCGGTGGAGGTCAGATTGGTTTCCGGCATATTGTTGGTATAGGAACCCTGAAGATTATAACCATACACATTGTCACCCGTATAACCGCTGGACGGATTACCGCTGGTGCCGCTGGGAACTCCCCATTCCCACTGACCTTCGGTCGTCCATTCGGGATCCGTGTCCATGTTCCAGAAATACCGCCGTACGAAATTGGAAAATGTACATTCAATCTCAAATCCGGCATCGGCTGAATAACCGTCCGCTGTGAAGTGTACAGTAAACTCAACGGTAGTCGGATCCGGCATATCCGGTGACGCGGTGACTCTGTAATGCGGCGCATCGCTCATCGCGCTTTCGCCGCCCGGAATATTCGGCCACGTCGCCATATCCTGCTCTATCGTCACGTAATCAGAATGGCTGCTGGTTAATTCGCCGCTGACATTATGCGCCATACCGTAGCCGGTATTCGCCGCGGTTACCTTGATCAGAATCGTTTCGCCCGGTTCCCAGATACCATTAAAAGTGCCACCGGAAATTTCTTCGATTTCGTATTCCGAAACGATCAGATTCGGCGCGACAATCATTTCAGTAAATGAGGTTGTTCCCATATTGCCGTCACTATCCCAGGTTATACTGAAAGGAATCAGTTCACCATCGGTGACTGACGTGGCAACCGAAAACTCAAATGGATCATTGCTGGTACCGCTTTCGCTTTGCATAATATCCGGGAATGTAACCATTCCATTGGTGATTGTTATATTGGGATTAGTGGTGCTCAGAGTTGCGCTCACATTGGTTGCATCAAGACCCAGATTTTTTAATGTCACTGTCATGGCGATATCTTCACCGCCGTTAATTTGTCCGTCGTTGTTACCGGCAGAGTCATCAATGACATGGTCTTCATATATCAGATTTGGTGCGTTGCATGGCGCAGTATAGGACACCGTCACATCGTCTATATTCCAGCCGCAGTAGGCGATGATTGAATCAGTTGGGCCCATGACCCAGCGAAGCCGGACATCGCTGTGACCGGCCGCCCAGTCGCTAATATCGTATTCCTGATAGCTCCAGCTTGTTTCCTGGACAGTTGAGCCGCTGTGCTGCCAGACGACATGCCATGTTGAGCCGCCGTCGTTGGATATTTCGATTGCGGCATGGTCCCATGTGGCGCTTTCCACACCAAGCCAGCGCCAGAAACTCAGATATGTTTCACTGGCTCCTGAGCAATCAAACGGGGTTGTTGTCATGTATGTAGGTGGCAGATTGTTCTGATAATTGCCTGTCAGGTTATATCCGACGATATGGGTGCCGGTATGACCGGACGGAGGATTGCCTCCAATGCCGGAAGCCGGACCCCATTCCCACAGGTTTTCATATGTCCAGCCGGGATCGGTATCCATGGTTTCTTCCAGTAACATATAAACGGCGTGAGTTGTAAATGCATAATAATTACCCGAATTGTCATTTGTTGATGTGTTTCCTGCTTTGTCGGCGCTTGACACGGAAAAGACATAATCCGTACATTCGTCCAGATTTTGCAGAACGACCAAATGTGATGTGACAAGCGAAGTATTTGTGACTGTTTCTGAGGGTGGCGCTGTTGTTCCATAGGTCACGACCGAGTTGGCCGGTTCATCCGTAATCCATGTAATATGAGCCATGTCAGATGTTATCCATGAAACGGCTACATTGGATATCTCAGGGGGTACACAGTCAACAATAGCAGTCGCTGTTTTGGGCACATTTTGATTGCCCTGACCATCATCTGCGTCGATATAGGTAACGGTGACGACGTCATCATGAGCGACCTGAATCTGTCCGGGACCGGGTGTATCAGCGGTCAGTTCCACTGTTCCCTGAAATACTCCGGAATCAACCCCGATTTCCGTCAGAATAATTGTTTCGCCCGCCGGATCGGAGGTGCTGACGACGGTGACATCCTGTGTACCTTGTGATGCAATATCGGCATCGGCGACGGTAATAGTGGCGATCGATGAGCAGGCGTATCTGTCACTGTTCAGGCTGACGACACCGTCCGAGAAGTTCAGTGCGCCGGTTACAACCAGAGCGTACGGCTGCGGACCTTGAGGTATATTGTGCCCGGTAATTGTGATCGTATAAGCGCCTATCGGGGGCTCATTCAACTGAACGCACTCAATATTGTTCAAACGATCTGGTGATCCTCCGGTGATGGACTGGCCATCTTCGTAAACATTGCCCAAATACGTTGTGCCATTGATCGTAACAGTCAGATCAAGATCGTTAACCAGGTTGATTGCCGCTTGAGGTGTTGAGGGATAATCACTCCAGACAAGTGATATTGTAAGAGGTTCGTCTGATGAAGACACGGCAACATGATACTGAACCGTATCGCCTGCTCCAGGGATACCGGTTTCGTTATCACTGACAAACAATGTTTTGGGATCATCCTGAAAATATAGAGTTGTGTCCAGTGTCACGCGGCCCCATCCCTGGCCCATTGAGGGGATATCGCCCTGATCTGAACCGACATCACCAGTGTAAGCGCCTGTCATATTGACACCGCTGTTAATCATGACAGCTTTGACCAGAGCGGCGGACGGTTCAAATGCAAAAGCGGAATCCGGCATTCCCAAAGGATAGAAACCCTGCATAAAATAATCGCGTATCAATGCTGCACAGCCGGCCACGCCCGGTGTCGCCATGCTGGTTCCACTGGCTGATCGCGTATTACAGTTGAACGAATTGGGATCGCTGTCATTGTTTGCCGATATAATGTTGCTGCCCGGCAGAGCGACGTCGGGTTTTAT
The DNA here is from genome assembly GCA_003558985.1 of candidate division CSSED10-310 bacterium. Lineage (GTDB taxonomy): Bacteria > CSSED10-310 > CSSED10-310 > CSSED10-310 > CSSED10-310 > CSSED10-310. The sequence continues at coordinate 3,140 of PWNJ01000035.1, forward strand.
GCGGCCGTCATGTGTCGGACCATGGCTTGAAAAACTTGCCATTGATTCAGGATCAGCGGTGGCGTGCTCGGTTGCTCCGACAGTGATAACATTTTTGCTGGTTCCGGGAGGCCGGATTCTGTTCGCTGATGAACCTTCGTTTCCAGCAGCATATACCATTGAATAGGTTGGATTATCCCATATAAACTGATCCACTTCCTGGCAGTCATCGTGATAAATACCCGGATTACCGGGCCAACCCCAACTGTTTGAATGCACACGTCCACCCAGGTCAAACACATCCTGCTGTGCTGAATACTGATCATCCGGCGGATGCACATCCCACGCATCACCATAATCATGAATAATCAGTTTGGCCAAAGGTGCAATACCGTCACCGATATCCCCTCCACCAGGGTTTGCGAAGTTATCTCCGGCAATTGTTCCGGCACAGTGTGTTCCGTGTCCCTGTTTGTCATATATATCCGCATACTGAGGGGGTCCAATGTAGGCCACAATTTTGCGCTGATCGAAGTTGGGAACATTCGGTATTATCAAACCTTGCGTGTCGTCATAAAAGAAACACATGTCGGGATCGGCGCCTGTGTCCATGACTCCCACAATCTGTCCTTCACCTAAAACACCCCGATCATAAAGAGGTGTCAGACCACCCAGATACGGACCACTTTGACAAATCCATTGCGTATCATTGTTACAAAGCTGGTAATCCGGATAAGACTGTACCCACTCAACTCCCCGTTCAAATGATATAGCCCTGACTGTCTGATAAAGATACATTTCTGGTATCAGGGCAACTATTCGTCTTCGGTGGGGTTGATCAACCCGGTTGGTTACTAACCCGCCATACGTATTGACTACACTGCTGACAGGTTCAAACGATTCACCGGAAAACAATGTGACACGAATTTTTACAAAACCATTTTCGGGTTGTTGATTGAAAATAAACTGGTCACACTTGAAATATGGCTGATACAGTCCGACCCATTCAACATGAGCCAGTCTTTCAACCGCTGACAAGTTGGCTGAATCAATCCGAACCACATAGGTATTATGTGGCAGATAACTTGTAATTGATCCATAATGTTCCAGTTCTTTTCGCCATTCCGGTTTGATGATTCCGTCAAAATGAACAAGATAATATCCGGTACCGCGAGTGGTATCGATCCAGTCCTGCGGAAGACGACTGAATCCCTCCGAAATATCTATCGTTCCATTCGTCAGATAAATCCTGCCTGATGCATGAACTGATGACAGCCCCATCATGCTGATAACGCACAAAACAAGCGTCACTTTTAATAAAAAACTATTCATAAAAACTCCTCTGCAATAAACTGTACCATGATCTTGTTTCATGAAGATGGTAGCAGCATTTTTATAAAAGAGCATCGGGAATGCCCGATGCTCCCGAAATCAACGTTCGAACAGAAGTTACAAAGCGACGAACTCCTGAAGATCATCATGCAGACTCAGCAATTCAACGGCTGTATTATCTGTGTCGGCTTGAAGCGCAAATGTCATCGAGAATAAAACACCTTCAGAACCAGCGGCTATTTGGTCGAGTAAATCAATACCAATGGTATAGGCTGCTACGGTAACGATTCCATCCTCGGTAACATTCCATCCGAATTCAGTCCAGTCAGGATTCAAATCACCCGGAACAAGATCAAGCAAATCAAGTCTGGTGTGATCAAACCCGATGTTTAATGTGAACGCGTCTACAGGTGTTGTCGTGTTATTCAGCCAGATATCTACCGAAACTGTGTCATCCATATAACCGGTGACATTTTCAACACGTATCAGATTTGAATTGATATCAAGCACCATTTCGGGCGCTTGATATACCTGTATAAGATCCGCGCCGGATATGCGGTTCCCCATCGGGTCGGCGCATTCGCCTGCTCCAATAGCTGTCAGGAAAACCAGTTGCGCGTCGGCCGCCGATACCACACCATCGCCGTTGCAGTCTGCCGCACATTCCTCTTCATACGTTGGAATATGCTGTCCGATTGCGATTTGAAAAGTGATTTGTGCATCCTCAGCGGTGATGACTCCGTCGAAATTAACATCACCATGATTGATACAGTCGGGTGTTGGAGTCGCTGTTGGTGGAGCTGGAGTATTTGTTGGGGGTGGGCTTGTTGGAGTTGCTGTGGGAGTTGCAGTCGGCGGGGCTGGTGTTGGTGTTGGCGGCACACACTCCGTTGTGTAACTGACCATCACGTCATCAATATTCCAGCCACAATAGGCAATGATTGAATCGGACGGACCCATAACCCAGCGGAGAGTGACATCGTTGTGTCCCGCGGCCCAGTTCGAAATATCATACTCCTGATAGCTCCAGCTTGTTTCCTGAATGGTTCCGCCGCTATGCGCCCAGACAACATGCCATGATGAACCTCCGTCGTTGGATATTTCTATGGAAGCGTGATCCCAGGTTGCGCTTTCAACACACAACCAGCGCCAGAAACTGAGGAATGCTTCATTGGCATCTGAGCAATCAAAGGATGTTGTTGTCATATAGGTTGGAGGCAGATTGTTCTGGTAGTTGCCAGTCAGATTATATCCTACGATATGGGTTCCGGTATGGCCGGCGGGTGGATTGCCGCCCTGACCTGACGCTGGCCCCCATTCCCAAAGGTTTTCGTAAGTCCAGCCCGGATCGGTATCCATGTTTTCTTCCAGAAGAACCATCAGTTCCAGAGTTGTCAGAGAATAAAATGCTCCGTTGTTATCGCTGTAAGCTGTGTTACCGGCGATATCAGTGCTTTGAACGGCGAAAAAGTATTCGGCACAAGGTTCCAGACCGGAAACAGTAATCTGGTGTTCTGTGGTCATATCGGTTTTTTCTATTGAATGATCGGGTGGTATGGTGTCGTCCCAGACCAGCACCGAATCAGCAGGCTCATTTGTGGTCCATGTCACTGTAAATGAATCAATGGTGACATTGGCAACACTGACGTTTGAAATTTCCGGAGGTGTCAGATCCCCATGAGCGATGGCAATTTTGTATTCGGAGGTGCCGTCACCGATATCCTCATCAAAATAGATCGCCCGGATTTCATCGCCATCTGCGATTAACAGTAAACCGGATTGCCGGTTTGTTGTGGTATTGACAGAACCTTCAAAAATACCGGTAGGGCCGCCAGCTTCATTCAGCGTCACGGTCAATCCGTCCGGATCACTGTCACTTTCGATAGTGATATCAAGAGTACCGTCACCCTGAAGGTCCAGATCACCGACAGTAATCATGATAACGTCATCATGGCCGTAAAACGGTTTGTCCAAAGAGATTACACCATTAGAACTCAGCCCGGGTTCAACCTCAAGACAGGCGGACATACCGGAACGGCAGGCGTCATTGGTACCGACGGCCTGAATGGAATAATAATAGATGAAATCATTGGCTACCGTATCATCGGTGTAACTGGTTGCGGATGTTGTGCCGATAATACTGCGTTCATACTGACATCCGGCGCTGTTGCGGAAAATAAGATAATAAGATGCATTCGGAACGGCTTCCCAGCTTAATGTTGATCTGGCATCGCCCGGGACCAGAACCAGTTCAGGCGTTTCAATTGGAGGGCATTCGGAATAGCAGTCCGGCCGATCGCCGCAGGCGATTCCGTGATCATTGAACGCATCCCAAATCAGACAACCGTTTGGAGTTCCGTCGGCAAGATTTCCGTTATCATCGTCGGCAAACAGCCATACGGTATACCAGTTTCTGCTGCCGCAGCCATCCACTTCAGCATCGGGATTGCATTGTCCGCCGGATACCAGACGATAGGCGGCAGAGGTTTCATTGACGTTTTCAAACAAGAGCCGATTGGCATGAGCCCATCCGGCATCTTCACCGAGGGCATCCGCCAGAAGCAGAGCCATATCCCAGACTGCGCCAGAGGCGATGTGAGATTCGCAATGACCCTGATACCCCAGAACGCCGCTGTACCAGCTTTGACAATTACAACTGTATGGCTCGTCAGCAATCGTGTCAGGTCTTGCGTGAGGTCGAATAGCCGCATCGCGAACACCGGTGCAGGATTCGTCACATCCGTAACCGCACGGAACGCCCGGGCGGAAGTTGTGTCCGACACAGGAAACTCGCAGTTGCAGAATACTCATCGCATCAGCAAGCGCTTCAGAAGACGAGCTGTCTGGACTTGTATGGCTGGTATTGGAATCCAGTCCATGACCCCATTCGTGATACACGACGGGTGACAGTTCACCGGTATTGGAGCATCCGCTGCCTTCCCGGTAAAAATTGATGCTGGTTCCGTCCCAGAATGCGTTGCAGGTGTTGTTAATATTGACATTTGTGAGCAGATTGCTTTGCAACCATGGATTATCAGGCAGATAAGCCTTGGCTTTCAAAATTATATCATTGGTATGATAAAAAGCTGTTCTGGACGCTCGCGTATTGCCAGCGCCACCGAATCCCGGGGTTGAGCAATTTGTATCCGGGCTTAAACCAAAGTTCAGGTCACCGTCCGGACTGGTCAGACTGATGCTGCCGCAGTTATCGCCTATTTGTACAAATTGGCCGTTCAATGTGCATGTTACGCTTCCACCCGGATAATCCAGTCGTCCGCCTGAAGTGGCAACACCCTGATCAGTCTGAGCATACGGAAATGGCGCGGGCGCTTCCGGAGTCAGATTGTCTTCAAGATAAACACCGCCATATACAGCGCTGTCATATTTGTTGCTGTCTTCAAATTGAAGTAATTCGCCGGTTTGAGCATCCACAACAGCAAACCAGGTTTCGATATACGGGTCCAGACGAAATGTCAGTTCATAGGCCAGACGTACGCCATAGCCTTTTCCCGGCTCCCCCTGATACAGTTCACCGATCAGACCATCCCGGCCTTCGCCAAATGTCGGTAAAATAACCAATTCCGGAGGAACAACAATGTCCAGACTGCCATCGATGGCTGTCAAGGCATGATCAATAGCAATATCCAGAGCTCTGTCAGCAGACACAGCCGGTTTGACGCTAAAATCTGCGGGAATGTCAACGATCTGATGGGCTCCCATCTGAGTGATATTTCCGGAATTGATTCGAAAAAACACACCGGCGCCTTTAACGAGCAAGTTTTTATGCACTTGTCGAAAGTTAATGAACCAAAGACGATTGTTTTTTCCAACAGCCCGGGTTGCTTCTGGATACAGTTCCAGAATCCCCGGATCTACTCGAAGCAGTTCTGGATTGTCTTCTATAAAACGAAGCGGAGAATCCGAAATGGTATATTTATTCAGAGTTTCTGCTGGCTGACCGTATAAACAACGGCTGATCAGGTCGTTTCCCGGGCCGGGTATGAACGGTATTCCCTGTCCTGAAATAAGTTCTGGACGATTCGAGCGGGTATCCCAAAAAACATCCCACTGATGCCCATGCCGATCGTAAAACAGTTGCATACCGAAATCATTGGCCTGTTCGCCTCGCCGGAAAAAATATTGATCAAGGGAGGGCATAACACGCAATGAATGATCCCGTTCAACAAACAGGGCCTGAACATGCTCAGGCACGTCAGGTGGTTCAAATGCCCGGGTAACACCGGTAGATGCAACAAATGTCAGACACAAGGCAAGCGCTAACGCGGTGCGCAGATTAAAAAACCCTAAAAAAGTCATAATTTCCTCCTGTTATCGTGCATTGTAAGAAACCGATGCCGGTAACCGGCAATGGCAAGGTAAATATTACTAAACAAGCTTTTATAAAACAAACAAGTTTGGATAGATCGTTACAATTTCACCAATCCGTGTCAAAATGATACTTGCACTATTATTGAGGGCAGGCGCAAGACCTGCCGCTCCATTGTTCACGATTTTTGATAAAAGATTTTTCCGGTCCCGGCTACGTATAGTCAAATAAAGTACCTTATAATTTTTGTTAACTTAAAAAGGCCGTCGCAATGACGGCCTTTGAATCATTTTTGAGGTCTGCTGTTTATTTCAATGTCATATCTGTCAGATCATCAAATAAACGTGCAAATGTAACAAAATTATCCGTGAGTGGTTCGGCGCCGGGATCAATCGGCTGAAAATACAGTTGTGCAAGCGAACCGGCATCTCCGGGTTCGATCAGACTGTCAATGGTGAACGCCGCCACAATAATCAGTCCGGGTTTCGGTTCATGGATACCGAACATTTCCCATCCCGGATCCAGTGTTCCGATAACACCGTCTATAAACTGATACTGATCGGGATCATATGTCAGATACACAGTAAACACATCAACAGGTTTGTTAACGGCTGCCTGAATATCAACCTGAAACGCATCATCGGGATTGCTTTCCAATGCCAGCCACCCTGATTGTTCGTAATCCTGTGTATGGACACTTTTTATCATTCCGACAGGCTCTTCATAGGCGCTTTCGATCTGATGGAATACCGTCACCGGGTCTGCGCATTCGCCTATTCCCAGGGTCGCGAAGAAAATTTCCTGTGCGTCAGCGGCGGTTACCATACCGTCGCCGTTGCAGTCAGCGGCACATTCTTCTTCCCAGGTTGGATTAATGACACCAAGTGCGATAGCAAATGCCAATTGCGCATCTGCGGCGGTGATTTCACCATCAAAATTGACATCGCCGTGGTTCAGACAGTTTGGATCAGGTGTGGGGGTTGGTGTACCAGGTTGCGGTGTTGGTGTTGCCGGTGGTTGTGTCGGAGTTGGTGTTGCTTGCCCGGGGATGCTTCCGCTGATACGGAAGGCAAGATCGTCGTGAGTTACTTCTGACACATTGTTCCAGTTTATCCAGTTGGTGCCATGTCCGAAATCGCCGCCGGGATTGATGAATTTACCGATTGACAGATTGGTTGTATCAGATGAGATTCGTCCGAATTGTCCATGGGGCGAGAAATTCATTGTCGGATAAAACATCAGCCACCATGTGCCTGCAGGTAATTGAATCGGATTTTCCAGAGTAATGCTTGTATCACTCAGATTGTCCTGCAAACCGTTCATTAATGTAATCTGCAGATCGTCAGTTGGCAGATCCAGACTCCAGAAAGGCGCGGAACCACCGCCCGGATAACCGGCCGGAAGCCCGCCGTTATCGGCATATATCCGCCAGTGCAGAGTGGTTGCATTGGCCAGTGATGTGCCACCGTTGTATAACTCGCCCGGCACAAATATTTCCTTAATCAACCATGTTTCGGTATTGACAAAATCGTCAGCCAGGTAACACGAGTAACCACCATATTGCGAACTCGGAAATACCTGATTGGCACGGCGACTTGGATTGGAAGAACTGACGGGTTGATCCCATAGAAGCTGGAGTGTTGTTACACGGTGATACATACCATTGTTGTCGTTTTCTGTCGTATTGCCAGCAATATCTGTGCTTCGAACCAGGAAGTAATACTCTGTGGAGGGCGCCAGATCAGACAGGGTTATTGAATGGCTTGTCACCATTCCCGGTTTTTCTACCATATTGAAAGGAGGTATCATATTACCCCACACCAGTACCGAATTGGCTGGTTTGTCAGTTTCCCATGATACAGTGAATGAACGTGAACCGATGTTATCAACGCTGATATTCGTTATCACCGGCGGTATCAGGTCTACTTGTGCTGAAGCGGTTTTTTCCTCCGACGTGCCATCACCAATATCTTCATCAAAATAGATAGCCCGGATCTGGTCACCATGCGAAATGGTTATTTTGCCGGGCACACCGGATGAAGTGGTGGTCATTACGGCGCCTTCCATGATACCGCTGGGAGGAGCAATTTCGGTCAATGTTACCGTTATACCTGACGGATTCGTGTCACTTTCGACTGTAACATCGACTGTTCCGGTTCCAAGCAAATCGGCATCCAGAACCTGAATGATAATCTCATCATCATTCGTATAATGGGTTCGGTCCATCGTAATAATATCGTACGGACTCAACGAGCCGGGAATGACTTCAAGGCATGCCGACATTTGTGACTTGCAGGCATCATTGGCTCCAACGGCCTGAATGGAATAATAATAGGCGAAATCATTGGCAACGGTATCATCCATATACTGAGTTGATGTGGTTGTTCCGATGATACTTCGTTCATACTGGCATCCGGAAGAGTTGCGGAAAATCAGATAATATGCCGCATTCTGTACAGGTTGCCAGCTCAGAGTTGTGCTATCCTGACCTGGAACTGCGATAAGGTTGGGAGTAAAAAGCGGAGGACAAACAGTGTAACAGGGCGGACGATCACCACAGGCGATTCCATGATCGGCAAACGCATCCCAGATCAGGCAGCCATTAGGTGTGCCGTCGGCAAGGTTGCCGTTATCATCATCAGCAAACAGCCAGACAGTATACCAGTTTCGGCTTGCGCAGCCGTTCACAACAGCGTTCGGATTGCACTGTCCGCCGGATACCAGTTGATACGCCGCGCGGGTTTCATTCAAGTTTTCAAAAAACAGACGGTTGGCATGCGCCCATCCGGCATCTCCACCATGCGCATCAGCCAGTTTGAGCGCCATATCATAGACAGCGCCGGAGGCGATATGGGATTCACAGTGACCCTGATACCCAAGCACCCCGCTATATTGACTTGTACAATTGCATGATAACGGGGCCATATGAATGTTATCAGGCCTTGCGTGTGGCCGAACAGAGACGTCGCGGACACCAGTGCAACTACCGCCGCCGCCCTGGAAGAAATTATGACCGATACAGGGCGTTCGCAGGTGCAGAACAGACGCTGCGTCTGCAAGCGCTTCGGATGACGAATGATCCGGTGATGAAAAGCTTGTAAACGAATCAATACCGTGCCCCCATTCATGGTAAACAACAGGCGACAATTCAGCGGTGTTGGAACAGCCGCTGCCCTGACGGTAGAAATTGATGGATGTGCCGTTCCAGAAAGCGTTACATGTGCTATTGATATTAACATTGGTCAGCAGTTTGCCTTGAAGCCATGAGTTGTTGGGCAGATATGCTCTGGCTTTCATTACTGTATCATTGACATGGTAAAAAGCGGTTCGGGATGCGCGGGTGTTTCCTGCGCCGCCAAAACCCGGGGTTGAACAGTTGCTTGCTGAACTCATTCCGAAGTTCAGGTCACCGTCCGGACGGGTCAGACTGATATTGCCGCAGTTATCACTGATGCGCACATACTGACCGTTCAGGGTGCAGGTGACATTGCCGCCGGGATAGTCCAGCCGGCCGCCTGAGGTTGCGGTACCCTGATTGGTTTCGGCGAACGCGAATGGCAAAGATTGCTCAGGAGTCAGATTATCCTCCAAATAAGAGCCGCCATACACGGCCGCATATTTGTTGTCGTCCTGGAATTTCAGAATGTCACCGGTCTGGGCATCTACCATTGAGTACCAGGTTTCAATATGCGGTTCCAGACGAAAGATCAGTTCCCACACCAGACGCGGTTCATAGCCGTTTCCGGGTGTTCCGGTATAAAGCTCGCCGCGAATACCGTCCCGTCCCTCACCGAAGGTCGGAATAATATACAGTTCCGGAGGTTTGACAATTTCAAGATCACCATCAATCATCATCAACGCATGATCAATACTGATATCCATCGCTTCATGCGATGACACTGCCGGTTTAACGCTGAAATCCGATGGAATATCAACGAGGGAATTTGATCCCAACTGGGTGATATTTCCCGAGTTAACACGAATGAATACACCGGAGTCTTTGACAAGTATATTTTCATGTACCTGACGGAAATTTATGAACCAGAGACGATTATTTTTCCCTACGCCAAGTGTGGCATCGGGATGCATTTCCAGCATGGATGGATCAACGCGGAACAATTCGGGATTATCTTCAATAAAACGTAATCCTGCATCCGCCATTTTATATGGCGATAACTCGTCGGCCGGGTTGCCGTAAATACATCGGTCAACCAGATCGTTGCCCGGTCCGGGAATAAAGGGTATTCCCTGGCCGGAAATCAGTTCGGGCCGGTTTGAGCGGGTATCCCAGAAGACATCCCACTGATTGCCATAGCGATTGTGAAAAAGTTGCATGGCAGAGTTTGACATGCGTTCACCCCGCCGAAAGAAATACATGTCCAGCGAAGGCAAAACACCCAATGAATTGTCTTCGATAAACAAGGCTTCGACGAGTTCGGTGTTTTCGGGCGGAGCGAAAGACATTACTGGTGAAATAAATACTGCCGCCATTAAAAGAAAAACTGCAACGACCGGTGTAGATATCCGGTGTCTGAAACTGGATTGTATCATTACAAACCTCCTGAAGGTTAAAGAAAACATAATCCGGGACCAACACGTTACCTTGTGGTGATCCCGGTTATTCAATTTTGCAAGTTGCATGCCTTACCGGCTTATCAGACGATTTTCGGCATGTTTCAGGCCACTGAAAAGTCTTTTATTTCCGGAGGTTTCCGATTTTTATCAAAATACCTGTCCCAAGCATCAACAGCAGTATTCCCATTGGTCCGGTTGCGGGAATTGGCGGCGGATCACCAGTCACATTGACTGTCACATTTGCTGAATCCGCGCAGTTATTGGCATCAATGACTGTCAAGGTATAGGTTCCGGCATGTGCTTCCTGAGCATTGGATATAACAGGGTTTTGTTCATTAGACGTAAAGCTGTCCGGACCGGACCATTCGTATGTTTCCATACCATCAGGTAATCCGTAAAGATAAATGGTTTCACCGATTTCAATGGGTGAGTTACTGGAAGCATCAGCATTTGGCGGTGTATTCACGATGACCGTGGTTGTATCTGTATCCGTGCATCCGTTTTCATCGGTGACGGTCAGGGTATACTCATAGCTTCCGGGAGTTTCCGGAGGAACAAGCGTTGGGTTCTGTTCACCGGAAGAGAAGTCCGGACCTGTCCATTCGTAGGATGCCATCCCATTGGGTCCACCGGTCAAATGAACGGTCTCGCCCGGGCATACCGGTCCGTCATTGGATGCCTCGGCATCTGGCGGCGTATTCACGATGACCGTGGTCGTATCTGTATCCGTGCATCCGTTTTCATTGGTGACGGTCAGGGTATACACATAGCTGCCTGGAGTTTCCGGAGGAACAAGCGTTGGGTTCTGTTCACCGGAAGAGAAGTCCGGACCTGTCCACTCGTAGGATGCCATATCATCGGGTTCGCCGGTCAACTGAACGGTCTCGCCGGGGCATACCGGTCCGTCATTGGATGCCTCGGCAATCGGATTCGAATGAACCGTAACCGTTACCTGACAACACCCATCACTCCAGTTAGTGCCGTTGTGGGCGCGGGCAAAATATGTGGTTGTTACTGATGGTGAAACAGTGATTGTCGATCCGGTGTCAAACGCATCGCCAATATCATCACCGCAACTGTTTTCAAACCAGTATATTGTATCATCCGATTCGGCTGAAAGAGCGGTACTATCACCAAAACAAATATTTGAATTTGTTGCATTACAGTTCTGCGGATCATCCGGTATGATGCTGGTAATTTCTCCAATAAGTCTGAATGCAACGTCATGGTGGGTTACTTCTGAAACATGGTTCCAGTTGAGCCAGTCAGTACCGTGTCCAAAACCATTGCCGGGATTAATCCATTTAGCCACCTCAAGGTATTGAGTATCGGATGACAAACGTCCGTATTGTCCGTGAGGACTGAAACTCATTGTCGGATAAAACATGAACCACCATGTTCCCGGCGGAAGTTCAACGGGTGTTTCAAGAACAAGATTGGTGTCACTCGGATCATTTTGTAAACCCAAAAGAAGTGAAACTTGTGGATCGGTGGGTGCCAGTTCCAGACTCCAGAATGGAGTTGCGCCGCCGCCGGGATAACCGGCAGGAAGCCCGGCATCATCGGCATAAATACGCCAGTGCAGTGAGACGGCGTTTTCCAGAGTTGTGCCGCCATTATACATTTCACCGGGCACAAAGATTTCTTCAATAAGCCATGTCTCCGTGTTGACAAAATCATCTGCCAGATACGCTGAATGAGCTGATTCGTCAGGGAAAACCTGGTTAGCTCGTCGGCTGGGATTGTCAAGAGTCACTGGCTGATCCCATAATACAAGCAGTGTTCTGATGCTGTAATACATACCATTGTTATCATCTTCCGCCGTGTTTCCGGCGATATCAGTGCTCTGAATCATAATGAAATACTCATTGTCATGATCAAGATTTGTCAGATTGATTTGATGTGACGTTACCAGATCGGTCTCAACAATAGAGTTTGTGGGGGGCGTGGATTCGCCCCAATATACTACAGAATCTGCGCTCTTGTCTGTGTTCCACAGAACACTGAATGATTCACTGCTGATGTTTGCAAATTCAACATTAGTTATTACAGGTGGAATCAGATCAGCATACGCGGTTGCAATTTTTTCTTCTGATGTGCCATCACCGATATCTTCATCAAAGTATATGGCGCGGATTTCATCATCATGAGCAATATCGATACGTCCAGGAATGCCGGTTGTGGTGGTCATCACGGACCCTTCAAAAATACCGCTTGGACTGTCAACCTCGGTCAGAGTTACTGTCAGGCCGGAGGGATTGCTGTCGCTTTCAACTGTAATATCGACTGTTCCGGTGTTATATAAATCTGCATCAATAACCGTGATGTTAATTTCGTCGTTGTCGCTGTAGAGCGATCTGTCCAAAGTAATAATGCCGTATGAACTCATGCTGCCAGGAACGATATCGAAACAGGCGGACATCTGTGAGCGGCAGGCATCGTTTGATCCGACTGCCTGAACGGAATAATAGTAGGTAAAATCATTGGCGACCGTGTTATCGGTATAGCTGGTGGAGGAGGTGGTTCCGATGATGCTTCGTTCATACTGGCATCCGGAGCTGTTCCGGAAAATGATGTAATAGGAAGCATTGGAAACGGGATTCCACGTCAGGGTAACGCTTTCATCACCCGGAATAACCAATGGTTCAGGCGCTGAAATCGGCGGACAAACTGTATAGCAATCTGGTTGAGACCCACAGGCAATCCCGTGATCATTGAATGCCTCCCAGATCAGACAGCCGTTCGGCGTGCCGTCAGCCAGATTCCCGTTGTCGTCGTCTGCAAACAGAAAAACGGTATACCAGTTTCTACTGCCGCAACCGTCCACAACTGCGTTGGGATTGCATTGACCACCTGATACCAGGCGGTATGCAGCCTGAAACTCATCCATAGTTTCAAAAAAGAGGCGGTTGGCATGTGTCCAGCCGGCATCTCCACCGTGCGCATCTGCCAGAAGCAGTGCCATATCCCAAACAGCTCCGGAAGCGATATGGGATTCGCAATGTCCCTGATAACCAAGAACACCGCTGTACCAACTTTGACAATTACAACTGTAAGGCGGATCTTCAATATTATCGGGTCTTGCATGTGGGCGGGTGGAAACGTCACGCACACCAGTGCAATCGCCGCCACCTCCAATGAAAAAATTGTGGCCGATACACGGAACCCGGTTATGCAAAAAACTGGCCGCATCGGCAAGCGCTTCGGAAGAAGAACTGTCGGGAGTAGTGAAACTGGTATTGTGATCCAGCCCATGGCCCCATTCGTGATATATAACAGGCGATAGTTCGCCGGTATTGGAGCAACCGGAGCCTTCACGGTAGAAATTGATACTTGTTCCATCCCAGAATGCATTGCAAGTGTTATTTATGTTTACGTTTGTAAGAAGGTTGTTCTGCAGCCATGTGTTATCAGGCATGTAAGCTTTCGCTTTCATAATAATATCATTGGTGTGGTAAAAGGCTGTCCGGGAAGCGCGGGTATTGCCGTTGCCGCCGTAACCCGGTGTTGAGCAATTTGTATTCGGACTTGAACCAAAATTCAGGTCACCGTCCGGACTGGTCAGATTGATAGTGCCGCAATTGTCGCTTATCTGAACAAACTGGCCGTCCATTGAGGTCGTCACACTGCCCCCGGGATAATCCAGTCGTCCGCCTGAAGTTGTCACGCCTTGAGTTGTTTGTGCGTAGGGGAAAGGCGCGGGCGCTTCAGGAGTCAGGTTATCTTCAAGAAAAACACTACCATATACAGCGCCTGCATATTTGTTGCTATCTTCAAATTGCAGCAAGTCACCGGTTTGAGCGTCCACGACTGCAAACCAGGTTTCCATATGTGGGTTCAGGCGAAATGTCAGTTCATATACCAGACGTGCGCCATAACCCTTCCCGGGCTCACCCTGATATGGTTCGCCAACCACGCCGTCACGCCCCTCGCCAAATGTCGGCAAAATAAGCAACTCGGGTGGAACAACGATATCCAGTTTACCGTCTATGGCTGTCAGGGCATGATTTATGGCAATATCCAGAGCTTTGTCAGCAGACACGGCTGGTTTGACACTGAAATCAGACGGTATATCTATAATCTTATGAGCTCCAAACTGAGTGATATTTCCCGAATTGACTCGAAAAAAGACTCCGGCTCCTTTAACAGGAATGTTTTCATGAACCTGTTTGAAATTGATAAACCACAAACGATTGTTTTTGCCAATGGGCCGGGTTGCATCGGGATACAGCTCCAGAACTGATGGATCAACCCGAAGCAGGTCCGGATTATCCTGCATAAACCGGAGCGCTGAATCCGAAATGATATATTTGTTTAACATATCTGCTGGCTGGCCGTATAAACACCGGTCAACAAGATCATTGCCGGGGCCGGGTATAAAGGGTATTCCCTGACCTGAAATCAGTTCTGGCCGGTTTGATCGGGTATCCCAGAAAACATCCCACTGATGCCCATGCCGGTCATAAAACAGTGGCATACCGAAATCACTAACCTGTTCACCTTGCCGGAAAAAGTGTGTGTCAAGCGACGGCATGACCTGTAACTCCTGGTGTCGTTGTATGTACAGTATTTCCAGATGTTCAGGAATGTCATGAACGTCAAAACCGAACACAGCGCCTGAAAAAAGCATCACCAAAAGCAATAGTGCCGGCAACACAGCAAATTTTGGATTATCTGACAAATTTACTAACATGATCAACCTCCGAATTTAAGTATAAAGAATGGGTGTTCTGACGCTGAAAGAATCAAATCACCAATCGAATATTATGAACAAATCATGCCAAACAGGCAAAAGGACATTTAAAATTGAGGGACAGACATTCAAAATTATTGAGGGACAGACATTCAAAAACTCAGGCCATAATGATTTATTGTTTTGATTAAAATTGAGGGACAGACATTCAAAATTACTGAGGGACAGACATTCAAAAACTCAGGCCATAATGATTTATTGTTTTGATTAAAATTGAGGGACAGACATTCAAAATTGACATTCAAAATTACTGAGGGACAGACATTCAAAAACTCAGGCCATAATGATTTATTGTTTTGATTGTCAATGGTTTGGTGTATGAATACTATCGGCACGTTTATCGTATAGGATTCAGTCAGTAACTTTTGGGAGAGATACCATGAATCAGCCAGATGCAAATAACAAAATTAAGCCGGCTCAGCCTCAGGAGCGGATTCAGATAATTGATGTTATCAGGGGGTTTGCCATTTTTGGTATTTTGATTGTTAACATGGATTTTTTTAATGATTCGATTTTTGGTTATGTGATGGGTTATTCCAAACCGGATAACTTGCTGGATCAACTTGGCCGATGGTTTATCACTTTTTTTGCTGAAGGAAAGTTCTATTCCATGTTCGCATTTCTTTTTGGTTTGGGTATGGCGATCCAGATGCAACGAGCGTCGGTAAAAAATATCAATTTCACGTTCTTTTTTGTTAAACGAATGATTGTTCTTCTTTTAATCGGAATTGTTCATGCATATTTTATCTGGGCGGGTGATATTCTGATTTTATACTCTGTTCTTGGAATTATTACGGTGTTGTTGTTTAAAAACTGTCGTCCCAGGACACTGGTGATCTGGACGGTCATATTTTTAATCATTCCGGTAATGATGAATGCGGCTTTGTGGGGTATGATTGAGATGGGCCGAATGGCTCCTGAGGGCAGGGAAGCCATAGATGCGGCTTTATCGGAGCAGAGTCACTTCATGCAGCAAAACAAAGAAGATGCCGATGAGGTATATTCGACGGGAACTTATTGGGAGACGACGATTCGGCGGCGCAAGGACATGAGTTTTATATACAGTATCTGGGTGTTTATGATGTTTAATGTGATGGCTATGTTTACTCTTGGACTGGCAGCCGGAAAAACAAATGTTTTCCATAATATACACATGAAGAAAAAGCAGATTGTCTCCGTTATGTACTGGACGCTGCCAATTGCCATCATTGGAAACCTGATTTTCGTATTGGCCGATCAGGCAATGTCCAGACATATACCGTCAGGACAGATGGTTCTGGCCGTTACCGGTCAGACATTCGGCGCGCCGGCGCTGTCGCTGTTTTATATGGCGGTTCTGACGTATCTGTCGCTCAATTCTGCCTGGAAAAAACGTCTTCAACCTCTGGCGTGTGTTGGCAGATTGGCAATAACCAACTATCTGCTGCAATCCGTGATCTGTTCCTTTCTTTTTTATGGTTACGGACTGGGACTTTATGGCAATACCCGCGTCATAACACGGATTTTGCTGACCTTTCTGATCTATGCGCTGCAAATACCTTTCAGTGTCTGGTGGCTCAAAAAGTTTCGTTTTGGTCCTGTAGAATGGTTCTGGCGGACACTTACATATGGTGTGCCCATTCGAAAGCGGGCGAAATAGGAAAGGAAGAAATGAGGAAAGGAAGAAATGCGGTTACAAACCCTGGTTCCTGAGTCTTGTGTCCCGGGTTTGTTTTTAACCTGTTAACCCCATGTAGCATTTAAAATTCGGAGCCAGTTTTCATGCGCGATTTTTTCAAGGTCAGAAACGCTGAAACCTCGCCTGGAAAGGCAATCAAACAGTTTGGGTAGTCCGCTGACATCGTTTAACTCGCTCGATATCTTTGCTCCGTCGAAATCCGATCCAAGCGCAACATGATCAATTCCGGTTCGAGCCGCGATATATTCAATATGATCCGCTATAACATCAACAGGCGTGTTTTTATCCAGAGCTCCGTCGGGCCTTAAAAAACCGACAGCGAAATTGATACCTGTCAGACCGTTTGATGCAGCGATAACATCCAGTTGCTCATCCGTCAGATTCCGTGAACAGGGGCAGATACCATAGGCATTGCTGTGTGTAGCGACAATGGGCCGGTTTGACAGTTTGGCAACATCCATAAAACCGCAATAATTCAGGTGAGATACATCCACAAGTATTCCCAGCCGGTTGCATTCGGTGACCAGGTCTCTGCCGGCCATAGTCAGTCCCGGGCCGGTGTCGGGCAGTCCCGGAAACCGGATTGGAACGCCATGCCCAAAAACGTTCGGGCGACTCCATACAATACCGATTGAGCGCAGTCCGGCGCGATAAAACACATGCAAGGCATTCAGGTCAGGATCGATGGGTTCGGCGCCTTCAAAATGGAGTCCGGCAGCCAGAACACCGGATGACAGACATTCCCTAACATCCTGTGGTGTGGTGACAATTCGCACAGCGCCATTGGAATGCTTTTCCAGTCGGTATAAACCCGCCATCGCCCGAATAACCGCCTGTTGCACATCGGACATCATCAGTTCCGGGAATTCCGGCAGATCATAATTGGAGATAACTTTATCCGGTTCTTTCGGCATTTTCTCGGGTGGAGCCATTATGGCAAACAGACCGCCGCCGAACCCGCCCAGCCGGGCACGCGGTAAATCCAGATGACCTTTTGTTCCATGTTCAAAAAATGATTTGCCGTCATCGTTGCCGGTGATAAACAGTTTCATTAATGTGTCATTATGACCATCAAAAACCAGTGGATATGATTGCGAGCCGTCTGTGTTTTTGCGTGTCATAGAACTCTTCTTTGGTTGTCAGGGACACAGATCAAATGATGGTTTGTCACGGTTTCGAAGATGATACACGCCGTGAGCTGTCACGTTCAGGCCAAACCCGCATTCGAGACCGATTGAGCGCTGGTTGACGAATACCCAGTCGCCTCCGAACGAAATCTGCACATCACAATCCTCTTTCTGATAGTGTACCGTATCGTTTTTCAGCGATTCAACAGCGCATATTTCACCGAAATGATCATGATAGAACGCCGAAAGATAAAAACGAACCGAATTGTTTTCAGGCAGGTATTCCGCTGAAAGTGATCCGGTATCACCGACGTAAAGACCGGTTATTTTACCGGATTCCACCAGAGTTTCCGGTGATTCGGATGCAGGAATTTGCACATTGAATGAATAAGGCAGAGTTTCATTATTGTCGGTGTCTATTTTTGATACCGTGATGTAATAATCCCCTGTTTCAGGCAAAACACCTGTCCAGCGGGCGGTATAAGCGGCTCTGTCCAGTTCGTTGCCGCCGGAGTCGGTCACGGCCAATAAAAAGATGTTTTGGCCTTCGGTCAGTTCCACCGTCATCAACTGCCCTTTTCCGGCTGCCAGAACATATTGTTTTTCAGCGGTTATTTTGCCGCTAATCGTGGCTGAGTCCGCGCCGTGAGTGAACCGGATACGTGCCGGCCCGGAATGAGTTTCGGTAAAACAGGATAATGCAATACCCAGACAAATAATAAGTGGTATCAAAGCGAATGTTTTTCGAACAAATCCTGCTTGGCCGGACTGTTCCCCAGTTTTTTTCAGCATTTGTATTCTCCACCATCCATCGTTATCAGTTATGGATGGTAACAGTTTAAACTAATCACACGATGAAGATGTGCACAAGACGCACAAGCCATGATGGTATGTAAGATAAGCAGAAATATCAAGCCGAGAACCAGATTTTCAATGTGTAATATTGACAATCAGATTCTGATAAGTTTAAATGGGAAAGACTTTTACAATGTTTTTGGCAAGGAGAGTTATCATGAGAAAAACGCTTTTATTGGTAATAATGTTTATTAGTGTTTCAACTGCGTTTTCTTCGGACATTCATTTGGATTTGGATCTGTCCGGCAAAATTTTTATTCCCGGTTCACCATTTCAGTTGAACCTGGATGCACGTAATGCGGGTCCGGAATATTCAGAAGCCCGTGTTTTCATTGCGGTGAATATAGGCACAAATGATTTCTGGTTTTATCCTTCATGGGCAAAATATCCTCCCGCAACGGATTTTTTTGTAACAGACATAGCGCCTTATTCAAACAATATCTTGAATATCATCCCTCCGTTCCTCTGGCCCGAAGATGTGGGCGAGTTTTTCAATGCGGCATTTTACGCCGCAGTGATTTCAAACGAGGGCAGTTTAATCAGCAATGTACCTGTAACAACCTTTGGTTGGACAACCAGCCCAATAGTAGATTCCATTTATCCTTTATCCGGACCTCCCGGCCAAATGCTTATGATTAATGGTTGGGGATTGACTTCTTCTTCCGAAGATATTCGTGTGGAAATAGGTGGTTATGATTTACCTGTTGTAGCATCGAACATCAACTCCGAAGCTATGCAGCAAGTCATAACAGTTGTTCCTCCTCTTGAATCAGGAAGCTATGATGTTACCTTAGTCAGCGGCAATCTTCGAAGCCAGCCTGTGACGCTATTTATTCAACCACTGGCGGACACAGGCAAACCGCCCGGTCAGGTTATTGATGAGATAAACCTTGGAATGACACGAATGATGGACCAGCTTGATAACGCTATCATTCCCTCAGCGATTATCCATGGTTTAATCCCGGAAGCTGCCAGAGATGATTTTTCGGAAGCGATCCGACGAGCCAGAGCTCTTTTTGATGTATTTTATGAAGAAATTGAAGCATTATCGCCAGAAGACAAGGCGTTTTTTGAAAGCTTGCTTGTCCAGAACGGGTTGGATGAAATATTTGCAGAACTGACGTCTCATTCATATATGTTTACGGCAAACAGCGGTTTAACCTCATTCTATTGGTGTGTAACTCTTGATGCTACAAGCGCTGTCCTGACAACTGTCAATACGGCATGGAACCTGGTATCTGCTGCTACTCTGGTAAAAACTGTATTAACGGGTGGAGCGGCATTACCGGTAGCCGCAAGTTCTTTTGGTTTGCAATTTGCCCTGACAATTATTGATTCGCTAATAGATGGTTTTATACCGACAGACCTGACTGAAATATACATTGATACAACAGAAGAAATATTGACATCATCCATTGACGAAATAACAGAGTACAGGATCAAAGGTTATTTCAACAATCAGACTCCTCCACTTGAGGCAACATTTGAAGTTTTTTTAAACACCTATTTGGAAACTGTGCCTCTACCCCAAACAGTCAAGGAAGAATTCCGTTGGTTTGTAATTGGAAAAATTGCTGACGCAGGACTTGATTATTTCAAAAAAATTCTTGGAGAAGACATTATGAAATGGGGCGATCCGCCACCCCACTTTTTTCCAGTCGATTTTGAATTCTACATCGGTATTGATATGAACAGGATATTGACCCTAACCATGTTCGGACCTTCCGCTCATGTTTTGTATCTACTTGATTTGTATAAAATCAGTGTGCTGCCAGACACGAGTATTGTCATTCAGAATCCCGATAAACTGACATATTCTCTGGATAAAAATCTGATTTATCTCACAGGTAAAGAATCAGGGGAAACATCGCTGACGTTCAATGCATTTCGATTTTCGGGTTTGCAAAGCTGGTGGAATGTGCTGAATCTTGAGTTTCCTGAGCAGGTTACAATGGTTCAGGGTGTCAAGATTGAAAATGGAGATAGCATTCCACTGATGGCATCAGGAATGATTGGTTGTTCCGGCAAAGATCCTGCTTTGTTTTTTAATGATTTTCCACTTTCTCTTCAAACCGACCAGACACTTGTGTTTACTGGAACAGGTTCAGGATACGATTATGATGGATCGCTTTTGTATTTTTATATACATGGAAATTTTCATCTTGATCCATTGCATACAATCGTGAATGTAGCAATGTACCGCGACGCAGCATTTACCCAGCATGTAAGAACAGACAGAGCGACGGCCTATCCGGTTTATGAAGACTGGTTTTACGATCCGGCATGTGTTCTGACGCATGACACAACTGCTGGATGTGTTCCTGTGTGGATGGCAATCCGGTTTTATACCGCGGGCAGCGCACAATCAAAAAATATTCCACCGGATATAATGTCTTATTTCAGTTTCGACGACGTAAACACAACAAGTTCATGCACTCTGGACGCAACCTGCGGCCGCAACAACGCTTCGCTTGAGAGATAATATAAGAACAAAAGTGAAAACAAGTTGTTGGACGTGAACAGTACAACAAACAAGTTAACAGTTCCCTGTTCACAATGGATAATCATTGTTTTTGAAAAACGCTCGATTTGAATCAGATTCCGTCTTCCCTGCCTTTGATCTGCCATGTCAGAACCGCTTTGAATCTGAAACTTCCCGAACATCTTTCAACATGAGCATCTGGTTCCACAATAGATAAAATTGGTTTGCTTTTTTTAGAAATTGAGAACATAATTTCATTATACTACGTCGTTTTTGTGGTGAATTGTGTGTGTTTTTTCAATGAGGAGGTTTTGTTATGACAAATAAATTAGTCTCTATCGTTATAGTGTGTTTTCTGATGTGTTTTGTGTCCTTGTCTGCTGGCCGTCATACTGATTCCGAAATTGAGATATTTTTTGAGGATTTCGAGTCGAATGACGGCGGTTTTATCGGAACCCTTGATTGGGAATGGGGAGAGTATTCCTGGATTGGCAACAACTGTGACGGCGTCAGCTATCCGCCGGCATCGGCATATTCAGGGAGTCACATGTGGGGAACAATTCTGAATGGTTGCCACAACAACCTGGGCAATAACGGCGGATTTAACGAATGCATAAATACCAATCCCGCAAATGACAGTATTCTGTCGTTTACGGTTGACCTGAATGGATACTCGAATGCAACACTGACATTTTATGAATGGTACGATTCCTTTATGCCGTGGGACTGGGCTGAAGTGTATGTCAACAATGATGTCGCTTTTCAGCATTGCGGCGGTTCATATGTCATTCCGGAAAACTGGGAAATGGTGACGATAGATCTGACACCCTGGGTTGGTGATGAAGTTACCATTGAATTTCATTATCTTGCATCATTGGTTGTCAACCGTGCCGGCTGGTATATTGACGATGTGCGCATTTTTTCGGTAACTGCTACACC
>PWNJ01000148.1 GCA_003558985.1 candidate division CSSED10-310 bacterium
ATCTGGATTACCTGCAAAATCAGTTGTATCTGAATCCTCACCCGATGGAACTGAAACTCAGAAACCATGCCTGACGCGGCCTTTGGCCGCGACAACGCTTCGCTTGCCGGCACCCCTTCTACCTTCAACCTTCAACCTCTACCTCTTAAGCCCTACGCCCTAAGTCTTAGGCCTTACGCCAAGTCTATACAACAACCATTGTGATCCGGGCAATCGGTGAACCGGCCTGTTCAAACCAATCAATCCCCTCCGATACCATGTCCAGTTTCAGCCGGTACAAACCCGCTTTTTGTATCGGTGGCAAATCCAGCGTCACTATCGCATATTCATTCAAACCAAGTGTTCGAGGTAAAAACACGCGACAGTAATCTCTGTTTAAAAGCCGGTTTTTACGATCCCAAAGTTGCGCCCCCAGTCGTACCGTTCTTCTGCCCGATGCTGTCTTGTGCCACCACGGCATGGCTGTTTTGTTTGCTACTGTAACCGTTAGTTGAGTTGGCCGGTTTCTTCGTGTGATCAGTGGCATTTTTCTTTGAGGCTGAATTGCGGCCAATGCCTGTTTTGAGTGAATAGCGTTTCCCAGGTTGCTTGTATCCCATATTTCATGACGATATCTGTTCCAATCATCGGTTCCGATCTGAAATCTGGTCGACACAGCATCTGGTGGATGATCCGTAATCTCCCACGTCAGCCGATCAACCCCCAGCGATTCGGCACACTCGCGGGCTTTCTGCAACTGTACATCAGAATCATTCCATGAAAACAGTATGTAACGCCAGTTAATAAAAGGGATTTCCAGCCCGAATTTATTGCGCGTTTTAACACATAATTCCATGTTGCGTTTGACAGTCTTAAAATCGCCTTTTACACGGTATCTGGAGTATGTTTCCTGATCAGCACCGTCAACTGAAAACGTTATTTCATCTATCCCGGCCTTAACCAGACGGTATATTTTATCTTCATCAAACATCAAACCATTCGTGCTCAGATATACATAAACGCCTGGATATCGGGATTTAAAATATTCCAGCATTTCAACTGCCTGTGGGTGCACAAACGATTCACCGTAGTTAAAAAAATCCAGTCTAACCAGCCCGGGGCCGGTTTCGTCAGCAATCTTTTTGAAACAATCGAACGACATCAATGGATGCTGCCGTGTCCTGACAATACCGGAATGACTGTTACAAACGGATTTGTAACAGTCCAGATTGCATAACACGGTGGGCTCAACAAAAAGACGGGGAATTGTTTCCAGTTGAACCGGGCGCTGGATCGGCTCATCATTATCGTTCAGAAAACATTTCAATCCGCAGGGTTCACAAAATGACGCGTAGCCACTGTTCAGATCACGCCGAATCGACTGTGTTTCAGGGGCATTCCAGATATCATATAATGATTGAGTGTGAACATTTCCCAGTGGACGCTGTCCATAAGGATCAGCACATCCGCAGACAACAGTTCCATCACACAGTACGACAAGCGTATTGAATATCCAGTCACAGGTAAACCGTTTCATTACCAATCTATTACAGTCAGATTGTGCCAGTCAGCCAGAAGAATTCGGTTGGTGTCACCGCAAAACTCGGCTTTATAAGCTTTTCCCGGTGTGTCAATCTCACCGATAAGCACCGGTTTAAGCGGGCGAGTAATATCAAACCATTTCACTCCGAAAATGTAATTTGAAAGTATCAGCAGTGAATCACGAACCGAAATACTTTTTGCGACATCCAGTCTGTAAGCGGCAGTCGGTTTCGGTTTTGTCGGATTATCAAGGTCGAAAATCAATAGCCCGAAATTAAAATCAGCCACATACATGGCGCTGTCTGTCAAAGTGACACTTTCAGGAGCCTGAGTCGTATCATCGCGCACTATTATCCGGGGCCTGGAAACATCCTCAACATCCACCACAAGAAGACCTTCAGTTACACTGCAAATATAGGCCACATTGTTCTTTACCGCCACATCCGTCGCCCAGCCATTGACTGGAATATTCGAAACAATTCGCGGATTGGAGATGTCACTGACGGATAGAATGTGAACCCCTTCAAACCAGTCAGCTACAAACAGATGGTCTCCGCTGAAAACAACCTTGACCGCTCTGCCGGGTGTTTTCATACGCGCCCGTTTTTGCAGAGTGTTTTCACCGGTAATCTCCAGCAACAGAATACCCTCATAGTCGGCAACCGCCAATACATTGTTTCGAACCGCCACCGAAACAGGATAAACCGTATCCGTCCAGCGGTACAACTCAACATGTTTCACCGCATCACATGCCTCCAGAAGCGCAATGCCTTTGCCGGTATGCGCCATTACCGCGCGTCCATCCTGCAGAAATACAATATCGGCTACCAGACCATTGTGCTCAAACATCGAAATAGTTTGAACTGACTCATTATCAAATTTCATAACACGTATTCCGAATTCGCTTGCCGAGGAGACGACATAATCGCCGACTGCGGCAACGCCACGTCCATCCAGTTTCGCGGCCTTAAGTGTATGCGCAGGACTGGCCGGATTTGAAACATCAACAATATAAGCGCCGTGCTGATTGGCAATGAGCAATCTATTTTCCTGAATAAAACAAGCATGCCGCGACTGGCCCGGCAGTTCAAGGAACCCGATACGGTGCGGAACTTTGCCACCTCTGTCTTCAAGAATCAGCAATCCGGCATCCTGATCAAGCAGATAGTGATAACCATCCCGATACTTGCACCAGACTATGCGAGTGGTGTCCAGGTAAGTCCAGATATGTGTGGGCGCTCCGTCTTGTATATCGAAAGCCTGGTAACCGGCCCCCAGTGTTCCAAGAAATACCCGGTTTCTGTCGGATGTGGCCGAAAAAACCCGTTCCCCCGCATCAATGTGCGTTAATGACTCAATCGTTGTTCCGTTATTTCCCGCAACCGCAATATCCGCGCCTTGACGATGACGACAGATAATCACCCGTCCGTCATGCATTGTATGAAAAGCTCTGACATGTTCCAGATCGGGATATCGGCTAATTTGAGTTCCGGTTGAGATATCCATGATCGTCAAACCTGCATAACCGTCTGCCACCCATATCGCGGAATCAACAATTTCCAGACTCCATGCATCGCCGGGAGTATTGACCTGAAGAAATGGAGCTATGCGTTGGTTTTCATTAGTTCGAATATCAAAAAAATCTATTCCGCGCAGTGACGCAACAGCAAAACGATGTTCATCAAGAGCGACAGGGTGATAATAGCGGCCTCCTTTTTGAGACACCGATATAATTTCGGGATGCAGGGTAATGCTCTTTTCGGAAAGGAACTCAAGCGTTTCATCCAGATGCGGCGCTGCCAGCAGGCCATGATTTGTCTGTGCCTGTATTACCTGGGTTATGGCCTGATCCGCAGATTGTTCCTGATGAAGCAAAACTGATGGTTTTTTGGTGTCCGAATCGGAACCGTTGCGGCAAGCGCTCATCAAACTGATTATGAGTATAATAATCGAACAGGAATATTTAGCTTTCATTGCAGTCTCCTTACACTCAAAATGCGAAATCTATTGTATCCGTCTACTCCACTTATTGCCACAGCTTTCGTTGATGATTCAAACAGGGTTGAAAGACGTATTACCTTGCACTATATATATGGTCGGATTGTTTTTAATTGACATGCAAACAAACAGGAACCGGTACAACCCATGAAAACAATTTTAAAAAGATATCCGGCTATACCGATTCTGGCAGGATTTTTGTTTGTAATTATTTCTGGAACAGTTTTACTAAAAATTCCAGTGTCGACAACTGAGGGATACATCCCCTGGATTGACGCGCTTTTTACTGCCACTTCAGCAGTTTGTGTGACCGGTCTGATCGTTGTTGATACAGGCAGTTACTTTTCAGTGTTTGGACAAATCGTCATTCTTATTTTGATTCAGATTGGCGGTCTGGGAGTCATGACTCTTGCGGTTTTATTTTTCCAGTGGATTGGCAAACAGATCACCTTGCAACAACGTATTCTGGTTCAGGATTTATATTCTATAGCGCCCCGAAAAGATATTTTCCGGCTGGTTTCAAGTGTTGTTATTTTTACATTTGCTGCTGAACTTATTGGAATGATCCTTCTGTTTACACGGTGGAGACATACCATGCCGGTCAGGGATGCATGGTTTCATTCGATTTTTCATTCAATATCCGCTTTTTGCAATGCCGGTTTTTCCTTAAATGCTGACAGTATTACTGCATATAAAAGTGATGCGTTGATCAACGTGACAATGTGTTGTCTGATTATCGCCGGCGGCATTGGTTTTCCCGTTCTGTATGATTTGGCGGTAACATTCCGAAATCGGGAAAAAAGACTTAAACTGACTGTTCAAACGCGTGTCGTGCTGGTAACAACAATTATTCTTATTGCAGGCGGAGCTCTGGTTTTCGGCATTCTTGAGCGTCACTCACCTGAAGTCTCCGCATCACTGAATGAACGGGTTCTTACAGCTCTTTTTCAGTCTGTTACCTGCCGAACAGCCGGTTTTAACACCGTCGAAATCGGAGCGCTCCAGAACACGACTCTTATGATGGTTATGTTCTTAATGTTTTTCGGGGCTTCACCGGGTTCATGCGGCGGAGGTGTCAAAACAACAACATTGGCTATATTGACAGGTTTTATCATATCCCGTTTCAAAGGTTCAAAACACATCAATTTATTCAAAAAAACCATTCCTTCTGATACGGTCAACATGAGTATGTCCCTTGTGATTATCGCCGCATTACTGATCTGTGTGATCTTGTTCATGGTTCTGTCTCATGGTTTGCTAACAGAGTCATCAGAATCAGACAAGCAGATATTTTTGGCCTGTCTGTTTGAAACGGTTTCTGCTTTCGGAACGGTTGGTTTGTCGATGGGAATCACATCCGAGTTGAATACCTGGGGTAAGGCATGGATCATATTGATGATGATTATAGGCCGTCTTGGAGTACTGACATTTGCGTATCTGATTGTTGGGAAAAGTACAGAAAAACGCATTGAATATGCCGAGGAAAACATCATGATCGGCTGAAAGAGGTGAATGTATGAAGCGGTTTGCCGTTATTGGTTTAGGTAAATTCGGTGTACATGTAGTTGAAACATTGTATCAGGATGGCAATGAAGTCATTGCCATTGATGTTGACAGATCAAAGGTTCAGTTTTGTGATCCGTATTCCACTCAGGCAATCGTTATGGATGCGACAAATAAGGAAAACCTGGAACAACTCAGTCTGGAATCCATGGAGGCCGTGATTGTTGCCACTGGTGAAAATACCAGTATGAGTGTTTTGATTTGTTTGCATTTACAGGAAATGGGAGTCAAAAGAATCATCGCCAAAGCACAAAATGAAGATCATGGAAAGATTCTTCGCCGTGTTGGAGCCACAGAAGTTGTTCATCCTGAACGCGAAATGGCTGTCCGGCTTGCGAACAATTTGTCCAGACCCAATGTCCTTGATTACATACCATTGAGCAAGGATTTCGATTTGATTCAGGTTATGGCTCCAAAAACATTTGTCGGCAAAAATCTGATTGAACTGAATTTGCGTGCAAAACATAACGTACACATTATTGCTATCAAAGAAAGTTCAACAAACAAAACCATACTGGTTCCCCCCGCCGATTTTTTAATAAAAAAAGACGATACCATGATTTTACTGGGCAAACACGAGGACATGGCAAAATTGAAACATTTATAGCCCGATCAAATATGACGCCAGGCATATATTCGTTTGTTTTAACTTTTTTGTCATTGCGAAAGCTGACTAACTGTTATTTGAGATACGTTTTCTGATGAGTTATTATGCGTTCGGGAGATTTGAATGGAAGAATTTCGGCTGATTCTTGAACACTATGGATTATGGGCGGTTGCATTTGGAGCATTTTTTCAGGGATACGTTTTTGTCATATCAGCAGGTATCTTTGCCAGTCAGGGTGTTTTCAGACTTGTTGACGTTGTAGCGGTTGCTGCTGTCAGTTCATGGATTGGCCACTGGTTTTTTTATGTGATAGGTTACTGGTTCAGCCGGCGGCGGTCATTTTTGGAAAAAACCCGTTTATATAAACCGATTCAAACATTCGATTCAACCGTTAAATGTCATCCCTGGACATCTGTTTTTATCATGCAATATGGTCACGGTATCCGCATTGTCGCTGCAATAGCGTTTGGTTTTTTCAAGATTAATCCGGTCTGGTTTGCATGGGCTCAGGCAATCAATTGTGTGATTTGGGCATTTCTGCTTTTTTATATGGGCTATTTTGCCGGTCTGGGACTGTATGCGCTTCCATCCGCCGCACATTTGCCAACTGCAATCACAGTCATTACACTTCTGATTATCTTTTATATTTCCAGAAAACACTGGGGCGCTCATTCTGAAAAAACCGACGAGGAAGACAAGTATGAAAAAGTGGCCGCTTTTATCGAGAAGGAATCATTGCCATGACACGTTTCGTTCCCCCGAATGAATCCAGTCAGCATCCCGAAGATCTTGATTACATTCGAACCAATATACCCTGTCAATGGGCATGCCCGGCTCTGACAGATATTCCGGGATATATCGAAGCGGTATACCGTGAAAAATATGACCAGGCGTATCTGGTCAACCGTCGTTCAAATCTGTTTCCGGGTATTCTGGGACGCATTTGCACCCGTCCCTGTGAACAGGCATGCCGGCATGGTGAAACGGATTTGGGCAATCCGGTGACCATATGTCACATTAAACGGGTTGCCGCTGACTATAAGTCAGACGATCACCTGATTCAGGAAAAACTGTTTGCATCGACCGGCAAAACCGTTGGCGTCGTTGGCGCTGGCCCGGCAGGGCTTGCTGTAGCACATTCACTGGCGGTGTTTGGCCATCGCGTAACCTTATATGAAACATTCCCATTACCCGGCGGAATGATGTTTTACGGTATTCCGGCCTTCCGTCTGCCGCGCTCAATAATTGAAACCGAAGTTTTCAATATTCTTCGGCAGGGTATCGAATTGAAAACCGGACAGACACTTGGCAAAAATTTTACTGTTCAGGATCTGATGAGTCGTCATGATGCTGTTGTGATTTCAGCCGGATGTCAGAAATCCCGTGACCTGGGTGTTCCCGGGGATACTCTTCCGGGAGTTTTGTCCGGTCTGGATTTTATGATGAATGTAAACGAAGGCAAACATCAGGCACTGGGTAAACAGGTCGTCGTGATTGGCGGTGGTTTCACTGCGATTGACTGCTGCCGCTCGGCCAAACGTTTGGGCGCTGAGGATATTTCAGTGGCCATTCGGGGTGTTGAGGAAGACCTGACTGTTCCTGAAGAGGAAATACGTGAAATATACCGTGAGGGTATTCGATTTATGAGCCTTGTATCAACCGTTGCAATAGAAGGTGATGGCAAGGTTGAACGTATTCGGTTTATTCGAAATCGTTTTGGCGGTATTCGGGGCAGCAGCGGCAGGAGTATCATTCCCATTGAGGGTTCCGAATTTACACTTGAAACGGATACGGTCATTGCCGCCATCGGCCAGACACCGGATTATGGTCTGATGACTGACTCAAATGTTACTTTTAATACGGATACCGGGGTCAGTTCCATACCGGGGCTTTTTGGAGCCGGTGATTATATCCGGAAAGCCTCCACAGTGATTGAAGCGATAGGAAACGGTCGCAGAGTGGCTGAATTCGTGGATGAATATCTGGTCAAACGATTGCGCCGGACACGCACAGTGACGGTTAAATCCGCTAATGACACTCATCGACCACGCGACTGGGATTTTATAGACAAACATCATATGCCATCATTAAATTTTGACGAACGTCTGGCATCGCAGGAAGCGGAAGTCGAAACGGGGTTTTCAGCCGAAACCGGGCAGGAAGCAGCCAAACGTTGTTACCTGTGTAATCTGAAATATGAGATTCATATTCCGGACTGCATTTATTGCCGCTGGTGTATTGATGTCTGTCCCCGGGATTGTATTGAGCTTGTGGCTGAAATCGATCCGGAAAAACCAGCTCATCTGGCTGATGATCATATCGTCACTTCATGGAATCGGGTTGCCGGTATTGTTATTGACGGTGATCGCTGTATTCGTTGTGGTGAGTGTTATCGGGTCTGTCCGACACAATGCATTCATGTGACACGCGTCGGATTGCATGATCGCTGTCTGTCACGGGAGATGTCCTGATGAAACCCTTTCATTATGTCATTATCGGTAACGGCGTAGCCGCTAACAAAGCCGCGGAAACAATTCGCCACAATCATGCAGACGCAAAAATTACTTTAATTTCCAGAGAATTTTTTCTGTTTTATTACCGTCATAAGCTACCGCTTTATATAACCGGAAAAATTGACGAAACCGATCTGCAGGTCTATCCGGTCGAGTATTACCGGGAACGAAATATCCGGCTTCGGCTGGGTCAGATCGTTCAGAAAGTCGATCTGCACAAAAAAGTTGTGTACCTCAAACACATGGAAAAAGTGCATTATGATCGTTTGCTGATCTGTTCCGGCGGCCGGTCGTATATACCCGAAATCTACTATCCGTTCCGTTCCTGTTTCACAACAATGAAACGGTTGTCCACTGCAAGGACAATCCGTGAAAAACTGCCATCAGTTCAATCCATTGCTATTGTCGGTGGTGATCTAACATCGGTCAAACTGGCTGAAACACTGATTGATACTGGCCGGGAGGTCACATTTATACTGGATGATTATGCATTCTGGCCTCTTGAATCCGCTTCTGAAATACGCGACTCACTTGAAAATGCCTTGCGAAAAATGGGCGCGAATGTCATCTCAAATGATCCGCTCAATATGGTTAAACAGATAAAAGACGATGATCCGCCACTATACGAAATACAGACTCAAAGCGGCAAAACTCTTCAGGCACAAATGGTCGGCGCTTTTTTCGGTTTCAAACCTGATATCGATTTTCTGATTCGAAGCGGCCTGGACATTGACAGGGGTATCCTTGTTGATGATCAGTTAAAAACAGCGTTCGATGATGTATATGCAGCCGGAGATTGCGCCCAGATATATGCTCCTGAGTTAAAGAATTACTGGGTGTCCGTCGGCTGGAAAAATGCATTGCGGCTGGGTGAAGCCGCGGCGCTGAACATGGTGGGACTGACGGGTCACGCCCGGAAACCGGCGGCACATGCAACCCAATACAAGGGTATTAAACTGAGCACACCCTGGTGGCATATTTTATAGGAGATGATTGAATGAAACAGACGGACAGTCTGGTGATCAAAATTTGCGGCAGCGCCGGTGACGGAGCTATTTCAGCCGTTGAAATACTGAACAGGGCATGCGCGCTGATGGGATTTCATATCATGAATTTTGATTCCTATCCGGCAGAGATCCGGGGCTTCGGCAAATCCGTCGGACATACTCGTATCAGCAGAACACCACTTCTAACTCCCGGCCGCTACGCCGACTGCCTTGTCGCGCTGAACGATATGCACGCGATCACTGAACTCAAACGAATTAAACCCGATGCTGCGCTGGTATACGACAGTCGGCCACCCGATTATATCGAAGAAGATTGTGCTGTCGCCGGTTTTATTGAACCCGGCATGTCCGGATATGGCGTGCCGTTGCGTGAGTTGTCCGCGCAGGCAGTCAAGAGCGCCCGTTCACGCAATATTGTTGCTTTGGGAGCCATTGCGGCAATGTACAACCTTGATCCTGAAGCTTTTATTGAGGCCATCAATATTCGTTTTGCCCGAAAATCTGCGGTCGTGCGCGAGATAAACAGCGCCGCCCTGAAAATGGGTTATGAGTATATACGCAACCACCGCGAACGACCGGTTCACAAAACATTACTGGCAGTCAAGCGTCACGATCGCCCGATACGTATTGTAAATGGTAATGAAGCGGCAGCCATCGGCGCTCTGGATGCCGGCTTGACGCTATACGCCGGATATCCGATCACTCCAGCAACAAAAATAATGGAGTATCTGGCAAAAAAACTCCCCCCGAAAAATGGAACGGTCGTTCAGACGGAAGATGAAATTGCCGCCATCGGACATGTTGTTGGCGCGGGTTATACCGGAAAACGGGCAATGACCGCAACATCAGGGCCTGGACTGTGTCTGATGACCGAAATGCTGAATCTGGCTGTTCAGGCGGAAATCGCCTGTGTTGTGATCAATTCAATGCGAGGCGGTCCGTCAACCGGTCTGCCGACAAAAACCGAACAGGCCGACCTGAACCTTGCCCTGTATGGAGGTAGCGGTGATTCACCCCGCGTTGTTCTGGCCCCGGCCAATGTTCCGGAATGTTATATCATGACCCGGCGGGCATTCGAAATCGCTGAAGCATTTCAGACCCCGGTTATTCTGCTGCTGGATTTCTTTCTATCCAACCGATTTGAGGATGTGGACGAAACCGTGTTGGAAACGTTTGAACCGGGCATGTTTAAACGACTGACCGCTGAACCCGTTTCCGGCAAACCGTTTGAACGGTTCCGCGTTACAGACAACGGTGTTTCACCAGCAGCATTTCCGGGAATGCCCGGATTAAAGCATGCCATTACCGGTTTGGAACATACTCCGCGTGGATTTCCCAATTATGAAGGTGATAATCACCGGGCAATGACTGAAAAACGGCGCAGAAAATTCATCGAATTGCAGAATGCATGGCCGCACCCGGATGTGACCGGTCCGAAAGGTCAATTGAGTATCGGCGTCCTGTCATGGGGCAGTTCAATAGGAGCTGTTCGGGAAGCGCTGGCATCACCGGAACTGAAAGGTCTGAGCATCGGCGGTTGTTTTCCCCGATTGCTTCAACCTTTGCAGACAGAGCCGCTCAAATTATTCGCGAACCGATGTGACCGGCTTGTAGTCGTTGAGTTGAACAGCAGCGGCCAACTTGCTGGATTGATTGAGCAGACAACGCATAAAAAAGCAATGCGCCTGGCGGATGTTCCGGCAGAACCTCCCGCTGTTGAACAAATCGTCCGATATTTGACTGGAGTTCTGAAATGAACACACCTAAAGATAAACCTCATAATACTGAACCCGTTCTGAATAAACGGGTTGCCAGCGGCTTGAGTCATGTCAATTCAGACGGACTGCTCAATTACCGATCCCATGCGCTACCGACCTGGTGTCCCGGATGCGGATACTATGGCATTACTCACGGATTAACGCAGGCAATGAACACACTGAACATACCCAATGAAAACCTGGTGGTTGTCAGCGGTATCGGATGCGCCGGCCGAATGCCGTTTTTTGTGAATGGATACGGGTTTCATTCTATACACGGACGCGCTTTGCCGATTGCTTCCGGAGTAAAAATGGCCAGTCCTGAACTGACAGTGTTGTGTGTCGGGGGTGACGGTGACGGATTTGGTATTGGCGGAGGACATATTGCGCATGTGATACGCCGAAATGTGGATTTGACCTATATTGTGTTTGATAACTCCATTTACGGCCTGACCAAAGGGCAGGCGTCCCCTACAACACCGAAAGGCCAGGTGACATCCACGTCTCCGTTCGGAACGGCCGAAGATCCAATTAATCCCGCGCTGATCAGTTTGGCATACAATGTGTCGTTTCTTGCCACCGGATACGCAGGCGATCCGGATATACTCAATACCATTTTTCAGAAAGCCCTGGCACATCGCGGTTTTTCAATGATTATCGTGACAACGCCATGTATTACGTTTGATCATGTCAACGTGACATGGAACGATTTCAGAGACCGCTTTGAACCGATTCCGTCGGGTCACAATACCGGTGATATTGCGGCAGCGATGCAACTGGCGATTTCCGGCAAAAATTATAATGGAGTTTTGTATCAGGACGATCGTCCGGACTGGGAAACACGTCAAAAAGCCATTCGCAAAAAATCTTCAGGGTAACACCAACAGGGAGATTTGTTATGAGTAACTGTATATACGGACCAACCTATTCGGAAATGCTTCATCCTGACACCATAGCGCCCGATATTCGCAAACGCGCTATTGACGCGATAACGCAGGATCCGCTGGACCCGATCAATCTGTTTAACATCAGTTGGCGGGATCAGCATAATCGCCTCAGAGCCGAAGTGTTGCCGCCTGAACTGACTGGAGTTGAAGCGCCGATAGCGGTGTTGTACGCCCGGGATTTTCCGACCGGCAGTCACAAGGTGGGCGCGACATATGCGGATTTGATGGAAAACCAGATTGATGGCCGCGCCAATCCCGGCAAACACACATTGATATGGCCATCAACCGGCAATTACGGTATCGGTGGCGCCTGGGTCGGCTGCCGTATGAAGTTTGACTGCATCATTATTTTACCTGAAGAGATGAGTCGTGAAAGATTTGACATAATTGAGCGATATGGCGCTCGAGTAATCAAAACCCCGGGCTGTGAATCCAATGTCAAAGAAATCTACGATAAAACAAAGGAACTGAAAGCGGCTGATCCCGACCGCATCCGTATTCTGAACCAGTTTTGCGAGTTTGGAAATTACCGGTTTCATTATCATGTAACCGGCAATGCCATCGCCGAACTGGCGGCAGAACTGTTTCAGCAGGGTATTGGAAACGGAAAAGTTGCCGGGTTTGCCGCATCCATGGGAAGCAGCGGCACTATCGCCGCCGGCGACCGGCTGAAACAACTGTGGCCCGAACACAAAATCATCGGGCTTGAACCCATTCAATGCCCAACCATTTACAATAACGGATACGGGCCGCATAACATTCAGGGTATCGGTGATAAACATGTCACATGGATACACAATGTCATGAACATGGATCTGCTGGCCTGTATCGATGACCATGAATGTGAGGAAGGTCTTCAATTGCTGACAGAAAAAGCCGGATGGAATGTTCTGATAAACCGGTATGGAATTCCGGAAGACAAAGTGCGAAAACTGTCAACCATTTTCGGCTTGTCGGGGGTCTGCAATGTTCTGGGAGCCATCAAGGCCGCCCGGTTTTACGGTTTCGGGAAAAATGATTTGATCGTAACCGTTTGCACCGATGCCATTGATCGCTATCATACCGAAATGGATAAACTGACCGCGCGCTCAGGCGCCATGGATGAAACTATGGCATATATGCGGGCAGAAGCCGTTTTTCGGCGGCAGAAACTGGATTACATGCTGGAAGGAACGACTGAAACGCGCAAACGCTGGCATCATCTGAAATATTTTACATGGGTGGAGCAACAGGGCATGACCCAGGCAGAACTGGATGCCCAGATGTCTCAGGACTGGTGGCGCGATCAACAGGCAAAAGTCGCCGGGATTGACGCTAAAGTCAAAGCGGCACGGGGTTGAATCGTGTCTCTGATACGTTCAAGGTTCAATGACCTCTCTCGCGTTGTAACCGTCTCTGCCCGGTGCGGCCGGTGGCCGCGCGAGAATGCTTCGCTTGAGAACATGAGAGAAAAAGACAATCTTGCGTCCTATTGTGGGCGTTCGCCGAACGCCCCTGCATTTGTTTTTGGGTTCCATCACAAATCAACAGACGGCACCCCTTCTACTTTCAACCTTCTACCTATTAAGCCTTCCGCCTTACGCCCTAAGCCCTCCCCAAAACGGCACGTTTAATAATACGATTCATCGTCTGAATCAATGATCTCCGCATCCGCATCAATAACGATTGTTTCAGGCGGGTCTTTGTTAATGTATATCTGGCCGTCTTCCATTTTCTTTTGTATCCATTTGCGCAGATACAGTTTTATCAGATATCGCGTGTATGGAATCATCAGACAGAACCCCAGCGTATCTGTGATCAGTCCCGGTGTCAGAAGCGTGACTCCACCTGCAAAAATCATCAAACCGTCCAGCAGTTCATCGGTCGGCATGTGTCCCCGGGAAAACTCGTTCTGAATCCGCCGCCATGCGGCAATACCCTGGGATTTGGCCAGAAACGCTCCAACAACTCCGGTCAGCAATATCAGGGCTATTGTCGCCAGAGCGCCGACCAACTCCGCAAGTTTCAGCAAAACAAACAGTTCCACAATAGGAACGACCACAAACAATACAAGTAAATACCGCAATATCATGATTCTCTCCTGTGCGTATCATCCAGACTAACTTTGATCTGCTTCATAAGGGCTTCCTTTGCTATTCTGATTGTAACCTGAAAAAGGAACCTTATCCAGACCAGACGAAATTAGTGATGTTTTATATGTTTCTGAAACCAGTCATTACATTTTTAACCCTGCCGAATGACTACACGGATTGCATCATATTGACGATTTTGCCTGTTTTTGTTAGATTTTTTGTGATGAGTTTTTTGGATCAAAACGATTATACCAGGACCAGACTCGGAGCATCCGACAAGCGGTGTTGTTTTAACCGCAGAGTTTTTATTGCAAATACAATCAGATTCCTTGCCGCAGGTTCGCTGTTCGGAGTTTGCGGATGCAATACGTCTGTCAATTCGGACCAGACTGATACCGGCGCTGACTCTGTTTCCGGAGCCACCCCGGACAAGGATTCTGCGAAGGCGGCTGAGGAAGCCATGTATTATGTCAGCATGCCTGATAACGGCGAAGTTCAATGTACACTGTGTTTCAGACAGTGTATTGTTGCGCCGGATGGCCGCGGCGCCTGCCGGGTGCGCGAAAACCGAAAAGGAAAACTGGTCAGTCTGGTCTATGGGCGGCCTTCCGCAGTGCATATCGAGCCGGTGGAAAAAGAGCCGATGCATCACATGCTTCCCGGTACGGATATTCTGTGTATCGGCACAGCCGGATGCAATTTTTTCTGCCGTCAATGTCATAACTGGCATCTGTCCCAGCGTCCGGTCGAAAAAATGCGAACGATTCACCAACTCACTCCGAAACAGATGGTTGCTCTGGCGCTACGTGAAAAAGCTCCCATAATTTCATTTACCTACAACGAACCGACGGTATTTTATGAATACATGCTTGCCATCTCCAGACTGGCCGCTGAAAACGGGACAAAAATTTTGTTTCATTCCAACGGAGCCATGAATACCGATCCATTAAACGAAATTCTGAAGTACACAGACGCGGCAACCATTGATCTGAAAGGGTTTACCGAGGATTTTTACCGCACGATCGCCTCAGCGCGACTTAAACCGGTATTGGACAATCTGGAAACAATCAAAAAACACGCCTGGCTGGAAATCGTCAACCTTGTCATTCCGACTCATAATGATGATCCGGATCATATCCGGCGCATGTGCAAATGGATCAAAGAAACACTTGGCGCTGACACGCCGGTTCATTTCAGCCGGTTCACGCCCGCATACCGTCTGACACAACTGCCGCCAATACCGGTAAAAACACTTGAAAACGCTCACAGTATCGCCACCGCCGAAGGTCTTGAGTTCGTCAGCATCGGCAATGTGCCGGGCCACAAACATAATTCCACATATTGTCCGGGTTGCGAAAAACGCATCATTCACCGCACTCATTTCCGGGTAATGGCCAACCACATAAAAAACGGCAAATGTGCCTTTTGTGATCGTTCAATACCCGGAATCTGGTCATGAAATGGCTGACCATAACCCTGCTGGTTATGGGATTCAGCGGCATGACCGCACAGATTATACTGCTGCGTGAACTGTTAACGGTCTTTTACGGAAACGAACTCTCCATCGGCGTTATTCTCTCCGGCTGGCTGCTGTTCGAAGCTCTGGGCGCATACGCTTTCAGAAAAAAAAACAGCCAACCCTCCAAACCGGACAGTTTTGTCCTGATGCAGTTCCTGTTTGCGCTCATTCTTCCCTTAACAATTTACACGGCCCGAATCATCAAACACCTGATGTCTATTCCGCCGGGCGAAGGCGCCGGTTTCGGTTCGCTGGCTCTGGCATCACTGGCCCTTCTTCTGCCGGTATGTTTTGCCCACGGCGCGCTCTTTACCAGCGGTTGCAATCTGTATTCCAGCCAACGCAAAATGGCCGGCAAAACAGATCAGGAAACCGATTCCGCAACCTCCGTATATGTTCTGGAAGCTCTGGGCACTCTTGCCGGAGCCGCATGTGTAACGTTTTTTCTGATACCGTTTTTTAATGCGTTTCAAATCGCTTTTGCAGTCTC
Source organism: candidate division CSSED10-310 bacterium (assembly GCA_003558985.1). Lineage (GTDB taxonomy): Bacteria > CSSED10-310 > CSSED10-310 > CSSED10-310 > CSSED10-310 > CSSED10-310. The sequence continues at coordinate 15,995 of PWNJ01000148.1, forward strand.
GGCCATCAATCTGGCCTTGTGTGTCGCGCTGATGGTGTATGGCCGCGTCCCGAACGATCAAACACCTGTCATGCGACGCCATTTTTTAAGCGGATTGAGCGCGGTGTTTTGTATCGTCTCTCTGGCGCTCCTTGCATTTAACGGAGCCAACGCCATACATCATTTGTCCATTGACAGACAGTGGGCCGGACACAATATTGTGCTCTATCATAATTCCATATACGAAAATATCGCTGTGGGCCGGAAGGAAAACCAATATACATTCTATACCGGCGGTTTGCCGTCAATTACCGTTCCCGATCCGGACATCCTGACGGTCGAGGCAAACATCCATTTCCCTTTGTTGTCGCATGCAGCGCCTGAAACAGCGCTTTTGTTGAGCGGCGGCGCTGGCGGAGCTATCCGGGAAACTCTGAAACACCCGGTCAAACGGATTGATTATGTCGAGATTGATCCGGAACTGCTTCGAATAATCCGGATGTTTCCGACACCGTTGACCGTCAGCGAACTGAGTGATGAACGCGTCAACATCATTTTTTCGGACGGACGGCTATACATGAAGGAAACGCCGGTTGAGTATGATGTCATAATCATTGGAATGGATATGCCGTCCGATCTGCAGTCCAACCGACTGTTTACCGCCGAATTTTTCGGTATGGCCGCTGAAAGACTGAGTGCGGACGGTGTTCTGGCGCTGACACTTCCAGGGTCCCTGTCGTATCTTGATCCGGAACTGAAAAAACTTCATGTGAGTATTCTGTCCACTTTACAGCATGTTTTCAGGACAGTTCATGTGATTCCCGGTGATACAACACATTATCTGGCCGGCCCGGGCGATCTGTTGATATCACAGGACATTCTTTCCGAAAGGTTTCATGAACGATCACTCGAAACGGAGTATTTTGATCCGTTTTACATAGAATACCGACTTCACGAACGCCGAATACAGTGGTTTTTCGATTCAGTACGGAATGTTGAGGCGGCGTTGAACCTTGATTTCACACCGGCGGCGGTGTTTTACAGTCTGCGTTACCATAATGCTCTGTTTTCACCGTCACTCAACACGTTTCTGGACGGTTTTGAAACCCCGGCTGGAATCGCATTGCGGCTGGGAACCGTTTTCGCTGTTCTGTTTATCGTGTTCGGCAGCGCTGAAAAACTGTTGTTTCGGCGCAAAGACACGATAAAAAATGTAGCGCCCGGTATGGCAGTGAATTTTACCGCTATCACCACGGGGTTTGCTGGTATGATTTTTGACATAGCGTTCATTTTCATGTTTCAGGCGCTTTATGGATATGTGTTTTACTGGATTGGTATTCTGGTAAGTATTTTCATGGCCGGAACCGTATCTGGAAGCCGTTTGGCAGCGTTGTTGCTGGCGCGAACCGGCCGAAAACCGATTCCACTTCTGATAAAACTTGATATGGCCCTGATTGTCTTTGCGTTTCTGCCGGCAGTATTGTTTCTGGCGCCCGGTCTGCGTCTGTTCGATTTGCCGGCAGCGCTGATCAAAACGGTTTTTCTGGTCTTGTGTTTTTGTTCCGGAATGCTGACCGGCGCTCAGTTTCCCGCAGCGGTTGATCTGTACCGGCGCTGGTCGGACACGCGAAACACGATGCCGTCATCAGCCGGACTTATCTACGCGGGCGACCTTGTTGGCGGCTGTGCAGGCGGTATCATAGCGGGAGTTGTTCTTCTGCCGCTGGCGGGACTTCCGGGAACTCTTATGACTCTGATTGTGTTAAAAATATTGAGTCTTATGATGCTGACCGGAGTCGCTCTGACGCGAAAACATCAGCCATTCGGGGAGGTTTCATGACAAAACTGAGCCGCAGAAAATTCATTTCCAATGCGGCAAAATTACTTGTTGCAGCGCCGCTTTTGGGTACCAGTGAATGTGATGACATACCGAAATCCCGTTTGCGACCCATGTCGGGAGCCGATTCGATGCGCAGAGCAAACGCCGGCGCCGTCAGGGAAGCGATGCATTATGTCAGCATGCCGGATAAAAACATGGTTCAATGTAAGCTGTGTTTCAGACAATGCGTTGTTGAGCCGGGTGGCCGGGGCGCCTGCCGCGTTCGCGAGAATCGAAAGGGAAAACTGGTCAGTCTGGTCTATGGGCGGCCGTCCGCCGTTCACATTGATCCGGTCGAAAAACAGCCGCTTCTGCATGTGTTGCCCGGAACACTCCGATTATGTATTGGCACGGCCGGATGCAATTTCTTCTGTCGCAACTGCCAGAACTGGCATCTGTCGCAGCGGTCTGTGCAGGATATGTCCACTGTGTACGATTTGAGTCCGACTGATCTTGTTTCCCGGGCATCATCAGCCGATATACCGTTTGTCTCATACACGTACAACGAACCAACCGCATTCTGGGAATACATGATGGAAATTTCTGAACTGGCTCATAAAAACGGTATCAGAACGTTGTGTAACTCAAATGGCGCGATGAATCCGAAACCGCTGCGCGAACTCTTGAAAGTGACCGACGCGTTTTCGATTGACCTGAAAGGATTTACCGAGGATTTTTACCGCACGATCGCTTCGGCGCGAATCAAACCGGTATTGGACAATCTGGAAACGATCAAAAAACATGCGTGGCTGGAAATTGTCACTCTTGTCATTCCGACACACAATGATGATCCGGATGATATCCGGCGTATGTGTCAATGGATCAGGGAAACGCTTGGCGCTGACACGCCGCTGCATTTCAGCCGGTTTACACCTGCATATCGTCTGACACAGTTGCCGCCGACACCGCTGAAAACACTCCAGAACGCTCACAGTATCGCCACTGCCGAAGGTCTTGAATACGTCAGCATCGGCAATGTGCCGGGCCACAAACACAACTCCACGTATTGTCCGGGCTGCGAAAAACGGCTTGTTCACCGCAGTCATTTCCAAATTCTGGACAACCATATAAAAGATGGCAAATGCGCCTTTTGCGACCGGTCAATACCCGGTATCTGGACGTGATATTCAGATCAATCACTGTTTGAATGTTTTGCAATGTAGCATTTATTGCGTATAATTTCATTGATTTACTTATTTTTGTGGATGTTTTTGTAAATTTTGGCAAATTAAAATGGAACTTTTCTTAACCTCAAGGGTTAATATTATTGCAGAGTTTTGATGTGGATATTCACTTCAGGAACAACAAACTGAAAAAAGTCGGAACCTGTATTAAGGACGCGAAACGGTTGCTGGGTGATGAAAAAGGACGCAAGCTGTTTCAAAGACTGGATGAAATTCGGGACTCGAACACTCTTTTTGATCTGAAGCAATTACCTGCAGCAAAATGTCATCCACTAATTGGTGACAGAAAGGGACTTTGGGCTGTTTCACTAAGTGAACCTTATCGTTTATTATTCAAACCGTATCATGATCCTGTACCTTTACTTGTAGATGGTTCACTGGATTTGAAAAGAATCACAGCAGTCAGAATTGAAGAAATTGAGGACTATCATGGCAAAAAACGTAAAAAATGAGTATGTGCCGGATTATGTTTCCAAGCCCGGCGATACACTTTTAGAAACGATTAATGCATTGGATATGTCCCAGGCAGAACTGGCGAAGCGTACCGGACGACCGGCAAAAACAATAAATGAAATTATCACTGGAAAAACAAAGATTTTGCCTGAGACCGCTATTCAGTTTGAGAAAGTTTTAGGGATTCCCGCGTCTTTCTGGAACAATCGTCAACGTCGATATGACGAGTTTGTTGCTGCAGAAAAGGAGCAAGCCCGATTGGCAAAACAGACTAAATGGGTAAAAAACTTTCCTGTCAAAACTATGATGAATCATCAGTGGATTACCAAAACCGGCAACCCGTCAGAAATTTTGAATCATCTTTTGGTCTATTTTGGTGTTGCATCACCCAAAGCATGGGAAAACCACTGGAATTCAGTTCGCGTTCATTACCGAAAATCTGCAACTATCGAATCGGACCCCTATGCGCTTTCGGCATGGCTAAGAAAGGGTGAACAAGTTGCGCTATCCAGGTGCTGTTCACCATACAACCGTCAAGCTTTTAAAAGTGTGTTGTACAAGATAAGAGCTTTGACATTGAAATCACCTGATACTTTTTGCTCTGAACTTGTCAAGCTGTGTGCGTCATGCGGTGTTGCCGTTGTTTTTGTGCCATATTTACCCAAAACAGCCAGCGGTGCAACACGCTGGATAAATCCCGCAAAAGCTCTGATTCAGTTAAGTTTGAAATTTGGTAGCGACGATCACTTCTGGTTCTCGTTTTTTCATGAAGCCGGTCACATATTGAATCATTCTAAAAAAGCGATATTCATTGAAAACAAACATTATTCATCGTCTGAGGAGGATGAAGCAAACAGATTTGCTGCAGATATGCTGATCCCTCCGGCAGAATACCGGAAATTTGTAGAAAAGGATCTTTTTAACAAACATTCTGTGTTGGCATTTGCTAAAAAGCTGGAAGTTTCGCCAGGTGTAGTCATAGGTCGTCTGCAGCATGATAAATTTTTAAAATACAATGAAATGAACGATTTGAAACGCAGATTTAAAGCAGAATCGTTTGATCTTATGGAGTAACTTTATATGACACGTGGTATTTATCTGATAAAGAATACGTTAAACAACAAGGTTTATGTTGGCAGATCAGTTCAAATTGAACTCAGAACAAAACAACATATTTCATTGCTTGTTCAAAATCAGCACGCAAATAAACATTTACAGAATTCGTGGAATAAATATGGCGAAGAAGCTTTTACTTTTGAAATCCTGGATACAGATATTTCAGAAGATTCTGAACTTTCACAACTCGAGCAACTTTATATTGATCAATATCAGTCAAATAATCCAGAGCGTGGATATAACAAGGCAGATGCATCAATTGACATAGCCCAGGGTGATCCTGCCATGCAAGAGTTTTTTATAGAAGTAAACGATCCTGAATTTAGAAAGCCTTTGTTTTTTCCAAACAAATTCAGAAAAAATCTTCTGATTCCTTTACCTTCGACGTACTATCGAAAAGTCGCTCGATGCAGAAATTTGGACAAATCTCTTATGCATTCTTCATTGATTAAGTTAAATTCACTTTTTGGCGGAAAAGATTGCAAAAAAAACACTTTGGATTTTAAAGACAAAACTGGATTTCACAATATTCTGGGAGTTAATGCGAATAGAGATTCAGTAAAGTTTTATTTCATTTATACACAAAACGGTGTTGATAGAATACCAAAGTATTCTTTATCTGAAGTAATCAATCTTTTTCCCGCCGAAATGGAAATCAGTCAGCATAAACATTCCAGAACGTTACATGATATAAATGGCAAGATTAAATGCGAGGATCACGTTGACTTATTGATAGACATACTTCGTGAATGTTTTCGATTTTAAGTCTATATTTTGACCATTTTACTTTTAATGACGAGCTTTCTGATGCAATTACCACGCTGCTGGATAGTTTAGTGGTTTTTCTGCTGCATCCCATTATTCACCAATCGTGGTGCTTCAATAGAGCCTCGATTTTTCAATCAAGGTAACAGACCCCTCTCTGATCCCCAAAATCAAAGCGTCCGGAATACAGTTTTCAAGCAGTCCCCGGTGTTTTCACTACCACGAAACCACTCGCAATATTCTTAAATTGTCAATGAACTCAATACTATATTACCCTGGCAAACATGTCAGACACTGGCCACTCGAATAAACAACGGTGAAGTTATACTGGAAGGTTCAAGACTCAGGGATGTTGCAGCCGCATCCCTGTTGGAACCTCTCAGACGGCCGCGTTATCCTTCCGGAAGAATTATTCATTCCCTGTATTACTGCAACCCTTAAACGTCTATTTATATGACAAGGAGAGAAATCGTGATTTCTGCTGAACTGCTTGAAAAATTAAAAACCGGCGACAATAAAGCATATATCAAATTTTACGAATCACATTATTCCAGATTTATTGCTCATTTCAGAAAGAACTATGGTTTCACACGTGAAAGGGCACAGGATGCATGGCAGGAATTATGTTTGCGCTTTTATAAACATATAATGACATCCAAACCTGACAAACCGGATGGTTTAAAAAAATGGCTCGTTACAGTTGCCAACCACATTGCGATTGATTACTACAGAAAGAACAAACACCATGAAAACTACAAAACAATGCTTAACGAACATGACCACATGAGGTTATCTTTGTTGAACATGGAAGATCCGGAAAATAGCGAAGATTTCAGGATAGTCAGAGATATCCTATTCAGCGTTCTGGATGAACTTGATCTGGAACTGATCAAATTTTTTTATTGGTATGATTGCACATACAAGAATATGTCAGACGAATTTGATATAAAAGTATCAACGCTTAAATCCAGAATGAAAAGAATTCGCGAAAAAATCCGCAAAGAATTCTTGAAACGAAAAGGAGATTCAAAGTGATAGAAAAAAACAATGAGCTTGACAGTATTATTGAATATGTTTTTCAGTTGAAAGAAAACTTGCTTGTTGAAAAGTTTGATGGTGTAACGCCTGATCCAGGCACACCAACTGAGATGGAATTAAATGATTTTAAGAAAAAATTAAAATTGTTTTCAGAACACTTAAAAGTTAAAATGATTCAATCCAGTGTTAAAAAATTGCATGAAAACGCTTCGTCTTTCAGTGATTTGTTTAAAAATATACGAGCGCGTGCAGGACTATCAGATACTGATTTCGATGGTGTTCTTGGAACGTTTAAACATAAATATAACGAAATCGAAACACGGAAAATTTTTCCTGAGCAGGCCGAACCGGATGTGATGGCCGGGATAATGTCTGTTCTTGATCTGAAGTTTCATCAATTTGTTGAGCTGATGAAAAAAGAACTGAATAATATTGCAGCTTCTGCCGGCGCTATCACAGACGAACCTGTCGCAACACATGGAACCATCACAACGGATGTGACGCCGCCACGCAACCGGATCATTCACGACACTTATTATACTACACTCTATGATCATTTGAACAATCATTACAAACATCTTTTGAAGGATCCGGAATAGTCTTCCGATGAACAATCCTGAACTCGTTGTTTGCTGATTGTTTGTCATCGAATTCTTTAAACAATAATTATTTCGAAGATAGACACATATCCAGTATGTTATTGCAGACATCGGTAACCTTGCTGAATATTCGATGCTGTTATATCCCAATTATACAGAAATCCGTCTTGAACCGGCTTGCATGAATTTACATGTAATCGGGAAACCGCCAGCTATCCCGGCTTCCGCACAAGAACCAGCATCGTCTGGTCGTCCGGAGCGGGTTCATCATCGGCAAAGGTTTCCAGTTGACGGAAGACGTTGCGGACAATACCTGATGCATCACCGCCGACCGTTTCTTTCAGCAGCGTCTCAAAACGTTCAAAACCAAACTGTTTACCTTCAGCGTTGGTGCGATCCGTGATACCGTCGGTATACAGACACAAACTGTCACCGGGATTCAAACGAACTGTTTTACTTGTAAACTTTGTGTCCGAAAATAAACCCAGAACCATGCCGCCTTCCGATATCTTTTCCATGTCGCCATTGGCCCGGAGCAATATCATCGGTTCATGGCCTGCCGAAAGCGTGACCATGTCACCAGTTTTCGGATGCCATGTCAGAAAAGCAGCGGTTACAAACTTGTTTTCAGGCGTCGTTTCTGTCAGAAGATTGTTTAATCGACCAGCCAGTTCTTCCAGCGAATCGACAAACCCGGCGTACGCGTGCAATGCGCCATGAAACGTTGATACCAACATCGCCGCCGGAATTCCCTTGCCGGAAATGTCGGCGATTACAATTGCCGGTGTGCTGTTCGCTATATTGAAGAAATCAAAAAAATCTCCCCCGACTGTTCTGGACTGCAATGTCAGCGCAGAGACATCCAGTTTCGGGTGTTCCGGAAACGATTCCGGCAGAATTGCTTCCTGAATTTCAGCGGCAACCCTGAGTTCCTGATCCAGACGCTCCTTTTCAAGCGCTTCAACATACAGACGGGCGTTTTCCATTGCGACCGCCGCCTGATTGGCAAATGAGGCCAGCAATTGAAAATCTGTCTCTGAAAATCTCATGTACCCGCCCAGCCGGCTTTCCTTGCCAGCAACACTCAAAACTCCCACCGGTGTATTGCGTATTGTCATCGGAGCCATCAGACACAACGATTCATCCGGCCCGAAACGAACACTGCTAACGGTTTTGCCAGTCAAATCGGTCATGATATCCGGGACGGGTATCTCATTTTTGAAACCGAAAGCTCCAGCCAGGTAATATGTGTTGTCTTTCATCAACCATACTGCGCCATACCGGGAATCCAGTATCGTCGTTGCCCGGGTCAGTATCTCTTCCTGTACCGCTTCGGGACTTTTCAATCCGGTTATCGCCAGACCAACCTCGTAAAGTTGTTCCATTTCCAGCACCTTGCGACGCAACTCATAATTTGCCTGCCGGGCCTGTTCCAGACTTTTCTGACTATGAAAATACAAACTGATGTGTCGCGTCAGAAGACTGAGTATCTGCAGGTCAATTTCGGTGTATGGCTGGTTCATAAACCGGGTTCCCAGACACACCATTCCAAGCAGATCACCCTTGACCGCCAGCGGTATCACCACCTGAACATTATGCTGTTTCCAGAATTCTACCATCTGGTGAAGTCCTTCTGACAGCCATTCCGGTAGATCAGATGCCCGATGCGGGCGAGCGTTTTCGGCCATTCGGGCTATCAAATCATCCGATATTTTTAATTCTTTGATATCGCATTCATGGCCGGAAGTTTTGTCTTTTAACCGTAAAACCTTTCGCTTCGATGCAAATGTAAAGATAGCGCCGCTGGAAATACCAATGGAGCCCAAAAGCATACGAAGCAGATATCGCGCGGCAGTATCAAATGATTCACCTCCGGTCAACGTCTCACCCATATCTTCAAGCGTACTCAGCAGAAATGCCAGTCTGTCGCGATGCAGTCTCGGCCCGTTGTCAGGACTCATCAGGTTTCCTCCGAAATTGTTTCATGCGAACCGCGCCGACGTACGACAACCAGTGTAATATCATCCACCTGTGCTGACCCGTTTCTGAACTGATCTATTCGGTACATGACACGCTGAACCGCTTTTTGTGCTGATAAA
>PWNJ01000030.1 GCA_003558985.1 candidate division CSSED10-310 bacterium
ATGCATGTGCCCCGACCCGAACCCACAAGTTTTTTCCTTGTAATCCCCATAAAAAAATGGTTACTTGGCCTGAATTTGATTAAAAACAGGCTTTTTTAAAGGCTTTTCTGATCATACCCAGGAACAGAGTGGGGTCAGATCCTGATGGCCGGATTCCACTAAAACATGCGGATGCCCAGAGGATTTATGAAAAGACGTAATTTCTTTGGAAAGCTTGGCGCTTCTTTGGGCCTGCTGCAAAAAGACGGCGACGTGGGCATCTTCATATCTTCAAGCGGATTCACTTCTGATTCCAAGACAACAGCCAGATCATCCCATGTCCATGTTGAACTCATCGACCTGTCCAGATTCATTGAACTGTGGCAGGAGTTCTACCATAAGCTAAGTGATGAGGATAAGGCCTTACTGCCCTTGATTCCAATTTATTTTTATTCCCCTTCGGGGTAAGCTACAGCCTGTAGGACTTCTACTGCAGAGCAAAAAAGCGATTGGTAATTGATAACCCATTTGATGTTATGAGCCTTACTATAAGTCATTTTAAAATACTTGAGCCGTAAGTTGGCTGTTTTGAGCAAAGTGGTTGTAATTATCTTAAGGAAATTAGAAAATCATGAATGAAAGTCCGCAAGATACCACTATTTCTTTCGTTGCCGGTGAATGGATCGTTGACAAAAAAAATCCTGGTAAACCAGGACAGTACACGGGTAAATCCAAAAAAATAGGAACCAATGTCATAATGATCCAACTGGCCTATCCTGGAGGGGACAGCAGTTACCGTCCTATAAGCGTTTTGGAACCAATGCCAAAATCTGTGGGAACCATTAAGGACAAGTTAATTAATGGCCATTTTGGAAAGCAAAGTGATTTAAGACGCCTAATTACCTATGAGAAACTCAAAGGAACACTCCATGAAATAATCTATTCCATGGAGGCCGCACAAATCGACTTTTATCCGTATCAGTTCAAACCCGTCCTAAAATTTATCAATACTCCAACAGAACGTCTCATTATTGCCGATGAGGTCGGCCTGGGTAAAACAATCGAAGCAGCATTGATATGGATGGAACTGCAAGCACGCAGGCAAGCCAGCAGGCTACTTATAGTCTGCCCTAAAATCCTTGCTAACAAGTGGAAAGAGGAACTGCGCACAAAATTTTTGATAAATGCCAAAGTGGTCAATTTTTCTGAGCTACAAGGTGAGATAGAAGATTTAAAACGTTTTGGCCCTTCTCATTCTTTTGCTTTAATTTCAACATATACAAGTCTCCGTCCCCCAAAAAAAGAGCTTTCAATTCTCAAAGAATCTATAGATGAACAAGTAAAAGGATCTTCAAAAACTAATCTTTTACGAGATATTAGATACTGGAATCAAGATTACTTCGCTTTTGATCTGGTCATATTCGACGAAGCCCACTATATGCGAAATCCTGCAACTACAACCTTTCATCTTGGGAATGCCTTGTCTTCAGCTGAAGGAACAGGTGCTGTTCTTTGTGTGTCAGCCACTCCGGTAAACAATAAAAACACTGATTTGCATAGCTTGCTAAGACTTATTGACGAGGATTTTTTTGAAACCCAAACCATGTTTGAAGAATTACTGGAAGCCAACCGTTCTACTGTCCAGGCAAGCAATGCTTTGGCACGAATCCCTGTAGATTTTGAACATCTTGCACAGGCTGTTACTGGGATGCAAGAAAGTCCATACATTAAAAACTTACAAGGTTTTAAGCAATTCCTTGAGATGTTGGAGAGATTGAATCCAGAAGACAAATCCCAGGTAGCTAAATGTCAGGATATTGCAGAGAAGCTAAATCTGCTGGGGAATTATATTAACAGGACACGTCGAGTGCAGGTACAGGAGGAACGCCCCTTAAGGGAGGCTGTGGTATTAGAAGTAGAGTATGCTGAGGCAGAAAAGAGGTTATATCAAGCTATTCTTTCTATGGTCAGAAAAATGTGTTTTCTTGATAACAGGCCATTTCATATCTTTCAGGTCATGGGCTTGCAGTTAAGAGCTGCAAGTTGTTTGCCTGTAATTGCTGATGAAATTCGTTCCGGAAAATTAGGTGATCCTGAAGAGCTTTTAAACGAATCAATTGGTGATTTGGATTTGGATGAAGAAATTGTAAACATCCTTGAAGACATTTTTGATCTCACAAAGTACTCAGATCTTCTTCAATATGACTTTGAAGCTAATGACAGCAAATATCAAAAGTTGACGAATCTTTTTGATGAGATGGAAGTTGACGAAAAGGTTTTGATTTTTGCTTATTATCGACCAACTCTTGCCTACTTAAGGCGACGTCTGATTGCTGATGGGTTCTCAGTGACAATGATACACGGCGGTGTACCTAATGAACAGCGCTGGGAAGAATTAGAGCGTTTCAAGGATCCAAGTGGTCCAAGGATATTGTTGTCTTCAGAGGTAGGCAGTGAAGGTATTGATTTGCAGTTTTGCAGAGCTATGATCAATTATGACCTCCCTTGGAATCCCATGAGAGTTGAGCAAAGAATAGGAAGAATTGACAGGGTTGGACAAAAAGCCAAAAAGTTGTCTATTGTGAACTTTAAAATTAAGGAGACAATTGAAGAGCGTTTGTATGATAGGCTGCACAGTAAGCTGGAGATGTTTAAGAATAGTATGGGGGATTTGGAAGATGTCATTGGTAGGATAGTAAAAGACCTCACTATTGAATTGCTCTCCAAAAATTTATCTCCTGAGCAGGAATCAATAATTATAGAACAGTCAGAGCAGGTCATTGAACAAAAACTGTTGCAAATTCAAGCTCTGGAGGAATCTGGTGATGCCCTTATTGCATTATCAGACTATGTTCAACGGAAAATTGAAGAGGACAGAGAAAAAGGTCGCTATATTCAACCTGAGGAACTTGAAGATTATCTATTTGATTTCTTTGAAAGAAACTTTCAAGGCTGTGAAATTAACCATAATCACCCGGCAAATGGATGTTTTAAAATTAGGCTTACCCAGGAGGCGCATGCCTCGCTTTCCGAATTTATCAAAGATGACCGCTCGCTTAGTGCCAGTCCTTTCAGAAGAAACGAGTTTACAATAACATTTGGAAGGCAGGTACATCAACAATTGCCTGCTAATTCTCGTAGATATGTTCACTTCATTAATCACCTCTCTCCACTGGTTCGCTGGATTACTAAAGTTAACAAAAATATTTCTCACTCTATCTTTAACGTCTCAGCCCTTGAATTGAAGCATTCTCCACTGCCTCAAGGCCGGTATTGTTATTTAATGGAGAGATGGAGTATGCAAGGTCTTTTACCCCGGGAAAAACTGGCCTATGGGATATATTCTTTGGAAAATGAAACCATAATTGTTGGAGATGAGGCAGAAGCTATTGTTCAACTTTTGTTAAGAAATGGTCACGACTGGACATATCCAGATTATGAACAAAATATACTTGAAAATGCTTTTGATGAACTTGAAAGCTACTTAGCTGAAGAATTTGATACAGCAGTTATAAATTTCCAGGCTGACAATGATGACGCATATCAAATTAAAGCTCAGCGGGTAAAAAACTTTTTTGACCGAAGGATAGCTCAAGATCAAAAGCGTTTAGATTCGTTGCATTCTGCTAACAGAAGCCCTCAGGTCATCAATATGACAAAAAAGCGACTTCAGATTGTTCATGACAACAAAAATAGCAAATTGACGGATCTTCAACAAAAAGCAGATCCTGACTTTGAACAGAGCTCTGTTGCAGCTGGAATTTTCTTATCAATTCCATAAGCTTTAAGTTGGGGGTGTATAGATGGCAGGATTTGCAGAAAAAATGCGCAGGCTTAAAGATTTTTTGTTTGGAAAGGAAAAGTATCCTTCAAATAATGCTGTTGACATCATCAAATCACCATCTGATCAACGCTCTACCGAAACTGAGCATAAAGCGTTTCGAAGCAGCTTGGAACAGACTGAAAAACCTACCTCAACAACAAAAACCGACAAGAGTATTTTTGAAGTTGGGAGGCAAAAAGATGAGCCCAGCAATGAAAGGGATCCTTATTTTTTTCAGATAGGTTTTGATTTTGGAACTGCTTTTTCAAAATGTATATGTCGTGACGTAAACACGAGCGAAGCCTGGGTTTATGTTTCACCGAGGTTTTCAGGGAATAAAATGGAGTGTTTATACCCAAGTCTGCTAAAGTATGAGAATAAAACTCTCTCTTACATTGATGAATATGACAGACACTACGCAGATGGAAATCTTTATCACCTGAAGTGGGCTCTGAGAGAAGTGGCCTCCAGCCAGTGGGATGCTCAGACTCTCAATGTATACCGGCAAGCTTTGGAACGGCAGGACAATAGAAAGCTTGCCCAATTTGTTGAGGTTTGTTCAATTTATTATCTCGCAGGAGTTTTGGGAGAAATACGTGCTGATTTAATAACACGCTTTAATGATTATGGAAATCATCCCAATGATTTAATTGCTGTAAATCTTGGTATTCCCGTAGCTTTTGCTGAAGAGCCAAAAGTTAGAGACCTCTACCATGGAGTTTTATGTAAAGCCTGGTGGCTATCAAATAAGCTTTCCGGGCATCCCTATATAAAATATGATGAGTTAAAGAATCTTTGCGATCATAATAATTCTCAACCTGACAGCGCAATTCAAGATGTTTGCTTTCTCGTTCCAGAAGTGAGTGCTAACTTGCAGGGTTTTGTAAAGTCCAGGGTATCGAAACCAGGAATATATCTTTTCTCAGATACAGGTGCAGCAACTGTGGATCAGTGCATATTTACATTTACCAGACGCAATTTCGAGGAAGGACTTAATTATCTCCATGCTGATGTCATACCTTTAGGTTCAAGCCAAATTGAATTTATTGCTGCTTCAATGAAAACTGATGATTGTAATGCAAAATGCTCCCTGCTGGAAAAGTGGAGGAAACTAAAAGAAAAAGGTGCTGATGAATATGAGCTTAAATCTGCCTGTAGTCAGATTGCTGAAAAGCTTTCTTCTCAAACCTTAAAAATTTTGGCTAGTTCAAGAAGAAAATTATACAATCATAATCAACTCGAAGATGTAGATATTATTTTCGGGGGTGGAGGACATTGCGATAATCCATATAAAGAAGCAGTGCTATACCCTTTTTCGTATCCAACAATTTTTAACAAGCCAATCAATCCGAATATAATTGGAATCCCCAAACCTACTGACTTAACTCTTAATAATCAGCAAGAGGCATGGCTTCCAAGGCTTTCAGTAGCTTATGGACTTTCATTCAACAGGTTTGATCTGGCAGATAACCTTTTTCCGCATCAGATTGACAATCCAAAGGAAGAGGAAATCTGGCAACCAATAGCCACTAGACATAGTGCTCCGACAAAAGACGAATGTTAATACAGCGGATAGTATAGAAATCATAGAAACAAGGGACATTATGTTCATAACAGACATTGAATATTCAGAGGGGGTGCGAAATTGAGGAAGTCTCAGCAGCAGCCCGCTCTGTACCTATCTTAGGAAGATCTATGGAATAATAACAAAATTCTCGCTATACTTACAATTTTGAGATTAAGCTGAGTTTTCAATAAGATAGGTGCACGGGGATTTCATTTGGGGACAATGTTTGAGATGAAATATGATTATAACAGGATGTTGCTGGTATTGGGGGACTAGGCTTCAATTCTTAGTAAGGATCGACTCATATGAATGATTTGACAACCTTAAGGAAAAAGGCATGACTGACGACCTAGTCTACACTAGCGGCATGGTTTTGTTCGAGTTGCTTGAAAACAGTGGATTGTTAAAGAAGGGTGCAGTAAATTCCTCGCACATTGCGACCTCCTCAGTTGACGATTTACTAGAACTGTCGAAGCAGTCTGCGCAGATCACGTCAGTGACCAATGCACCTTCAGCAACCACAACATTCACGCACTCTGCTACTTTACCCCTTAGTGGCTGGCCAACGCCGTGTGTCTCAGTGAAATGCCGAGTGAATAATGTGAGAAACTTAGGTCAATTCGCTGCTCTATACAGTGATCGCGTCTATGTGCCCAACTTTCTTGCGAGCCACGCGGACCACTGGGATCCGAATGAACAAGGCAGCGCTGAACTCCGGGAGAACATTAAGAACGATGTAGAAGTACTTGTTGCCGTGCGGCCTTTGATAGAGAATGGACACATCATCCCCGTTTCTCCCCAATCCGGAGTATGCGCACGGTGTTTTAATGCTTACGAGAGTTCACGGCCTGAAGTTGAAAAAAGTGACCGCGCTCGTCGTGAGCTCGAAAAAGCTTTTTTTGAATCGACCACGATAGAAGTGTTTCGAGGGCGCGACGGGTACGAGCTCAAATACTCAGGCCCAGAAGAGATCTTTGAGCACGACTTTTACGGAGACCTATCAAAGGAGATAGTTGAGCAGCTTAAGAGAATGCCACGCCTTCACCGGCGTATTCTTGAAGGAAAACGAATTGTGGCAAGCAAAACATTGAGGAACCAGATAGGTCTTCACAAGCAGCTAGCCTTCAACGTCCTCCGAGATGCACGTTTTGAACTCGCTATGTCCAAGGTGCTTGGCACATCCTATCTGGCCGATAACGTGATGCAAATGCGCGCAATCAATGCGATGCTTGGCAGTCAGGCTGTGGAGGAACGCAATACCATGATGTACAATCACCTTACAACTATGGTCCCATTCTTAATTGACATCCAACCCGAAGACCTCCTGAAAATGAGGCGACGGGAAGAGGAGGCCTTTATTCTGTTCCGTCAAGCCTTGACCCAAGCAATTGAGGAGGTAAGGCAGCAACAAGGGGTGTTCACAGAGCAACATGCGAAGGCACTTTACTCTGACGTTCTCGAACCTAAGCTGGCCGTTCTAGAACGACAAATGAAAAAAGGAACGCGTGATCTTCGAAGGTTTACAATTGGTTTCACCGGATCTTGGGCAGCCGCCATCTCCTTTGGGATGCTTTCTGGCTTGCTGCCCTTCAACCTCGCCAGCATCGCTGCTGCATTTGGAATCGCAACTGTGCAAAAGACAACTGAAACGGCTCTGATGCGAGCCGGTCAGGATGAGACGATGATCCAGGAGGACGATATGTACTTTCTTTGGAAAGTTAGAAGACTTGCACAGTAAGGAGGAAGCCCATCCATTGTTCAAAACACCTTACGCGGGTCAGACCCCATGCCCGGATCAGATTGAGTCCCTGATTTCTGAATATCAAAGCACTGTTGAGCACTGCTCAACACATGACCATAATAATCTGGCCAGGGCCTTGGCCCAAGACCATGAGTGGTCGGACGAAGGCGCCAGGGCCATCATCGACCTGGCAAACAATTACGGCTCATTCATGCTCAAAAACGCCCTGGCCCTGTCCATTGCCCTGGAAAAAGAAGACGGTGATCTTGGATAC
>PWNJ01000021.1 GCA_003558985.1 candidate division CSSED10-310 bacterium
GTCCGGATCGGCCGAAAACGCATCGTCCATAAACTCAAATGCGGTAACACCATACGTTTTGCTCAAAAATACCATTTCATCAAAAACATTTTGGGCAGAACGCAATCTGCATCCCGCTCCAAACACGCCTTTGTAGCAATATGTGCACGCCGCCGGACATCCTCTGCCCGAAAAAATAGCGCCGTACACCTGGTAGTATTCGGTGTCCCGCACATACCATTCACGCGGAAACAGGTGTTTTGCCGGAAACGGCAGACTGTCAAGGTCCCGTATTGGTTTGCGGAGTTCTGTTGTATAAATGGTTCCATCCGGTTTTCGATAGGCCAGACCGTTGACGGTCTCCAAAGGTTTCCCATTGATGAGCGCATCGTTCAGCTCGGCAACCGTGTGCTCCCCTTCGCCACGAATAACAATATCGCAGCCGTTTTGGAGCGCTTCTTCCATCAGAAGACTCGGATGCGGTCCGCCGACAACGATCGGTATGTTCAGATGTTTGAGTTTGCGTATAAAATCATAGGCGGGTTTAATAAAAATCACATTGAGTGTCAGACCAATCCACGCCGGTTTGAAGGTTTCGGCTTCTTTGATTGCGGATTCAATGGTATGGGGGGAGTGTAACGCTGACAGGTCGATGATTTTGACGTCACAGCCAGCGTTTTCGAGCACAGCGGCAATACAGGCCAGATTGAGTGGTGGCGTGTGGTTGCGATATGCGGAAGGTGGAAATATCAGCAGAACGCGTGTCATGGTATCCTATTGAAATATACTGCCCCCGACAAACTCGCGAAGTATCGAGTTGTAGGGCACGTCTGCGGTAGAAACTTCCCGAAAACAGCGTAACAGATCAACAAGACGTCTGGCGTCCGCGTACTCCGGTTCGGTTCTGGGTATTTTGAGCAAAATCGGTATGGCAAACAT
Source organism: candidate division CSSED10-310 bacterium (assembly GCA_003558985.1). Lineage (GTDB taxonomy): Bacteria > CSSED10-310 > CSSED10-310 > CSSED10-310 > CSSED10-310 > CSSED10-310. The sequence goes on from PWNJ01000021.1 coordinate 919, forward strand.
TCGAAGAACGCATTGCTCATACGGCAGAGCGGAATTGAAAATGACGTCAGCATCTTCCTGAAACGGAAATATCCATTTATCTTCGCCGGCGCGAACCAGTGGCCAGCGCCGAAGTGTTTCAAGGGCTCGATAGGAGCGGAAATGGCTGTCGCGCACAATACGTCGTATCAGACGCGTATCGGTGGTTGAAAAACGGTTGTGGTTGTCAATATTGATATGCGTGAGTGCGCTGACGTAAATCCTGAATTTTTCGGAATCGTCAACCTCTTTTGTTAACCGGTCGTTCAAACCATGTATGCCCTCAATAATAAGGACTTCCTCGTGTCCCAACCGAATCGTTTTACCGGTAAATGATCGTTCGCCGGTGCCAAAATCATACGATGGCAACTCGATTTCACGGCCATCCAGAAGGTCTTTGATATGTCTGTTAAACAGCTCCAGATCAATCGCTTCAATGTTTTCATAATCGTAGTCACCGTTGGGTAGCCGGGGCGTCTGTGTTCGGGGTATGAAATAATTATCCATTCCGATATTCAACGGTTGAATCTTGTTTACTTTCAGGTGTATTGCCAGACGTTCTGAAAATGTTGTTTTTCCTGATGATGATGGTCCGGCAATCAGAATAACTCGTGGCCTGGGATTGGAAGACTCGATACGGTTGGCAATTTCGCCAATTTTCTTTTCGTGCAATGTTTCCGAAATCATTAATATTTCGGTAAAACGGCTGCGAGCAATCGCTTCGTTCAAATGGCCGACATCCCCGATTCGCAAAATACGTCCCCATTGTTTGTATTCTTTGAAAACATTAAACAGTTTTTGGTATTGATCCACATAGGACAGTTCTTCAGGACTGTGATGTCGTGGTGATTCCAGCAGAAAACCGATATCATGTTTTTTGATGGAGAAACGTTTCAGGCATCCGGATGACGGAACCATTGGTCGGAAAAAGTATTCTTTGAGTGGACCGAAAGAATACAAGTGAATGTTTTCCTGATCTATCCATTTCAGACGCCGAACCTTGTCGTCATGACCCAGCAGTTCCATTTCAGCAATGGCATCCTCACGTTTCATTTTCGTTCGTATAAACGGTTCATCCTTGTCAACAATGTCGCTCATACGCTGTCTGACCAAACGCAACATGTCTTCGGTGATTTCGTTACCGTTATGAGGTTCAATATAGAATGCTTTACCCAAAGAATGGGCCACAACAAGTTTCATTGCGGGAAACAATTCGTCGAACGCCCGGAGCATCAGGAACAGCAGTGAAATGCGATATGTTTTAATGCCGTCAACTGTACCGGTGTCCAGAAACTCAATGCGAGTATCACGTACCGGCCGATACCACAGGTCAACCAGTCGATTGTTGGCTCTGGCCAGAACAATGGTATTTTTATGTTCTTTTTGAAAATCAGGGACGATATCTACAAGCCGAATATCTTCGGAAACATCCAAAACAGTTTTGTCTTCAATCAATAGTTTCATTGTTATCCATACTTAAGATGTGATGTCGGGATCGGATAAACAGGTGTGATTGAATCGAATATTATTCAGTCGCTCCCGCTTGTGTAAGCATTTCGATGGCTTCTACACGATTTAATCGCCTTGCAACATCTATCGGTTTCAAACCATCCGGTCCTTCAGCATTGACATCGGCATTGTTGTCAATCAACAGACGTATGATATCCGGATTGCCAAACAAACATGCTTTATGCAGAGCAGTTAATCCCTTTTCGTCCGGAATATCCGGATCAGCATTCTGTTCAAGCAAATACTCCAATACATCAACTCGTCCCCGAATCGAAGCCCACGCCAAAGCTGTCACACCGTCATCATCACGAGCGTTGATATCTTCACCTGCTTCAACCATTTCCCTGACCGTATCCAGTTGCCCGGCCGCCGCTGCACCAAAAAGCGTGTCTGCTGGCGGCTGCGATGAGCTTCGGTCAACCGGTGGCCGCTCCCGTCGGGTTGTATGCGGAGGGGGTGGCGTTCGTGTATCGGTCTCTTCTGGAGCACACCCGATAAATGAAACAATCACAATCAAAACTAAAACTAAAAACGATTTCATGGAAACCTCCCAATGGTCTAACAACCTGTCATTCAAAATATTTATCTGTTTTTGTCGTGAATAGCAAGAGCCATCGTGGGCTTATGTGGGCGTGGAAACCACGCCCCTACGGGTCGGTTCAATGTTAAGGTATAGGGTAGGGGCGCGGTCGCCGCGTCCTTATTGGTCGGCAAAAACGTTTTATAACAATAATTTAAACCACAAATCACGCATCCTCTTGAGGGCGTTCGCCGAACGCCCCTGCATTCGTTTGTGTGTTCCATCACAAATAATCACAATCATCAGACTGCAACCCTTCTACCTTCAACCCTCAACCTTCTACCTCCCCAAACCCCGCCACGAAACTTTTCCAAAAACTAACCATTTAATGGTAGAAAGACACTCGAAATTACGTTATATTCTGTATGGGTGAGAACGTGATGAGTAAAACTGTTTATTTGGTCTGTCCCAAAAGGCGCAATAATCCAAGAATACATATTACAATATGCAGGCAAACGTGTCCGAAACGCGGGCAATGTCCCGAATTGAAACGCTATTGCCAGCCGGGACTGTTCGATAAACAGTGATAAAATTTTGTGTTAACAAGCGTTTAATTTTGTCAAGATTCGGGAGGCGAGTTTTATGAATGTTTCAGGATGGCTAACCGTTGTAAAGGGACCGAAAGTTGAAGGAAGTTTCCATATCAGACAATCCGTTCTGACGATCGGACGAGCGCCGACAAATCCAATTCAAATTGTTCATCCATCTGTATCTCGAAGACATGCTCAGTTACGGCGTATCGACGGTGAGATTCATGTGACAGATCTTAAATCCAGAAACGGAACATGGATTAATGGTGATCGTATTCCTGCTACTCAAATCCTGAAAAATAATGATATGCTGCAGGTTGGTGATGTGTTGATGCAATATGTAGTGAATCCCGATTACCGGGAGGATCGTGATCTTGTTATGGAGCGTAAGGACGCTCGAAAACAGTGCCGTATTCTTGAGACTGAAGTACATGAAATGGATCCGGATATCTTTGATAATCTGAAAAATAATTTGTGATCGTATGACAGGAGTCATCATATTTTGGATAAAAGAAAAATAAGACTGATTATTTTAATTGCGGCAGTCGTTTTTCAGACTGTTTGTCACGCTGATACGCGAGCGCTTCGAACACTACAGAGCCAAATGAATGCGGCTTTGAATACACGTGTCTGCCGTGAAGGTACCGTTGGTATCGTCATTCAGGACCTTTATACCGGCAGAGTTCTATTTGAACACAATGCGGACACACCGTTACAGCCGGCGTCCAATCAGAAAATACTGTCAACCGCGGCTGCGTTAGGTATACTGACCCCTGAATATCGATTTAAAACCTCCGTTCATTATACCGGCGAACTGATAAATGGTGTTGTGACCGGTGATTTGTTTCTGGTCGGCGGCGGCGATCCGTTTCTGGTCAAGGAAGAACTATGGAAAGTTGCCGAACGCGTTAATTCAATGGGTATCAGACGAGTCGCAGGAAACATTGTCACTGACAGCACGTTTTTTGACTCAACAGGTTTTCCTGATACAGACTGGAGTCGTATCAGCATGCCTTTATGGTACAATGCGCCAACCGGCGGTGTCGCGTATAATTTTAATGCCATTTCCGTCATGGTGTCTCCAGGCGCCAGACAGGGTGATCCGGTCAGAATAACAGTCGATCCGCCAATGGAATTTTTCAACATTCAGTCAACGGCCGTAACCGGCGCGCCACGATCCAGAATAACGCTGGTTCTTGATTTGCGCGAAAACGACGATTCTATCGATGTCATCATGCGCGGTTCGTTGCCAGCCGGCACGGCCACTCAAACATACTACCGGCATTTGAAATCATCCGATGCGTTTGCTGGTCATGCATTTCAGCATTATCTGGAATCATTCGGTATCATTATTGACGGCGCTGTAATACAAGGTGTTCTGCCAGCGGCCACTCGTCGAGTATATGTCCATGAATCAAAACCTTTATCAGAATTGCTGATCCCGTTAAACAAGTATTCGAACAATTTTATGACTGAGCAAATCATCAAAACAATAGCTGCCGAAAACTGCAATTGTCCCGGCTCAACCGCCCACGGATTACAGGTCGTAAATGATTTCTTTCGAAACAGTTGGGGTATTAATACTACTGGTATGGTTTTAAGCGACGGATCGGGACTGTCACGCCGAAATCGAGTAACCGCCCGGCAGTTTACCGACATTATGCGGCACACTCTGGTTGAATCATATTTCGGTCTGGAGTTTTTAGTTGGCCAACCTCTGGCTGGTATTGATGGGACACTCCGTCGCCGATTGGCTGATCATCCGCAACGCCGGCTGGTCCGCGCAAAAACCGGTCTGATCAATAATGTTGTCTGCCTGAGCGGGGTTATTGACGGTCGCCGCGGCAAAGGTCTTGTGTTCTCGATCCTGATCAACCGCAACCGCGGTCGACACGGCGAATCGCGGCAGGCGCAGGACCGAATGCTTGAAGCAATGCTTGACTACTGGAACGAGGTTAACAATCAGTAAATCATGCAGGATTTGATACAAAATCTACTGGGTTCATCCGGCTGGAGACACGATCAGTCTATCGTTCGGATAATTCCTGCGAAACACCCGGACTATCTGGATATACCACCGAATTTAACAGTGTTGACGCGGCAGTTTCTGGATTCGCAGGGTATTTCTAAAATGTTCAGTCACCAGGCCCAGGCGCTGGATTGTCTTGCCACCGGCGCGAATGTCCTGCTGGCAACTCCGACAGCAAGCGGGAAAAGTCTTGTCTATCAAATACCTGTGCTTGAACAGATACAGGCCGACAGCTCCAGCAACGCCCTTATGCTGTTTCCTTTCAAAGCGCTCGCCCGGGATCAGCTTCGACATTTTGTTAACGACAGCAATGCGCTGCAATTACTCAATACCGCCAGACCGCTGGCCGCTGTGTATGACGGCGATACCGGTCAACCCGAACGAAAACGTATTCAACGTCAGCCACCGCATATTCTGATCACTAATCCGGACATGCTGCATTACAGCTTTCTTCCCTATCATACTCGCTGGCGTTCTTTTCTGGAGTCGGTCAAATATATCGTCGCCGACGAAATCCATACCTATCGCGGCGTGTTCGGTTCCCATGTCCTTCAGACATTCAGGCGCCTGATGCGTGTTTTGCGCCATTACGGCTCCGAACCGCAGATAATTGCCTGTTCAGCGACAATCGGCAATCCCGAGCTCCATATTCAAAATCTGTTTGAAACCGACTTTTCCATTATCAACGAATCCGGAGCTCCAACTGAATCAAAAGCGTTTATCTCGCATTTTCCGGATGATTCAGCTTCAACAGCGGCCGTCAGAATGCTTCGGGCATGTATTAACAACAATCTGAAAACCATCGTGTTTACCAAATCCCGGCGTCAGACCGAACTGATTTATCGGTATATCACTCGAAATAATCCGGAATTGTTGCTGAAACTTGCTGTTTACCGAGCCGGATTCATGCCCGAACACCGGCGCGAAATCGAACATAAACTGTTCAATAATCAACTGGTTGGAGTCATTTCAACCAGCGCTCTGGAACTTGGCATCGATATCGGCGGCCTTGATTGCTGTATTCTGGTCGGGTTTCCGGGTTCAATATCCAGTCTGATGCAGCGCGCCGGCAGAGTCGGCAGAAAACATCAACCCTCCATCGTCATGTATATTGCCGGCGAGGATGCCCTGGACCGATACTGGTATGAACATGAGGAATTTCTCCACAAGTCGCCAATCGAAAGAGCCGTTGTCTATTCCGATAACGACAACATCACCGATATGCATCTGGAATGTGCCGCGGATGAACTGATGCTGACACCCGGCCCCAATTATCCGGATACACCTCATATACAAGAGCGCATCAGTCATCTGACCGCGACGCACCGACTGCTGGAAAGCGCTGAAGGCGGCTCGTACGTGTGTCGCGAATCGCATCCGCAAAGACGCATTTCATTTCGCTCAATAGGCGAATCATGGCAGATAAAACACCCTGAACGAGGTGTGATCGGACATGTCGACGGTATCCGGGTTTACAAGGAATGTCATCCGGGAGCCATCTATCTTCATTCGGGTGAAGTGTTTCAGGTTGAGCAAATGGACAGCGACAATTATATCGTTCATGTTGCTCAGGGACCGGATGATATTTATACTCAGGCGTATTCTGCTAAAGAAACCGATATACTTGAGATTACCGGGGAGCGAACGATCCATTCAATGACCGTGTATAACGGCCGGTTGCGTGTGCGTGAACGAGTGACCGGCTACGCCGTGAAGCGGATTTATACCGGTGAAGTGGTGACGCGAC
>PWNJ01000079.1 GCA_003558985.1 candidate division CSSED10-310 bacterium
AACGCATCCGGCATCACCGGTTGTTCCGGTTCGGTCAACACCAGCGCCCGCTGCATTTGATTCTCAAGTTCCCGGACATTGCCCGGCCACGGGTATGCCATCAGAATGTCAATGGTTTCTGACGAAAGACGTGGAACGGTTTCGCCTGTTTCAGCGGCATGCTTTGCCAGAAAATGGTTTGCCAGCACCGGGATATCTTCGGGCCGCTCCCGCAAAGGCGGCAGATGCACATTGATCACATCCAGCCGGAACAACAGATCTTCTCTGAACTGACCATTTTTCACTTCATGCCACAAATCCCTGTTTGTTGCGCACAGAATCCGCACATCTATTTCTTCACCGAGCTTGCCTCCCACCGGCCGCACTCTGCGCTCCTGCAGAACACGAAGTATTTTTGCCTGCATATTCAGCGGCATATCGGCAATTTCATCCAAAAACAACGTGCCTTTGTGTGCCTGCACAAACAATCCCGTTCGACGTTTGACACCGGTGGCCACTCCGGCCTCAACACCGAAAAGCTCACTTTCAAGAACCGATTCGGACAGCGATGCGCAGTTGATACAGACAAACGGACCATCCGGCCGCAGACTGTTGTAATGAATTGTCCGGGCAACCAGTTCCTTGCCAGTACCGGTGTCTCCGGTGATCAGAACAGTGGCTCCGGACGGCGCGATTTTTTCGACAATACGTTTGAGTCGAAGCATTGGCGGAGACGATCCGACCAGACGATTCAAGCCGAACCGGCCCTGTATTTCCTGTTTCAGCGACCGGTTTTCATCGGCGAGTTTTAATTGCCGGTTCAGGTTTTCAAGACCGACACCGGCATGCATTGCCAGAGTGTTGAACATATCACGGTCCATGGCGCCGAACCTCGGTCCGACAGCCGTCCCGTCAACATACAGCGCTCCGACAGGTGTTCCGCGGCCCGAATCGTCCTGTCCGCTTCCCCGTCCGACAAGCGGCGCGCACATCACGGTTCGAAGATTGTGTGCCAGTATGGATTGACGGTTTTTAAACATGGCTTCATTGAGTGAATCGCTGACCATAACCGTCCGTCCGGTGCGCATTACATCATTCATGACACTGATGCTTACCTGCGGGTTGTCTCCCAGAACCGCGTCACGATCAATATGACGCGTTATCAAAACAGCCGCCGTGCCGCCGGACGGTTTCAAGTACAAAAACCCCCGCTCAGCGCCAGTCACATCCAGCGCATAATCCAGAATCCGTTCCAGCATCATGTCCATGTCCGTTTCCAAACTTAATGTACGCGAAATATCCAGTAACATCATCAGTTTTTTTGAATCGTCCATATCGTTCCCCCGATACTCTTTGCGACCGATGTCCCGGCTGGTCGTTGTCACAGTTCTGTCTGTGCCATCGTCACGGCATCGCAGTTGCAGAAAGAGGTCTCTGAACCGCGTCGGATCCGTTTCGGGCGGCACATTGTCCAGCATCACTCCAACCAGTTGTTCCGCCTGCAACTGTGCCTGCCGGGCCTGATGCGACCTGCCAGGTATATCATATGCAGCTGCTGTCAACCCCATCCAACGTGCTTGCAACGGTATTGCGCCACTTTGGTCCACTCTTGCCAACCATTCGGTGTCCAGCAAATACAACGCTTTGTCGGCCCGGTTACGGTTCAGAAACAGTTCTGCCAGCAGTAATCGCGCGGCAATAGTTTTCAGGTGCAGGTCCGCTTCGGTCGCTTCGTTCAGCGCCTGAATCGCAAGCGTTTCGGCCGAGTCATAATGCGATTGTATCATTTCGATTTCAGCGTTACCAAGCAGTAACTCACATCGCAATACCGAGTCTGTTTCGGGTAGGAGATCAAAACTCAAACAGGTGTCATGAGTTCCTTGGGTTGACGCCGCCAGCGCTGCATTGTAACGACTTGCGAAAAAACCGCGTTCCCGTGCAGATCTATCCAGTTTGTCCAGAAGCGGTTTATGAGGGTCCATAACCTGTAATGCCGCGTCTGGATTAGCGCAGAGTGTCAGAATTCGACCGCGTATGGAAGCGATCCAGACCTGTTGAGCCGCGTTGTCCTGATCATAAAGCCGCGGGTCTGCCTGGTTCAGATGCTCCAGCGCTGTTCGAAACATTCCGGAATACATTTCAGCAATCGCCCGATTGCCGGCAAACTGTATCATGTGATGGGTCTCGCCCCGGTCTTCAAGAAGTTGACCCGCCAGCTCAAATTGCCGTCGTGCTGCCCGCAATCGAGCGCGTTCAGTCAAAATATGCGCGATGTTATGACGCAATACTGATTCACCAATAATATCGCCCAGACGTTTCTTGACTGGTAATCCGCTGGTATAAGCCGTAAATGCGCCTTTCAGATCATTACAGATTTCGCGGATCGAACCTAGATTGTTCCAGACCGCCGACAATACCCGATCGTTTCCGACTTGTTCCAGTAACGGCAGAGCAGCGCTATAAGCGCTTTCTGCGTCCCTGTATCGAGCGCTATGAAAGTAGATGTTTCCGGTTTGAGCGTATAGAACTCCCTGCTGCGATATCAGTTTTGCGTCCTGAGCTTTCAAAAGAGCGTCATGCAATCGTTTCAGAGCTTCGTCTGTCTGGTTGATTCGAAACAATACTGTTGCCAGATTGCCGCTGACGGTGATGGCGTGTTCGGGTTTTTGTGCGTGTTGCAATGCTGTCTTATATGCGTTAATTGCATCGTTGTTGTTTCCGGTGCGAACCAGCGCATTGCCCTTTTCCAGCGCGATTTGCCAGGCGTATTTTTTGAAAACATGCGGATTATCAAGGTGTTCCAGACACGATTCTGCCATGCGGAAAATACTCAGGCCGGCATCAAGATTTCCGGACCGTATGGTCTGAACACCGCTTGCAAACAGGTTTTCAACCGCTTTGGCGAATTCCTCCGCCTGAAACTGATGGACCCCCGCCAGATACCTCTCACCGGAATGTTTCGAAAGAATATACTCTGCTGCCCGATGATGCAGTGTTTTCCGTCTGTTTTTATCGCATTTTCCGGCCGCATACACCATTAGTTCATGGTCACTAAAAATATACTCGCCGGAAACGGTTTCGATGATGCGGTCACGAACAAGTTTCTCAAGTGTTTTCAATACATCATGACGCGTCATATTCAGAACGAATTCGATCATATCCGGATCAATCCGTCTGCTGAGACAGGCAATCTCACTGACAAACGTTTGAATATCCTCGGCAAGTGTCTGAAACCATGAGTCTTCCGGATATTCAGAAACACTTGTAATTTCTTCAGGCGTTTTATTCAGCCGCCAGGCATTCCGGCTGAAATGGATGATTCCAGCACGCATGAAAATATCCACTGTCCGGTTGCAGTGTCCCGGCAGACAACTGCAATGTTCAGCAATGGTATCAACAAGAGATTCTGGTGGTGACGGCACAAATCGTGAACCGATCATTTTGCGTATTTGTGATGGAGTCAGCTTGTCGCAGTGTATTTGAATCAATTCCTCGCCGGATTCCGGGTTTTCACCGGCGCATACAAGCAGGATTCCCGGCGGCGGATTCAGCAGAAGATTTCTGAATATGGTCAATGATGCCTCATCGGCACGGTCAATATCATCAATGATATAAACAAGGGGTTCATTAACCTGTTCCCGAACAGCTTTTTCAAGCGCACGTGCGTCGTAAATATGATTTTCAACATCGAAACAGTTTCGCGCATCGTGAAGAATTGTGCCGCCTCCGGCCGTATAATAGCGGCAGTTACCTTCCTGAAGCCGGCAGTGAGCGTAAAACTCGCGAAGCAGACGTGTTCTGCCGCTACCGGTCGCTCCGTAAACAATGATTCCAGGCAGAGTTTTTTCTTTTTTCTGCTTTGCGGCACACTCAAGCAGCCGGTTCATTTCAGTCTCGCGGCCGGTAAATACGGGTTCTGAATAATACCCACGGGTTGCGGGAATCGCGCCGCCGGCGCCAGCGGCAATAATGATGTCGCGCGCAGACTGCATACGGCGATTGGGATCGGGCGCTATCAGGGATTCCGCAATAGCGCCGAGTTTTTTCATCGGTTCAGGCCACTCCGGAAAAGCTGTGGGTTGATTCAAACGAGTCAGTTGCCGATATTCTTCCACTGAATTGAAGGGCGGTTGACCAGTCTCAGATAACAGTTCGGCCAGAGTGATTCCAAGCGAAAACAGATCGGCACGCGGGTCTATCCATTCCCGGACAAGATTTTCCGGAGCCAGATAGGGCAGTGAACCGCCTCGAAATGTGGCCCGGCCGGTGGATGTCAGGTGTGCCAGACCAAAATCGGCCAGTCTGACGTTGAAACCGGGAGGTTCGGTCTGTTTTTCAATCAGAATATTTGCCGGTTTGATATCGCCGTGAATGATGCCGTTACCATGCAGCCATTCAAGAGCATGTGCAGTCTGAACAAGAAATTCGGTCACGGTTTCTGGCGTCGCTTTCTGTTGAAATTCGCTCCAGTCGATGTGATCAATAAACGGCATCACCCAGTAGAATCGGCCGTCCGGAGTATGGCCAAAATCCAGCGCCGGTACGATATGTGGGTGTGTCATTTTGCCGGTTGCCGCATATTCGATGGCGAATGCCTCGGATCCGGGGGACAGACATTCAAACAATATTTTGATTGCCAGCGGTGTCCCGGTTTGTTCGGTAACGGCACGATAGACTATGCCCGAACGCCCCCGACCAATTTCGGACTCAATGCGATATTTGTTGTTCAGCAGTGTGTCTGTGTTCATTATTCATCTCATCCCAAACATTAACGGGGATATGCGGGAGGATGTCAAGGGGGCGGAGGGCGTAAGGCGGAGGGCGTAAGGCAAGAGAGGTTGAAGGTAGAGGGTCGAAGGTAGAAGGGGTGCTACTATGGGCGTAGGGCGGAGGGCTTAGGGCGTAAGGGTTGCAGTCTGTTGATTTGTGATTATTTGTGATGGAACCCAAAAACAAATGTAGAGACGCCCGGCCGGGCGTCTCATTTGCTTTAAGGGAGAGGAAACAATATTCAGAGCAAGTTTGACATTTGACCTGTTTATGGACTATATTCAGTCATGATCAGGAAGGGAGCAATCCATGAAATTGTCCAGTCAAATAAAACCTATCAGTTATCTTAAAGCGCATGCCGCTGAAATTGTGCGTACGCTGGGTCAACAACGTGAACCTCTAATAATAACTCAGAATGGCAAAGCCCGGGCGGTGATGCAGGATATTGAAAGTTATGAACAAACACAGGAAACAATGGCTCTTCTGAAAATATTGGCGCTGGGAATGCGCCAAATCGAAGAAGACAGGGTACAGCCCGCCGGGAATGTCCTTAAACGTTTGCGTGAACGACGGAAAACACGCTGATGCCGTTCCCGGTTTTTCTGACGGATGATGCAACACGTGATCTTGAAGAGCTGTATGACTTCATTATGTTGAATGATTCGGCAAAACAGGCAGAGTATGTTTTGTCGCAAATAGAGAACACCTTATCGCGATTATCACAATTTCCCGAATCGGGCTGTTATCCCCAAGAATTGCTGGCGCTTGGAATTCGGGATTACCGTGAAATATTTTTCAAACCCTACCGGATCATATACCGGGTGGTAAACGCTAGCATTTATATTGTTCTGATAGTTGACGGACGCCGTGATATGGATTCACTACTGCAACGGCGTCTTCTGGAAGCTTAGGCGCAGGGCGGAGGGCTTAGGGCGTAAGGGTTGCAGTCTGTTGATTTGTGATGATGGAACCCCAAAACAAATGTAGGGGCGTGGTCTCCACGCCCTCACAAGAATGCGTGATTTGTGGCTTAACACATTGTTATAAAAGGATTTTGCCGACCGATGAGGGCGCTGGCAAGCAACGCTCCTTGTTTTGTAATACCATGTTTGATCCCGCCCTTTCCCCTTTTCCTCTTCTCTCCCTTTCGGCTGCGAAGCAGCCCTGGGGGACAGACATTCGAAAAATTCTATTTTTAAAAACTATTTTTGATTGATGAACGAAAAACGGTTGTTCGGCGCTCCTGATATACTGGAAGGATGGGAGGATGTTCTGATACTCTATATTGACAAGGGAGGGCGAGACGATGAAAAATCAACATAAATGTTTGACTGTTATGCTTATGATTGTCGTGGGTTTGCCGGTTTTGGCGGAAGACATTCACCTTGAACTGCTGATGCCGGGTGATATGTTCGGGCCGGAGTCGCTGTTTTCTTTGGACCTTGCAGTTGAAAACACTGGTGGCCCGTTTGCCGATGCGGAGTTGTTTGTAGCTCTGTCGGTCGGTACCGGTGATTTCTGGTTTTATCCGTCCTGGGCGCAGTATCCGCCTGAGATTGACTGGGAAACCGTATTTGTGCCCGGATATTCATCCGATCAATGGTTGATATTTCCTGAATTTTTATGGCCGCATGGCGCTGGAAGCTTTGATGGAGCCATGTTTTTGGCAGCAATTCTTCATAATGGTGAACTGGTGAGCAACCTTGCCGAATGCATGTTTGGCTGGTCTGAAGCGCCACAACCGACTCCAACACCGACTTCGACACCCCCGGAAACAACGCCCACACCGACAACGACACCTGTTCGAATAGAGGTTGTTTACATTCATCCCGGCGCCTATTTGCGGGGGTCACCGGACGATGAACTGTGCCGATGGCAAGAAGAAGGACCACAACATCAAGTCACCTTAACGCAGGGTTTTTACATGATGACAACAGAGGTGACTCGTCAGATGTGGGCGGACTTGAAAGAGGATCAACCGACCCTGCCTAATGATCCCAGCCGTATTTCAATAAGCCCGACGATGGATCATCCGGTCCAGCAGGTTCAATGGAATGAGACGGTATTATTTGCAAATCTGTTATCGTTTCAGAACGGTTTGACGCCAGCTTATTTCAAAGATGAAGCGTTTACTATTCCTGTAAATGCGACCAATTATTTGCAAGATACAATTTATTGCAATTTCAATGCAAACGGGTATCGGCTGCCAACAGAAGCGGAATGGGAATATGCCGCGCGCGCCGGCACAACCGGGCCGTTTTCATCGCATGAACCCAATTACAGTGAGGATACCTGTGAAACCTGTGATCCGGATGTGCCTTTGAATGTTCTGGATGAAATTGCCTGGTGGTGCGGGAATTCAGGTGACGACTGGACCAGAACGTCGCATCCGGTGGGCGCTAAACTTCCCAACCACTGGGGATTGTATGACATGCACGGTAACGTTTGGGAATGGTGCTGGGACTGGTTTGGCTTATATTCATCGGAGCCTTTAACCGACCCGACAGGAGCTGTATCGGACACATACAGGAT
>PWNJ01000080.1 GCA_003558985.1 candidate division CSSED10-310 bacterium
AGCCCACTCCAAACGTCCGGCGATACGCAATCTCTCTTCAAGTACAGTTTTCAGTTTGATTAGATAGCGGGTATCCATTGCAGCATATTGTATCGCCTCTTTACTCAAAGGCCGCCGACTCCAGTTGTAACGCTGAAACTTTTTTCGAAGATTAACTCCAAAATAACGCTTCAACACAGACGCCAATCCAACATCCGTTTCACCTAAAAGATCCATGACAACCCTGGTATCGAAAATATTCGTGACGCATATCTGAAAATCCCGGTTCAAACTTCGTAAATCAAAATCTGCATCGTGAAATATTTTAGTAACCGATGGCTCAACCAATAGATTCCAAACTGGTGACATTTGATTCAGTTTCAGCGGATCGATCACCATGTCCGTCAAATCAGTTGAAATCTGGATAAGACACACGCGATCCTTGTAGTGATGAAGAGAATCAGCTTCAAGGTCAACTCCAACAATCACTTTTGAATGAATCAATCCCTTGATATCAGCCATCTTGCGATCTGAATCAATAACGAGTATGTTGCGTTTGGCGTAACCCTGATAACTCATAAACAAACCCCAAATTATCTTTGCACATTTTCCAGGCAAAATCGATTGTTTTACCCATCTTTGGTTACTTTGTCTTTTATCCAAAAAAAAAGGACGCCTTTTCAGGCGTCCCTTTAAAAGTTGGATTACCATCTGTCAAGCGGATCACTAATAGAACCAAATGGAGGTCCGATAATGATTTCCGGGGTATCAATACTTCGAACCGTACCATCACGACTGAAACGTTTTTCGGTCGATATTTCAACTACCCTCCCAGGATTTACAATTTCCGATGGAGCCGGTACTGACTGGTATGGTTCCAAAGCAACCAGAGTATTATCGGAAAAGAGAGCGAACAGATAAACTCCGGTTCTGTCACTGACCACAAAACCATAGACATATTCATCTTCGGGAAGGGATGGAATTTCAAACACAATATCACTACGTCCATTAAACGTCGCGTCAATGTTTAGCAAAGACGGTGTAGCGGTTTTGAAAAATCCGGTTATATCTCCCTGATCAACTGTAAGCCAGTTCGGTCGAACCGAGACAGCGTTTTCCTGAAGATGTATTCTGACTTTGCCAACATCAGCGGCTGCGTGAGCAGCGGACAGGAGCAACCCCCGAAAGTCTTTATATGAGTCTGGATCACGCGATATTATTGCATTCAGTCCATACTCACGTTTACGACCATCGGCTGTGTTGTGGACGATAATGGTGTATGAAAAACCATTTTCCAACAATCCCAGATCAAATTCGGCTATAATTTCATCGGTACCGGACAAAGCAAGAGAAATATTCCGGTTTCTGTTACGTGTTACCCGAATTCTTTCCGAGACATCACCGTAATCAAAATCACCGGCAACGATTGTCCGCTCATTCCAGACATCAACCGGGCCAGCATAAGGCGCTGCATGGACAAATCGAACCTGCAAGTTTCCCTCATGTCTGCCGTTATGGTCACCAAAAACAGTCGTTCCACCAAGGAATACGACGCTTAACAACGCTATCAAAAATATATTTCCAAAGGTTTTATTCGTTTTCATCAGATTTTCTCCTTACATGTTTAAGTTTTGTCGAACTTTTGTTCAACCAATATTCAGACATTGTAAAGCTTGTCTGGTTACGAATAATTTGTTTTTATCGCGACTTTCTACTGATTTTTGCCCAGGTATCTTTTAGAGTTACGGTTCGGTTGAACACCGGTGCATTATTTTTTGAGTCTGAATCAGCGCAAAAATATCCGTGTCTAATAAATTGATAACGTGTTTCAGGCTTCGGGTTCTTCAATTCGGGTTCAACTAACGCATTTTTCAACACGGTCACCGAATTTTCGTTTATAAACTCAAAAAAAGATTTTCCATCTGGCACATCAAGAGGGTTTTCTTTTGTAAACAGATGTTCATATAGCCGGACCTCGGCTTTAACGGCATGTCCTGCCGACACCCAATGAAGCGTTCCTTTTACTCTTCTGTTGTCAGGTGTCCAGCCACCACGACTCTTGGGATCATGAGTACAATGAATTTCTGTGATGTTTCCATTGTGGTCCCTTATAACCTTGTTACATGTTATATAATATGCATGTTTTAAACGAACCTCTTTTCCGGGCGCCAGTCTGAAATATTTTCCGGGTGGATTTTCCATAAAATCATCGGTTTCAATATAAATTATTTTGCTAAATGGTATCAGACGTTTTCCCATCGACGGGTCTTCAGGATTATTGTCAGCTTCAAGCATTTCAACAGCATCGTCCGAATACGACGTAATAACAACTTTCAATGGTTTTAAGACAGCCATAACACGTTGAGATGTCTTGTTCAGATGCTCTCTGGCACAGTATTCAAGCATTGCATAATCAACAGTGCTGTTTGCTTTGGAGACACCGATTTTATCACAAAAACTGCGTATGGACTCCGGCGAATAGCCCCGGCGTCGCAGACCGGATATCGTCGGCATTCGAGGATCATCCCATCCATTAACGATCTTGTCTTTAACCAGAGTTAACAGTTTGCGTTTACTCATTACAGTGTAGGTCAGATTAAGCCGTGCAAACTCAATTTGTTGGGGTCTATAGGTATCAAGCGCTTCCAGAAACCAGTCATAGAGCGGTCTGTGGTCTTCAAATTCCAATGTGCAGAGTGAATGTGTAATTCTTTCAATGGAATCTTCCAGGCCATGAGCCCAATCATACATGGGATATATACACCACTGACTGCCGGTTCTGGGGTGATGCGCCTTGAGAATACGGTAGATTACAGGATCACGCATATTCAGATTTCCGGAGGCCATATCAATTTTTGCCCGAAGTGTTTTACTGCCGTCTTCGAATTCACCAGAACGCATTCTGCGGAACAAATCCAGATTATCTGCAACTGATCGATTACGCCATGGGCTTTCCTGACCCGGTTCTTTCAGAGTTCCCCGATACTCACGAATCTGCTCGGAGTTCAGATCACACACATACGCTTTTTCGGCTATAATTAGCTGTTCAGCGAAATCATACATGATCTGAAAATAATCAGAGGCAAAATACAGTCTGTCTTCCCAGTCAAATCCAAGCCAGCGAACATTCTCAATAATAGCATCAATGTACTCCTGTTCTTCTTTAACGGGATTGGTATCATCAAAACGAAGGTTGCATTTTCCCCCATATTCATCTGCCAAACCAAAATTCAGGCAGATTGACTTGGCATGTCCAATGTGCAGATATCCGTTCGGTTCAGGAGGAAACCGCGTGTGAACCCTTCCATTAAAACGTCCGGTCCGATTATGTTCATTTATAATTGTTTTTATAAAATTGGTACTGCCCGAGTTCTCAGTGTAATTATTATTCATTATCAACCGCCTTGTCCGAAATCGTTTCACTATTATGCCTGGCTGCCGCCCATTTCTCTTCCAGTTTTTTAATCTTCTTCTTTCCCAAACCACCCAGTACGGATATCGCATTCTGGATTCTGCGCCGTGTCATATCCTTCCCCAAAAGTTCCATTGACTGATACAATGGTGGCGCAACCTTCATACCACTGACAGCTACAAACAACATTGATGTAATCTCGCGAATCGGTATCTGATGAAATGAAGCAGTTTTTTCAATGTTTGCTTTTATTAGATCTGCTTCCCAACACTCCATATCTTCAAGCGCTAAAAGGACAGTGTGTAACAATTCAGCAGACGTTGATGCATCCCTGTTCTTTGATTGCAAAATTGCAGGGTCGTGTTCAACATCTGTCGCAAGCAAAAACGCACATGCTGGAATTAAATCTCCCAATGTGTGCAGTCTGTTTTGCATCATTGGAACCATTTTCGATAGATACTCGGAATTAAGCCGCCAGGCAGATAACTGATCCCACAATTGCTCCGGTGAATAGTTTTCGCGTATATAACGAGCATTTAACCATTTGAGTTTCTGCAAATCAAAAATACTGCCGCCAAGACTGACTCGATCAATATTAAAGTCAGATACAAACTGATCCAATGAAAATTTTTCCTGCTGATCAGGACGTGAATAACTCATCAATCCAAGATAATTTAAAAGCGCTTCAGGTAAAAACCCGGCATCACGATAATACTCAACAGATGTCGGATTCTTTCTTTTGGAAAGCTTTGAGCCATCAGGGTTTAGCAGCAGTGGCAAATGGATAAACTCAGGGAGTGTCCAGTCAAAAGCCTGATACAAAAGAATATGTTTGGGTGTTGATGAAACCCATTCTTCACCCCGAATCACATGGGTAACTTTCATCAGGTGATCATCAACTACATTTGCAAGATGATACGTTGGAAACCCGTCACTTTTAATCAACACCTGATCATCAATCTGCTTAAAATCATAACAGATTGGTCCGCGCAATCTGTCTTCCATTACACATTCGCCCAAATCCGGAACCATCAGTCTGACTACATGCGGCTCTTTGTTTTTTAAACGTCTTTCCGATTCTTCCTGGCCCATATCTCGACAATATCCGTCATATCCTTCAGCCAGTTTGTTTGCTCTCTGATATGCTCGCATTTCTGCAAGCCTTTCGGCTGTGCAAAAACACCTATAGGCTTTGTGGTTATGCAAAAGACTTTCAACATGACGCTGATAAATCTCCGTTCGTTCACTTTGGCGATAGGGTCCGAAGTCACCCCCTTTATCCGGGCCTTCATCCCAGCTTAAACCAATCCATTTCAGGGACTTGAATATCCCGTCTTCATACTCAGGTCTTGATCGGGTCTGATCGGTATCCTCAATTCGAAGTATAAATGACCCGTTGTGGCTTTTTGCAAAAGCATAGTTAAACAATCCCATATAGGCGGTTCCAACATGAGGACTTCCCGTTGGGCTTGGTGCGATACGTACACGTACAGTCATTTGTCTTATCTCCTTTGCGACATTTTCACATCGCTGTTACAAGACAATGAGTTTACTCGAAAACTGGAAAAATAAAAGTGTCTTGAGATAAAATATCTGAATAACTCCAATCAACTTTATTGAGCAAAGCGGAATACCCGGTTCCAATATCAGATTTATCAATCAAATTCGTTTATATCATTTCTGGTTTTTTTTTGACAAGTAATTGTTAATTGCAGCATGAAGCGCATCGGCGCCAAGATTGGAGCAATGCATTTTTTGCGGTGGTAATCCATCAAGATGGTCTGCCACCATTTCGTTTGTAATCGACAGAGCTTCCTGTACAGTTTTACCTTTGGCCATTTCACTGACCATGCTTGATACGGCTATAGCAGCGCCACAACCAAACGTTTTATAACGAATGTCCTCAATTACTTGAGTGTCCTGATTGACACGAATATGAAATACCATCATATCCCCGCAAGTCGGATTTCCAACCTCGCCAACTCCATCCGGGTTCTCCAGTTCACCCACATTCTGCGGATTGGAAAAATGTTCCATGACTTTTTCTGAATACATCATCTTCTCCTTTCAAAATTTGTGCCTCGCTCCATGGGGACTCGTATCATATTTACAGTTTTTGCTGTTTCCACAAAGGCGACATTTCACGTAATCGGGCCACAATTTGAGGTAATTCTTCAGCTATATGATCAATGTCCTTCATATTTGTATGTTCAGACGTAGAAAACACCAAAGAACCCTGGGCATCTGCGTGCTGGGAGCCAATTGCAGTCAGGACTGGTGATATCTTAAGGTCTTTTGCAGTACAAGACGAGCCGCTGGCTGCCTGTATGTTTTTCATATCCAGCATAAGCAAAAGGGCCTCGCCTTCTACATACCGAATAATTATTGACACATGCCCCGGAATCCGGTTGATAGCATCACCAGTAAAATGCACCTCTGCAATCTGTGATAACTTGCCCCGTAAAACCTCGGCCTGCCGGAACGCTCGTTCCGAACGTTTTTCAATTGTTTTTGCAGCATGCTCAGCCGCCAGCCCAAAACCGGCAATCGCCGGAATATTTTCCATACCGGGCCGACGATGTCTTTCCTGAATACCTCCATAAAAAAGCGGCATCAGGGATACACCTTTTCTGACAAACAATCCGGCAGCGCCAGGCGGTCCTCCAAACTGCGTTCCGGATAAACTTAATGCATCGACCCCCAATTTGTTTACGTCAACATGAATCCAACCCGCAGCCGCAATGGCATCTGTGTGAAATATTGTATTGTTTTCATGAGCAGCATTCGCAAAAAATTGCAGGTCCTGAACGGTGCCAATTTCAGGGTTGGCTAACTGAATAGACACTAACAGAACATCCTTATCCAATGCTTCCATATATGCTTTTTTGTCACATCTGCCCTTGTCGTCAACCGGTATAGTGATAACACTGAATCCGTCCTTTTCTAAAGCTCGTGCCGTTTTAATTACAGAAATATGTTCTATCGCAGACACAATAATCTTGCGGCCCGGCTTTGATCTGACAGCCGATTTTGCCAAGCCTGTCAAACCCAGATTTACCGATTCAGTTCCGGTCGATACCATGATAATTTCACCCGGTGAAGCCGAGATTAGTCCGGCAATCTGTTCTCGCGCAGTCTCAAGATATTCTTTCGCCCGGGATCCCGCCCGTGACGGGCTGTGAGGATTCAATCCGTCCAGTTTTAGCAAATCATTCATCAGGTTTTGCACTTCCGGAAGCACCGGAGCTGATGATATTCGATCAAAATATGACATAATGCTCTCCCTTGACACCAGATTAAACGTCATAAAAGGTGGTTTTCAGGAAATAAGCCTTCGGATAACCACCTTGCACTCTATTTAGAGTCATAAGACTCAAACTCGTTTCATACGAAATTTCGATCACCCTGCGTCAATAATTTGTATAGCTTGAAAAACAAGAACTTTCCATGATATTTTTATCTTGTTGACAGAATGATCTGAGATATCAACGAGGGAAAGGGAGAAATTCAATGACAAGGCCTGGTGTTCTTGTACTGGAACGAAATGAAAAAATCCGTTCAACCTTAAAAAAAGCATTAAGCAAAGGCGATTTTGAGTACCATGAACTCAGCAGCAATGATCAATTGTTTCATTTTCTAAATGAAAATCCTGTTAGTGTCATTTTGATGAACTCTTCACAGCAAGGTACAGGAAACCGAACCGTGTGCACTGTGATTCGAAATGATCCACAATTCCGACGCTTTCCGCTTGTTATTCTCTATGGTAAACCAGGCAAAATCTCGCGCTACGACTTTATGAATCAGGGCGCTGATGATTTTGTCCCCATGCCTTTTTCACCCGGACAACTTGTGGATACAATTAAAGCCCGTTTACGTCCTCTAAGCGATAGTGAGCTCCAGAAAACAACTACCGGTGACAAAGCATTCAAACGTATCAAATCACACTTTGTCGTATCACCCCTCGATAAAAAAGGAAACCTGGATTCAATACCTCCAGCAGCAATTTTTGCTAAACTTTTTGCTCATAAAGAATCCGGAGTTCTGGATTTAATCATTAACAAGGAAACCCGAACATTATATTTTAAAAATGGAGACTTGATTCTTGCCGAGACAATGTCGAAAAAGGATGATATTTCCGAGTTTCTTGCAAAAAACAGAGCGGGTTCAGGTTCCGGCAAGGAAATAATCGCTGCACGAATTCAATCCGGAGGTCCTAAAAGTGACCCAAAAGAGTTTTCAGACATTCTTCATGAATCCAAACTGATAAAAACCGAAGATTTTAGCTGGTGGCTGCGCCTTCATCAGATCGAATTGATTGCTGATCTATTCATCAAACCACAAGGCGCATATCAATGGCAAAGTCTGGACATACCGGAATATACCAAAAAAACAAGCTTAACACCTATGTATACACCTCGCTTGATTTTTGAAGGTGTAAGACGAATAAAAAAGTGGTGGGCATATCGGGACTTGCTGCCTGAAAACACCAGTATTCCTCATCTATCACCAGATTTCACACAAAAGGCAAAAGATTATGGCTTGACTGAACGGGAAATCGCAGCCATGCAAATAGTTGACGGAAAAAGAAATCTTCGAACTATCGGGGAAATGTGTCACATATTTTTTCCACAAATTGAGAACTACATATATACTTGCCGACAATTACAAATGATAGGTTTTGATTTGACCAAATCAAAAGATAAAGATGAAAGTATTGATTTGAATGAAATAATTGATGTTTCAGAGGAAACATTACCAGATGAAGGTTTTAATCTGGAGTTAAATGATCAGGTTAAAACTGTAGAGTCACATACTGAACAGGCGGAATCAGAAACTGCCGGCACGCCGATAAAAACTGGTACAGAAACAGAAGTTTTTGATCATAAACCACCAGATGAACTGCCTGACACTTCTAATGAGAAGTCAATAGCCCACCAGACGGAAGGATCATTGACAGACACGCATGTCTCAGCAGTCTTTAGACAGTGCGTTGCCCAAAAATATACTGGTGAAACCTGTTTTGATAATCAGACTGATCAAGTGAGCGTTTTTTGGAAACAGGGAAAAATAATTTCTGCGATGTCTACCAACATTCAAAAGAGGCTGGACTATTTTTTGTTGAACAAGAATCTGATAACTGAGGAACAACAAAAGTCTCTGGAAGAATACGTTGATAATAGTTACGGGGTGCTGAACGAAGTTATCAAAAAAGGTCTGCTTCCAATTAATCAGGTGTTTGCAGTTGTCAAGGATCATGTTGAGCAAATACTGTTCAGTCTGCTGGGATGGCAAACCGGCAACTTTAAACACATACCAGATAAAACTCCTCCCAAAGATACACCTCCATTAGAATTATCTGCTCAAAATATCATTATGAATGTCATGCACGCATCTGATATCTCAAGCTTCAATCAAAACAAGATTCCCGAACCTGACTGTTTTTTTCAACTAAAAGGCACTCCGGAAAGTTTAAAAGGCACTACACTGACCGGATTGGAACGTAGAATCATTAACATATTAAACGAACCGTCACGCATTGATAAAATCACTCGACTTATTGACATGCCAGAATCCGAAATCATAACCAGTCTGATTGCTCTTGAAACAGCCGGAATTGTTGAACGGCTCAAGAAGCCCTGATCAGGAGTGTTTTTATGCAAGGATATCTGTTTCCCCTTCAGCGAGCCGGTAATCCGGATCCATACAGAACCTTGATAGAACACGTTATACCCTCTGCCCGCCAGTCTGTCTTCATTGTAGATCCTTCTCCACCCGATGTCCTGGTTTCTGTTTTAAGTGATATTAAAAACCCGATGATTAAAAAACGATTACTCGTCCGTCGAGATATTCTTAATACCGGCGATGCAACCCCCCCCGACATAATGAAAATGGATACTCGCAAGCGAATATCTTCAAACCGTATTGATGTTCGGGCCATTAATCATTTATCAGCCCGACTGGCCATTGTTGATGATCAGGCATATATTATTTCCGGTGACTATGGTTCGGATTTCAATTGGGGAGTCGAACTGAATCCAACAGATACCCAGCCCGTTTTGGACTATTGGAATGGCATCTATCAGGATGCATACAAACTTAGTGATTCGTACGCGACTGATGTATGGGATCAGTATCTTGAAAAATTCTGGACTGGAAAAGTTTTACCGGCAGATGTCATCGCTCTGTATAACAGCCGGGGGGTTTTTGTAGCAATTCATGTCCGTATATTTTCGGGTTTCCGTCAAATGACCCTGTATCCATTTTCTGAATGGAACAACTGTGTTCCACGCGGCCCTGTAATACGCTGGAAAATGGTTCACTCAAGACATTATAGAAATCTTGGAAAATTTTCAGCACGCATTCATGGTCTCAAATCACTGGGTATTATTCGTGAAACTCCAGCCGGTTCGTACCTTCTTCGATCAGACAGACGATCATGGGATGCAATATTTCAGGAGCGAAATGAAGATTTCTCAAACCACGTTGCTGATTATCTGAATCAACATTACCAGACAATACGTACTGAAGCCTTTCATAATCTTGACAGTAAATACAGGGCCGTTCTGAACGAGATCAAACAGGATAAACAACTGCTACCGATGATCAATGCCAGTTTCATAGAGGATGAAATTCAGGAATTGTTTCAAAAACATTTTCCTGATAAAAACTCGTTGTTGTATGCTTGCCAGGCAAGCTATATATTTTATGGGATTCACCCCGAAGCATCGGGGGATCGTCGCCTCATGGATGCTCTGTCCACATCTGCTGCATCAAATGTCTTGTTATAAAAACAGTTTCAACAGGAGCCTTTATAATGACACAATCTCAAAAATTAACAGTTAAACCCTATCGTGGAACACGAGATTTTTATCCTGAACACATGTACCTCAGGAATCACATGTTTAACATCATGCGGTCCGTAGCTGAATTGTATGGATATGAAGAATACGATGGTCCAATGCTGGAAAATTTCGATTTGTATGCAGCAAAAAGCGGCGAGGAACTGGTTAAAGAGCAATTGTACCATTTTGTAGACCGCGGAAACAGACATGTCGCTATACGACCTGAAATGACTCCCACTGTTGCTCGAATGGTTGCAGCTCGAATTGGCGAACTGCCACGCCCTATTCGCTGGTTCAGTTTTCCAAATTTGTGGCGTTACGAAAAACCCCAGCGAGGCAGATTAAGAGAACATTGGCAGTTTAACATTGATATACTGGGTTCAGATTCAGTCAGCGCAGATCAGGAAATTATCGAAGTAGCTATTAAGATCATGCTCAAACTCGGCGCAGACAAAAAAGATTTTTGCATTCACATTTCAGACAGAAGAATTCTGATGTATTTTCTGGAATCAGTACTAAAACTTGATCCCTCTTTGTCAGCTCCTGTGTGCAGAGTCATTGATAAACGTGCAAAAATATCTGCTGAAGATTTCAACCGGATGCTGATAGATATTGGATTAAGCAATGGTCAAATAGATGAAATCGATTCATATCTGAATCTCACAGGAAAAAATCTTTCGGATCATCCGGTATCGCAGTCAGAAGGATATGCCGAGTTAAATAAGTTGCTCGAAGGTCTGGCAAACAACGGCATGGATTCCATGTGTAAAGTGGATATGTCAATTGTCAGAGGCCTTGATTATTATACCGGAACCGTATTTGAAATGTATGATTTGTCTCCGGAAAATCGTCGCGCATTATTTGGCGGAGGACGCTATGACAATCTTGTGGGTCTGTTTTCAAAAGAACGCGTTTCGGGTGTCGGCCTGGGAATGGGTGATGTAACCGTCGCTGATTTCTTGCAAACCCACAATCTGTTACCCAAACTTAATCCGGCCGCATCTGTTCATGTTGCTCTGTTTGATGAAAACTCACGTCTTTCAACCAGCCACCTTGCCAATATACTGCGCTCAGCCGGAATCAGAACTTCTATGCAGATTGAATCTGCCAGACTGGGTAAACAGTTTAAATGGGCCAACAGCAAACAGATTCCTGTCGTTGTTTTGCAAGGTCCGGATGAAAAAGCTCAGGGAACCGTCCTGATCAAGGAAATGGCTTCACACAATCAGAGGGTTGTTAAGGAGGCGGATCTTGTTTCAGCAATCCATCAGTTATTGAATCTCGATGTCTGAATAACGACGTTGTGAAATCGAACTGTAAAGCATGGCACGCTGGATTCTGTAAAAGATAATCATAATTGCTAAACCTAGTATAATACTGGTGGCAACCAGCTTTTTCTGAATGTTTCGTGCCTGATGCAGAATTTGATCTTCCTGTGCTATTACAGCAATTATCCATTGATAGGGCATGAAAATCTCAATATGTGCACGATATACATTGCCTGCATCATCCTGATATGTCATGGAACCTCGTCTCGCGCTGGCAACATGGAATACATTCCGAATACGATCTTGCGATACCGTTTTCAACTCAGGGTGAGCTATAACATCCCGGGTGTTTGAATCGACAATCATTACAAATCCGCCTGCAGGAGCGTGATAGCTGCTGATATAATCAATTAACCCTTCATATCGAAGACCAGTATAATACTCTGTCAGAGGAGTCTCAATCAATCCTTCAACCCCGATAATCCAGTTCCACCCATGTATCAGACGAAAAACCATTAACCGTTCGGCTAATTCTGCTTCTCCCGGATATCGCCATGAAAACTGGAAACTTCCCCGGTCATCTTCAATAATCTTCTGCATCCAGGGATGCTCCGACATATCAAACCCTTCTGGCAATCTGGAACTGTAAACAATTTTTCCTGTGCTACTGAACACGGCCAAATTGCTTGTATTTTTTTGAGACATGTCCGAGATAATATTCAAAAATACTGCCTGCGCACGATGCAATGGCAGATTTCTTCGAGCAGTTTCCAGTTCCAGTTCACGGGCTGTCCGATGCAGAATGTCAGCAGTAAGCTCCAAATTGCTTCGCAGTGTCTGCTCCCTGGAATACAAGTAGTTCTGATTTAGATCATATCGGGACCGAACCATATCCAGAATACTGACTGCAATTTCACTCTGCTGCTGATCAATTTGTTGTAAAGTGTAATCCCTGCACCATATCCATGCAAGTATACTGATACCAACTGCAGGAGTAATGATACAAACAAAACTTAATACACGAAATGTTACAGAAATAAATCGAAAACGTTGCTTGCTCATTCAACCGCTTTATTCCAGATGAACCACTCGGGCCCGCAAAACAAGCTCTATATCCGGCAATGGAATTATAACACGGGGAATTCTTGAGCCCCGTTCAATACCGGTGTTGTAGGGCATTTTGATGCAACATCCCATTGGAGATAAATTGATCAACAATACATTTTCAAAAAACCCGCCTCGAAGTGTCGAAAGATCAATTTTCACTTTTAAACCCAGTTTTTCAATATCCAATCTGTGATATCGCCGCCGTTCACCACGCCAAAGATGTTCTGAGTTTGCCTGCGACTCCAGATTCTCGTCCGGGTATAAAATCTTTTCCATTTTTGCAAGATTCTGATTCAGTAAAAACCGTTCCCGATGCGTTGTCTTATCAAACTCCAAACCAACAACAAGGTCAATCCTTTCTGTTTTTGTTGAAGCGCTCATATTAATCAGTCTGCCTTATCTGGAAAATCGGTGTTACTACTCGATAATTCCCTGTTAAGCTCCTAATATAGAAAAGTTTTGAATCCATAATCAAGCGGTTTTTAAATATAATGATTTTGGAACAAACATTGTTGCATAGAATATCAGCATTTAATAGACTTTGGAACTGGCACGTCAGATCTAACCTGAGTTTTTCAAAATCGGCGTTTTTATAGCAGAGGAATACATGTCATCACAGCAAACAGAGTTTCATTTCATAAACGGTATTTTTGAGGATTTGCTCGGTCCTGAAGGCGGCGACATCTCAGCACTGAAATGGTCGGGTGATCAAAACCCTGGTCTGTGGTGCGGAACAGCAGCCGGTGAACTCTACTTTATGAAACCGGAAAACCCATGGAACCGTATAGAGCCACCCTTTCGACCAATGTTGGACATCCAATCTATCGAAATTACCACAGGAACCCGGCAATCCATTTTGGTTTTAAGCTCGGAAGGCTCTTTATCCAGGAGTAGTGACAACGGAAAAACCTGGAAAACTGATTTTGGTGAGTTGTCCGATGATTTCATACACGTCATTCGACATCAGCCTTTGCATTCCGGGCTGGTTTACGCTGGTTTACAAAAGGGACTGTTTTTCTCACCCGACAGCGGCTTTACATGGCAGCGATTCGAAAATTGGACGTCAGACAGAGCAGTTACCGCTATCGCATTTGACGAGGTGGATCCTTTAACCTTTTTTATAGCCGATTCCGATGGTTTCAATGCGCGTGTTTTAATGACTGTAAACGGAGGTTATACTTTTGAACCCATATTGGATGGTGACGAGTATTTCAGTCACATTCACACCCTAATATATCAGCACACAAATCAACTTCTTTGGGCTGCTGGATCGGGGTTCAGTTGGCGAACCGCAAACGCTCACATTACCGACGAAATAATCTGGATTAATCGGGATAAAAACCTTCCAGTCTCATCAATAACCTGTATGGCTGAATCCAGCAATCACAAAGTTATTCTTGGAAGCAACGGCGCTGGTCTTTACAGGTATACAGACAGTAAAAATGCCTGGAAACGAATTGATATTGAGCCGCAACGCCGATATGTGCGCTGTCTTGCGGCGTCACCACTAGGGCTTGCAGCCGGTTTTGCCGATCGAGGTGTCGCTATTGAAAAAAACGGCGAATGGCATGAATCAAATCAACAGTTGTATGCGCGCAATATATCACGTATTCAGCGTTTTTCTGATTGTCTGGCTGTTGTGGCCAATGAGCAGTTATACATAGGTAATCAAGACAAATCATGGAACACTGTTCCAGGGTTTCAACTGGTTCAGGATGTCCTGGTGCATGGTCAGAATCTTTATACATCCGGATTATATAGCGGCATTTTTTGCAAAACAAATAAATCAGAGTCTGTCTGGGAAGATCTTGATCTTCCAGTCAGCCGCGCCACTTTGGTCAGAACGAACAAAACAGGTCAGCTATTTGTTTTGACTCATCTTAAACGGGATAGAATCCGCTTTTACAAATATTGTTCCAACACCATCAATTCTGCATGGACGGTTTGTTGCCCGGATATACCCTTTTCTGGAACAGTGTATGACTTTGCGGTTGATGTAAACAACGCCAAACTCTCCATGGCAATATCCACCTCGCAAGGCCTTTTCTGTTATAATAGCAATCTCGATTCCTGGATATCATCACATATCAACGACTCACACCGTGTCACAGGATTATACCGATCCCGACTCAATCCTGATGTGTTGTATGCAACCGCCGGGCGTAATCTGTTACGTTCACATGATTTTGGTCTCTTTTCTGATTATGATCCAATAGCAGAGTTCCCATCAAAAATATCATCTCTGACTCTTTCAGGATTGCATTTTGAATCTATATGGATATCCACGGAAAATGGCGGTATCTATGTGTCGCATTATCCGAACTGCTGGAATGCACTTCAGCCGGCCGAGATGTCATTGCCCATTAATCAAATCGCTGTCGACACTGTTTCACGAGGTGCAATGTTCATCGGCACCAAAGGTATTTCCTGTTGGAAACTGTCTATACCGTCATTATCTGCCCGCTTGGAAAAACATAAGCATAATAATTACTCAAAACTTGTATACACCTATCAGAACCCAGGCGAAACGATGGATGTTGACATCCATTACTTGCTTGTTAAACCCGGCCGAATTGCATTTCAATATTTGCACATTAACCATGACAAAATGCTTTGTCGGTCCGCAAAACCCAAGCCGGTTCGCATTATCCTGTCACCCCACACTCACAGCAAAGAAATCACTGCAGGATTTATATCTGAAGAATTATTGGACGGGGGCTTGAAACCCGCGGTGGCATTCTGTATTCCCGAAACGTTTCATCCAGTATGCGGTATTCAGACTATTTAAAATCTTTATCACAGTTTGACCGGTTCAATGGGCAGCGATCCAGAAAACCCCTGTACAATATCACCAGCTACTTATCGAATAATACGCCGAATATATTGCAAATAAAAAATTTCTCCGGCTATTTCAAGTTGAGGTGAGCGCTGAAATTGCTCCAGCCTGGGAAAATCACTTCCAACAAAACCTCGTATCAACACAGTTAACCCACTGGTGACATCAATAAAAATTTCTTCTGCTTCACGATATCCCATTCCGGTTGTACGGGGACGGAGCCAACGAATACAGCGAAATGACTCTTTGCCTAAAAACAGGTCAACCGGCGAGGTGATGCGCTCAACATTGCCTGCCCGGAGTTCTGACGACGTTTTTCCCGAAGAACGCACAACCTGCCATCGTAATCCTGGTTCAATAAACAACGGAAACTCAAGATTAACAACTTCTACTGATCCCATACCATTCATCCTTTTAAGACAGATTAACAAAATTTTCGCAAATCGGTTTCCTGGTGTAATTAATCGTCTGACTGTCTGTAAAGGATTACCGCGGGCATCTCTCTCATACGTTACAATTTCAGTACAACGGTGACCCAGAAACAGGATCGGACCGGTAGTCGAACCACGTGATACCTGCGTCAGTATTTCGTCAGGAAAATCGTAATCGCAAACAAGAAATTCATCTCCGGGCACAAATGAACCAAAGTGAAATGGATCTCCTGTCAGCTTAACCCGCGTGTTATCAGTTACTGTATCCAGGCTTTGTATACCAATTCGGGGAGCTTTCTCCGGAATATGCAGGTCTGGGGTGATTTTACAATTCATAACCATTTTTTTCTGTGAAAAAGTCTAGATTCTTTCATACCATCTTTTTCGGTGAACCGCGCATGGTCGTGTTTCAGTATTTCGCTCTTCCCAGTCCGAAACAAGGTCAGTAAAACCGTTACAGACCGACGGTGATGGTTTGAAAGGTGTGTCAGAGATCAACATTGATTTCACGTGGATCCACACGTCTGCGCCGGGGCCCAGGTTTTTTACGCTCCTCATCAGGTGACGGCTGTTTTCCTGTTGAAACTCTGCCGGAGTTTTCTGCGGTTTCTGTATTGTTCTTCGAGCGGATGGGATCAGTTTTGAATTTTTTCGATTTTTCGGAAGAGCGCTGTCTGTTATCCTTCGGCCTTTGTTCCAACCCTTTTGAGTGTCTTGAGTATCCGGATGACGGCGTCCCGCCTTGTGCCGCTGCCTTTCGTCTTTCCCGGGATTGGTGGACTGCTGCATGTTCAAGTATCTCCTTTATTTTGGGGTCTTTCGACAAGGTTTCCAAAAAACCGGAAACAATGGCGTCAATGAATCCGGATTCTATGTCCAACCACCGAGCCACATCATTACGGTCATGGTTTTCAAGCAAAACAAGGTCTATCGCCAGTCTTTGTTTGATTGGCAACTTTTCCATCAATTCAAGAATGCGTCTTTGTTTTCCAGACAAACCTTTTCCTCGAATATCCCGCCAATGTTCCGAACTGGATCGAAACGCTTCTTCGAATAAAAAACAAACATCCTGCAATTCGGTGTCACACCGCTGAAAACGGTTGATCCAAACCGCAAAGATGTTCTCAACAAATTCGCTTGCTCGATAATGATCAGTGAAGTTTAAACGGCAATAGCGGAACAAAGGCGCCGCAAAACGATTTGTAAAAATTTCGGCCGCCTTCATATCCCCGGAAGCAATAGCTGAAAAGAGCGATGAGTCATCAATCATACATAAACCTGTTTCATCACCTGGCATGTTTCATCTGCCACAAAACAATAACTACCATTCCTGATGAAGCAAGTAAAGAGTCTGGAACACTTTTCGTTCCAATTAAACCTTACTGATCTGTATGTTTTACGATCTCTTCCAGGTTTTTGCCAGCATGATGTGACACCTTGAATTCTATTCCGCTGCCAAACAACTCATGACATTCACGGGGTGTAAACACCCGGTGCTCTTTCATGTCACCCTGAACAACGAACTGAACCCCCAAACCTTCCAACTCACGATCATAATCAGGAATTTTGAATCCCGTGACGATGCCATGCCCCCAAGTGGCATGAACGACAATCTCGTTTAAACGAAACCTGCTGAAAGGATGCGATGCTTTGGAGTCATTCGGTAAAATATCGTCAAGGTATTCATTCAGTTTTTTCTTCTTTTCAGGATTAAGACCCATAACTCGTATCCATCCCCGCTGGAGCATCGTCAACGTCATTATCGGCAATCTCTTGACCCGCCACTGCCCAAAACCATTGATCAGCGGATTTCAGTGATTTCATAGCATCATTAACAGCTTCAACTGTCACTTCGCCAATACGGTCTGTCCATGAACGTTCATAACCAATACCATATCCAAGCCAGTGACGCCATGCCAGAAAGTAAGCGCGATTGATCCGACGCTGACGATACCGAAATTCACGGCCTCGCAAACTGTTCACTGCTGCAGAAACCGTTGTATCGTCAAAAGTCATGCTTGAAACTGCATCAACGATGTCCCGAGCTGCCTCCTCAACTTCAACAAGATTCTCACCTCGTGTCCCAATACCTATTGCCAGATACGTAAAACCATGCATTTCGTTCAATGCAGCGCCCAAACGATAGGCCTGCCCCCGTCGATACCTGATCTCCTCCTGCAACTGATCCGACAATATAGTGGCAATAACCGACCATACCGGAAGGCTTTCAGAAGTAATCTCAATCGGCAAAGCTGCCCGAACCGATGCAACCGGATCGTCCATACTGACAAAACCACGTTGGGGTTTATTTAATAAAGCTTTTGGCGGTTCACCAGCGGGCAGCGACGAATAACCAGTCAGAAACTTTTCAGCATACTCCAACACTGTTTCAGGCCGAACATTTCCTACTACCGAAACTATTGCTTCAGACGGCTGATATGCTTGCCGGTAATAATGGCGCAATGTGTCCGACGTAATATTCGGAATATCTTTCATCAACGGAAGACGCGATTGTTGATGAAATTCAGACTCAAACATCATGCGGGACAACAACCGGGCTGACTGGCTTGCTGCACTGCTCTCGGCATTACCCGCCAGCATCCGCATATAACCGCTCAAATCCGACCATGCCTCATCCGGAATAACTGAATCGAATACCATCTGACCGAACAAACTCATCGCATCTCCAATATCTTCTGACAGACATTCCATTTGAAGATAATTGTATTCTATCGAATCATAGTAATCATCAAATGGTAACCAGGGCCAGTCAGCCAGCTTGGTGCGAATTCCCAGATCCGTCAAAGCCTCATTCAGTTCTTCACGTGTCATTGAACTCGTGCCAGCATTCAGCAGTTCAGCCACAATTCTGGGAATACCCGGATACTCCGACATGGAATTTCTTATCAACAGATTAATTGCCGCCAGATCAGCATAAGGATCATACATACTGATAACGGTCAATCCATTCTCAAGCTTTCGAACAACCGGCTGATCGACCCGGGGTATTTCTTTAAGGTCTTCATCGGCAGCATCTGGCAGAATCAGGACAGCCACCGGTTTCACATCAGCAAACCATTCGGAAAACACATTGTTGACCTGTTCTGGTGTTACTGACCGGATACGATCTTCAAAACTCCAGTAATTATCCAGTGCATCCAGTGCGGCCAGTGATCCAATGTCACGTGCCAAATGATTTGCCCGTTCATGCGAAAATTCATGATCCACCCTTGCTGAACGAATGCGGCGTGAAACCTGCTGATGATCAGCGCCGTCAGATATAAACTCCTGAATACTTTCCAGAAGAGCTTTTTTCATTTTTTCCAGAGTTTTTTCCGGGGTGGGTGCGACATTTGTTTCCAAAGGCCGAATACTTATCGTCACCAGACTGAATCCATCATGGGGGGTCACATATGCCATTGCAGAGCGAGCCAATGGGCTGATTCTTTCCTGAAATGGTCCATCAGGAGCATTCGCCCACAGATACAACGCAATTTGAAACGGAAACCACGACGAATCAGTGATGGCTGGCGCTGGCAGAACCATCACGACCGCATCACTGTTCACATCCCGGTGCAGGATCTTGAGCTGGCCTTCCGGAGGGAATTCGGGCGTCGAAAACTGCCCCGGACTGTCCATTCCCGGCTGAACCGATTCATACAATTCACGAAGCGTCACCAAAATCTCCTGCGGGTTCACACTGCCGACAATCACCGCAGTCATGCGATTCGGCACATAACGACTGGTGTAAAAGGAAAGAGCCTGTTCTCGAGTAGCAGCATTGACTGTTGCATAATTACCAATTGTCGGCAGGCCATATCCAACAGGTCCAAACAATAGTTCCATTGCTGCTGTATTAGCCGCAGCGCTGGCATTCCGAATATCCTGTGCTATTTCCTCGCTGACGACCTTCTTTTCACGTTGAAACTCATCCTCAGGTAAAATTGAGTTAAGTATCTGATCCGCCTGTATTTCAAGGCCCTTAGCAAAGTATTCTGCCGGCATCACTATTTCATAAGCTACATAATCTTTTCGTGTATAAGCATTTATATAGCCACCCATACCCGGAACTTCTGATTTTAACTCCTCACCTGTCCGGTTTACTGTACCATTGAACAACATGTGTTCGACAAGATGAGATAAACCGTTGGTCGAAAGTGTTTCGGTTGCAGAACCGGCCCGAATATTTATTACCGAAGCAGCCAGGGGGCTGGAATGATCTTCAATGATAACAACCTGCATGCCATTGTTCAGTTGCGTGATCCATTGCCGTTCGGCAGAAGCCAGACACATAATCTGAAAAATCATCACAATTGCTGCTGCGACAAGTATTGATCGTATTTGATTTGTTTTCATATTGAGTCCCCTTTGAGTGCAACACATTCATTAACCTGTACTTTGATTTATAGCTATTGAGTTTCAAAATCAAGAATACAGATTGGAGTTTTAACACGAAAGCTTATAGTTTCAGGCTTTCAACCAGTCGCCCCCATCATTACTTGAACATCTCCATTCCGCTAAAATCGCGGTACAGGTCAAATCGTTCCAGAATTTGATCGTCATTGTCATTCATATCACCGCTGACAATCCGTGTTGCCAGTTCACCAAAACCCGGCCCCAGCATAAAGCCCTGCCCACACATACCCGCCAGATTAATAAAATTCGGATAGTCTCTGGTTCTGCCGACAACCGGAAACCCGTCCGGAGTATTCGGGTACTGTCCGCGCCAGGATCGCCGGACTTTCAAATATGCCAGCCGTGGATATAATTGAATCATTCGCTTTGCCACCTGCGGAAAAAAGTAGCTTGTTGAATCATTGTCAACACCATAGATTGGCGGATCGGGTGTGATGCAAAAAATTACCTGCCCTTCATCGTTTTGATAAAAATAATAGTTCAGTGAATCATCAGCCGGACGCATATCCACCACCATCGGCCCAAAAAACCGCTGGACAGGCTCCGTGATAGCGCCTTCATGATTGTCGGGTTTGACCGGGATTTCAATGTCTGCCAACGCACCAATTTCGCGGGCATTGTTTCCGGCGGCATTAACAACATGACCACACGCCCATACCCCTTTATTGGTAATAACATGGGTTATTCGGTCACCTTGGGTCCTAAAACCCGTGACCGTTTCACCGAACCCGTATTCAGCGCCCATTTCCAGACTCCGGAAATAAAACGCACTGATTGCTTTCAGCGGTGATGCACTTCCGTCCTCGGGCGAATATGCCGCACCCCGAAGACCTTCCATGTTGATACCCGGTACCAATTCGCTGTATTCCTGCGCTGATATCCATCGTATGTTTAATCCGAACTTATGCTGGATTATCATCAAATCATTCAGTTTTATTTCATCGGCATCGTTATACGCAGGAAAACTGTATCCGTTGCTGAGCCAGCCAATATCATCACCGTACATTTCTTTCCATGTTGAAAATATCTGAATACTTCGCAATCCTATCTGAATTTTACCGTATTCCGAATGGGTTGCCCGAATTCCTCCAATGGCTTTTTTGTTATTCATCTGGCCGGGACTGTAAAGCTCATCAATCACACGCACTTTCAAGCCGCTTTCCGCCATGGACATCGCTGCCGGCACTCCAACCGATCCAGCGCCGATAATAATGCAGTCATAACTGCCGTTCATTGCATGGTTTCCTTTTCATTATCTATGTTATTCATTTCAGCCCCACCCAATATTCCCAGAGTCGTCTCAACATACAACGGGCGCCGTGTACCGGGAACTATAGTTTCAATTGGAATTCCCTCCTCACGAAAAATTCTGCGAATCAGATTGTCACAATTTTTTGAACCGCATGGTCCCATACCAGCACGCGTGACAGCTTTAATCATATTGATATCATGTATTCCTTTTTTAACCAGCGCACGAATATCTCCTGCCGTGACCCGTTCGCATAAACAAACCATAAGATTATCGTTTTTACCCGCCGGAATTACCGGTTTGTCGATGGGTTTGGAGACGTCTTCATGCTGAATCCGAAATGATACCACTCTCTGCGCTATTTCAGCCGGCACCTGCACAACTATTAACTGCATTCTGGCTTTTTTTAATGTTCTGACATTAACAACAGACACATCCGCCAAAGCATTTCCGTCTATATCAACACAGTGAACTATATCGCCCTTTTTAACCCGATGATTGGAAACCTCATACGGGATGGTCACTAAAGGTTCGTCCTGGTTTTTTCTGTAATCCACCAGAGTTATCGCCAACCCAGGACATATAGCAACACATTTTCCGCATCCGGTACAAGTTCCGGTATATTCGGGAATACCCATTACAGGATCGCCTTCAAGGTGAATCGAATGCGTCGGACAAACTGTTGAACATGGATTGCAGGGTATTTCCTGAAGACAATGAATAACCGGATATACTCCATTCCGTTTTGGCGAAAATGTTTGTGTCACCGTTTTACCGGGCGGAGCTTTCAAAATATCCGCTTTTTCAAACCACTCCTCAGGAATAGTATCGGTTGTCTTTCCAAGAGCTGCTGCAACACGGAGTCCGGCAATCCGCCCATTAAACATGGCTGATGAAGCCTCGGCTATTTCATTTGCATCCCCGGAAGAAAAAACCGGAAGGCCGGCCTGTTCAGCTTCAGACGTAAACTCATCAATGGATTCAAGCCCGACAGCAATCAGAAGAGTATCACACATGAATGTTTTTTCGCTTCCTGCAACAGGCTCAAACCGATCGTTAACCTCTGCTATAGTCACGGACTCGACACGTTCTTCACCATTGGCAGACAAAATGGTATGCCGTGTATATATGGGTACCCCCAGACGCTTCAATTTATCAGCATGCACCTTGTATCCACCGCATTGAGCCAATGCTTCTGCCAATCCGACAACGTCAATTCCGGCCTGTAACGCATGATACCCCGCAATTAGGCCGACATTTCCACCTCCGATAATGAATAATCGATTCGATGAACGAACCATATCCCTGTTAACCAGAGTCTGAAACGCTCCTGCACCGTATACTCCAGGTAATGTGTTGCCGTGAAATCGAAGAAATTTTTCACGAGCACCAGCAGCATTCAAAACTATGCGTGGAGTTACAAGATGATATCTACCCTCTCGCAGAACACCTACTTTTTTATCCTTGAATACAAAAACAACTGTGCTATCTGTCCAAACAGTCAGACAATCATGAGACAGAACCTGTTCAGCCAGCAGTTCGCCAATTTCGATACCGCGAGCGCCCGCATGTGAATCCTCAACGGATCCGAAAAATTTATGCGTCTGCAATACCAGTTTACCTCCCGGAACATGCTTGTCATCAACAATCAGTGTTGAAACATCAAACCGCGCCAGTTCCAGAGCGGCTGAAAGTCCTGCTGGACCTCCCCCGATAATTAATACATCACAAACATGTTCCGGAATATCATGCAGCGTAATTTTCGGAAAAGATTCAGGCAATTCCGGTAATCCGTCCGCCGTTTCAACGACCATGTTTTCACGAACCGGTGTCATACAACTTTTGACTGGCACGCCATTAGCAATAACCATGCATTTTGAACACTGTCCATTCGCACAGAATATTCCCTGAGCGCTTCCGTCGCGATGATGCCTGCTGAAAACATGAAACCCGTTGGCGATTAACGCTGATGATATCATTTCATCCCGTTTTGCCCGAAGGGGTTGTTTGTTCCAGTAAAAAACTATGATGTCATCCACGTTCACCGGAAGTATCGGATGTTCTTTTATTCGATAATCTTGACTCATAATTGCCGGATTCTCCATAATAAAGGACGACAGCGTCGGGATTCACGCTGAAATCAAAGAGACTGATAATATCGTTATCCCGACGATTTGTCACGTTTGTTGATGTTCAAAACGCTTTGAACACCGCTGTTTTTTTGACGAGTCAACTCATGATTCGTTACCATCAGGTCTTTAAGAAAGGAGTCATATTTTTATGTATTTTGAACAGTTTAAAGTAGAAGGACTTGGATGTTATTCATATATAATCGGGTGCCCCGGTTCAGGCACTGCCTGTGTAGTTGACCCGGAAAGACATATTAACGGCTACCTAAAGGCCGCCCGGAGAAATCATGTCAAAATAACCCACATTTTTGATACACATCTTCATGCGGATCATATTTCCGGAGCACGTGATCTGGCAGCCGCAACCGGTGCAACTATTTGCCTCCATCCGGCTGTACAGGCCGATTTCGAATACCAGCCGGTGCATGAAAACGATTTTTTTACTTTCGGAGTTGCTCGAATAGAAATTCTTGAAACACCGGGGCATACACCGAATTCAATTTCACTAATTGTATCCGATCTATCCCGTTCAAAAGAAACTTTGTTTATTTGTACCGGTGATTTGCTGTTTGTTGGAGATATCGGGCGTCCGGATCTTGCGGGTGACGACCTGCTGGAAGAACAGGTCAAAAATCTGTATCACAGCCTGTATGAAAAACTGGGAAGGTTTCCGGACTATATTGAAGTATATCCTGCACATGGCAAGGGTTCGCTGTGCGGAAAAGGCATGAGTGCCAAGCCCATGTCAACTCTGGGATATGAACGGCGCTGGAATCCGTTGCTGAAAGGACTGGATTTTGACTCATTTCGGAAAATTATGACAGACGAATTTGAAATCCGTCCACCGGGTTTTATGAGTATTGTGGACAAAAATAAATCTGGTCCGGATCTTATAGCCGGCCGACCACCGTTGAAGCAGCTCGACCTGTCGGATGTGGAAACTTTCAGAAAAGATCCGGATACGCGCCTGGTAGACATACGCAATTCTGCTGAGTTTGGCGCCGCTTATATTCCAGGTTCCATCAATATCGGATTGGTTGCCAATAGCG
>PWNJ01000041.1 GCA_003558985.1 candidate division CSSED10-310 bacterium
AAACCATTGAAATTGCTTGTGGTGTTTCGTTATTTAATTCCCCTTATGCTGACAGTTGTTCTGGCAGCGCCCATTTTGACAGGATATGTGTCGGGAATAGCGCCATTTGAATCCGGGCTTGCATTATTTTTGATTACTGCCGGTAGTCTTTCAGTAACAGTATTTTTGGTTATGTATTTCAGCAAGGTTCATTTCACTCGTCAGGCAATGCCGGTTCTGGCAGCTTTGGCTATCTTTTGTGTGATTGACGGGGGGCTCCATATTCACGATTGGGCCACTCGAACATGGACTCTGCGTAATACCAGCCGCCAGCTTGGTGAAGAGTATTTCAGACCCGGCACAACGGTTCTGGGAGGTATTGCTCATTCGCTGACACTGGAAAACCAGGCATTGCCAATTGCCATCTGGGGACGTGAAGAAGCTCCCAGAGTATTGAATCAGGATCCGCTCCACCGTTTTTCGCCTGATTACATTGTCATAATGGTTTCCATTGATGGTCTGGCCTGGGCACGAGAAGAACGGTATGACCGCTATGTTCTGCAAGAGAACTATATCAAGACTATTCGTTTGTTACCGGAAGGAAATGGACACCGTGTAATA
This sequence comes from candidate division CSSED10-310 bacterium, assembly GCA_003558985.1. Taxonomy (GTDB): domain Bacteria; phylum CSSED10-310; class CSSED10-310; order CSSED10-310; family CSSED10-310; genus CSSED10-310. The sequence continues at coordinate 601 of PWNJ01000041.1, forward strand.
GCTGAATTGTATCATGCTCCAGATGCAGTTCCTAATCGGAGTGACGATTTGCTTCTGGTTCTGAAGCATATAAAAAATCGGAGTGATTCGTAAAATCACTCCGATTCACCTGTCTGTTTTCGAAACTTACACTGCTTTTCTAAGCATTGGCACAAGAATAAGCAATCCGATAATGATCAGTGTCAGACCGATGCCGCCTCGACCGGTAGCCGGTATGGGCTGTGGTGGCGCGGGCGCTGGTGTGGGTGTAGGTGTCGGATCGTAACAGTAGTCGTACACCAGAATATCATCAACGAACACCATTGGCTCACCGCCCCATGGGTGCGGGTCAGGAAATGTAAAGGGGAAATAAGACGTTAATCTGACTCTAACCTGTTCGGAGCCAGCGAATTGTTGAAGACACATTCTTATATGAAGATAATCATTGGCAGATTGACCATGGCTTATATGATTGATTTCTTTGAATGTTCGCCGTCCATTTTCATCCATAACATCAATAATAATTCTATCATAGATAGTCGGATCGCCGCCTCCTGACTTCATGGGGAATGCGAAGTTGACATGACGCAGATACATTTCCAGAACCGGACCCTGTCTTACCGGATCACTGAAATCCAGAAACACAAACATCACGGACTCTTCATCACATGTTTCATAAGGAGGCTGACCTTCGTCGTGACTACAACCTCCGAACAATACAAAGAAATCACCGTCGTATGCGTACGTCGCGCTGTTATACACCCGGATGCCACTGTCCGGAAATGCCATATCCCATTTCTCAAAGTCACCTTCTTCAAAATCATCAAAAAACACGACTTCGGGGACACATGTCGGCGTTGGAGTAATACACAGATCAAATTCAAACATGGGGTCATCTATTGATTGCTGTGATGTGCTCATCGAACCGGGTGGCCTGTATTCCAAAATCGAGCCGGGGCATTCAATGAAATGCTCATCGAAATAATCAACTCCCTCTGGCCACTCATCCTCAGAAAGTATTCTTACCTGAAATGTGATATCTATAATCTGATCAATATAGATTTCATCAAAATTCCATTTGTACTGATACGTCTCATTAATATCCCCTGGAGGTATAATTTCTGAAGGCGGAGGATTAAAGGAACCCGGAATAACTTCCGTAATCAAAACCTCACCTCCTGGACATATTGAGCCACCTCCCATAATACTGGGTATAACTTCAGTCACGGCAATGTCTTCTCCGGCAACATCGGACGTGATCGCCTGAGCAATCTGGATAAATGCTTCTTCAATCTCGCTTCCGGTTTGAACATACGTATATACTCCCCGGTGCGACCCTGCAGGCCGTGCCATACCTCCCCAATAATTGGGATTCCATGGATCAACTAACTCCTGCATCAGAGCATTGTTGACAAGGTTGCCAAGTCCCAATGAATGAATGGTTGTATCCCAAACCTGAGGGTATACTCTGTTGCCACCCTGATCTAATGGTTCAGCCAGCGTACTTCGACGGGCAATTTCCCGGGCATGAGTGGTTGCCCGGTTCACATTGCTACCCGATATTGGCCAGGGAGGCTCTTCACCAGGAGCGGGAGTATAATAATGGTTCGGTTGACCGTCTGTCATTAGAACCATCACATTTCTGCTGTCAGGATTTTGAGCGCTCATAGCGCCCAGAATATCCCGGGCGACCTGCATCGCCGGACCCATTGCCGTATTTCCGCCCATCGGTTCTTCGGCGAGATGCTCGAACCACCAAAATTGCTTGTTATCCGGATGTTGATAGTCCGGGTTTTGAACAACCGGCGTTGGAGTCAAAATTGGAATATCACCCGGAACCTGAAAATACTCTGGCACATCCGGATGAATTGAATGTGAGCATCCATAGTAAACCAGTCCGGCTATATCCTGATCGTTCGGATCAGTCGGCGGATGTTCAATAAGATATTCGAAAAACTTCCAGGCCGCCCATATTGTTTCGACATACGGTGAATTTCCTCCAGGACCCCACCATGCGGGTATCGGCGTTGGCACAGGATAATCCGGGCCGGTTCCATAGGGTGGTTCCAGGTCAGGATTCCAGCCTAACCAGCCGTCAAAACCCATCGAATGGCTTTTGTCAACCAGGACGACCACATTCAACGGTTCCCGGATAATCTCAACTTCACCCACTCCGGTCAACCGCAGACGTACATCAATTATGTCCCCCGGACAAAGTTCATCACCTGATTGCGTGAATGTCTTTTCAATGTCAATGCCTCTTGGAACTGGCGTAGGTGTCGGATCGGCATACACAAAAGGCAGTGCCAAAACAATAACACCGAAAACCATTAACACACTACGAATATTCATTGCTTTTAACCTCCCGGCAAAATTCATTGCCTTATTTTAAAACCCAATCAGTTCATTTATACTATTTTTTATAAGAGTTTGTCAAGATAATTGACAGGTTGGCAGTATCAATAATCAAGATTTTGAAGTCCTGAAACGGGGTGATCCGGTTTGGCCTTTAACTTATTATTCCGGTACGATTGCCGTTGACAGGAACACTGGAGTTCGATAGCTTGGAAGCATGAATGGTTACTTATTCCGGAGGTTTTACATGCTTACACCCGAACAAAAAATTGTATTTGAAGGACTTACTTTTGATGATGTATATCTGCTTCCGGCCGAATCGGACATATTGCCGAGTGATATATCAATAGCGACGCGTCTGTCGCCTGATATACACATGAATATTCCAATAATGTCAGCCGCAATGGACACTGTAACCGAGTCTGCAATGGCCATCGCGCTGGCACAGGAAGGCGGTATCGGGGTTATTCACAAGAATATGCCGGTTGAACGCCAGGCAATTGAAGTGGATAAAGTAAAGCGTTCCGAAAGCGGTATGATCGTTGATCCGATCACCATGTCGCCGGATGACAGTGTGCGAAAGGCGCTTGAGATGATGTCTCATTACCGGATATCAGGAATACCGATAACAGAAAATGGTCGTCTGGTAGGTATTTTAACGAATCGTGATCTTCGTTTTACAACTGAACTGGACCGTCCTGTCAGCCAGATGATGACATCGGAAGGTCTGATCACGGCTCATGAAGGCATTTCTATGGAAGATGCAAAACGTATTTTGCACGCCAACCGCATTGAAAAACTTCTGGTTGTTGATGAATCCTATACATTGCGGGGTTTGATAACAGTTAAAGACATAAAAAAACGCGAAAAGTATCCCAACGCCTGCAAGGATAATTACGGTCGGTTGCGTGTTGGCGCTGCTGTTGGTATCGGAAAGGATATGAATGATCGCATCGCAGCCCTGAAAGAAGCAAAAGTAGACATAATCGCTGTAGATACAGCACACGGCCACTCACGCCATGTTCTGAAAGCTGTCGAAACAATAAAATCAACGTATCCGGATACGGCCTTAATGGCTGGCAATGTTGCAACTCGCGAGGGCGCTCTGGCGCTGGTGAATTCAGGCGCTGACATAATTAAAGTCGGTGTGGGACCGGGTTCAATCTGCACAACCCGGGTTGTATCCGGCGTCGGCGTACCGCAACTTTCGGCGATATTCAGCGCCATTAACGCCGTTGCTGAATCCGGCCGCACCGTTGTGGCTGATGGAGGTATTCGGTATTCCGGTGATGTTTCCAAAGCTCTGGCAGCGGGAGCGCATGCTGTTATGCTTGGATCATTGTTGGCAGGAACTGACGAATCTCCCGGTGAAATGGTTATTTATCAGGGCCGATCTTTTAAGGTATATCGCGGCATGGGTTCTATTGGAGCAATGAAAGAAGGCTCATCCGATCGCTATTTCCAGGACGAAACCGAATCGCGGAAACTTGTGCCTGAAGGTATTGAGGGTCGCGTTCCGTACAAAGGATCCCTGTCCGCAACAGTTCATCAGCTCACTGGAGGACTTCGATCGGGAATGGGATATTGCGGGTGCCCTGATTTACAGTCATTTCGAACCCGGGCACAGTTCGTAAAAATTACTCTGGCCGGAAGCCGGGAAGGCCATCCGCACAGTGTGATCATCACAAAAGAAGCGCCAAATTATCAAATTCACTAAGTTGGAATACTATTATGAAAATCCATTTTTCCAAATATCATGGCCTTGGTAATGATTATCTTTTCATTGATACATTGGAATATCCCCAATATAAAACACTGAATTTCAAATCATTGGCGAAAGACATGAGTCATCGCCGACTCGGTCCCGGAGCCGATGGAATCGTTATCATTCTTCCATCTGAAAACGCAGTCATCACGATGCGAATTTTTAACGCCGACGGTACCGAAGCGGAGAACTGCGGAAATGCCCTTCGATGTCTGGCACGAATATGTCGCGAACGCGAATATTGTCTTGACGACTCGTTTTGTATAGAAACAAAAAACAGGCCTGTCAAAGTGTATCTTGACAAAGAAGACACAGAATATAAAAAAGTTCGCGTTGAAATTGGTAAAGCATTGTTTGAACGCAGTGTTTTACCAATGATCGGCCAGGGCCCTTGCGACTCCTTATCGATTGTTATCCCCGGTACTGACATGGCCGTTGACGCAGCCTGCGTGAGCGTAGGAAACCCACATTGCATATTGTTCTGGGAAGATTACACTCACGCTGACGTTATTCAGTTCGGCCCGATGTTTGAAAAGCACCCGCTCTTTCCGGAAAACATCAATGTGGGTTTTTGCATGGTGGAAAATCCCGGGTTGATCCGACTGAGTGTCTGGGAACGGGGTTCGGGATTCACCGGGGCCTGCGGAACTGGCGCGGCTGCGGCATTTGCCGCCTGCCGTCGACGCAATCTGACTGCTGATAAATGTTCAGTCCGAATGACCGGAGGCGCTCTGGATTTTTATCAGGACAACACCGGTTCCATACATATGATTGGCCCGGCAACATATGTCTATGACGGCGCTTGTGCGGGACGGCAACCCCGATAACCCTACTTCTTCTTCAGCGCTTATGGCCCCGCACCCTGCGCATGAATCGATGATCGCATGCTTCTACGACATAAACAAAATTTCTATTCATCCCGACTGTATTCAACGGATTCGTCTGCATCATCATAGGATGGAACAGTATCCATGTAAACATCAAGATTGATTCTACTGGATGCAGATACTCTGAAACTGATCTGATTCCTGTGAATATACCCGTCTTTTTCTGCCGCAATTTCATAATTACCAGTATTCACATTAGTTATTCTGTATACTCCACGCCTGTTGGATGTCGCCTCACGGTCCGGATTTCTTCCTTCATCGCTGATAATTCTGACTGTGACACCGGAAACCGGATCACCATTGCCATCAACAACCTTGCCTGTTACCAGGCCATAAATTGCCGAGTAAGCCGGCAAAGCAAGAATAAACAACACAGTAATACCAATGGATATCACGAAAGGTATTTTTAGTTTTCGAATCATTTTTTACCTCCATAAATACGTTCAAAAAATTCTATTGATGTTTCAGGAAACCCCCAAAAAATCGTTCACTAATTCCAAGCAAATTTGATGCCGAAACACCAGTTTTATTCAATTTTTAATGTGCTTATATTGATCGGATACTCAATCATTTGATTTATCAGCAATAATCTTGACATTGTGTCAGGTGGTTCGTAAACTTCGCGTTGATTTCGCATGAAATCGTTTTTGTTTTATAGAAATCATAACAACCTTTAACTGGAGGATTTAAAAGTGGCAAATATATTTATTGTCGATGATGATCCGGATGTTGTTGAGGCATGTACTTTGGTTCTTGAGAGCGAGGGTCATACGGTAACACCCGCTTACAATCGTGATGAAGGCATGGAACTTTTATCAAAATCAACACCTGATCTGCTTATTCTTGACGTTATGATGGAGCAGCCGGATGATGGTATTGCGATGGCCCAGGAGCTGCGTCGCAAGAACTTCAGCGCACCCATTTTAATGTTGACCAGTATTGCCAAGGCAACCGGATTTGAGTATGGTCGTGACAATGACATTGTTCCGGTTGATGCCTTTGAGGAGAAACCTTTGGAGCCGAAACGGCTGATAACAGTAGTCAACGAGTTGCTTTCAAAGTAGGAATGGAGAAGTGCGATGTTAGTGACAGAAAATGAACGTTTACGTCAGAATATTACTGACTGGGCGGATGAGCTGGGTCGCGAACGCAGTTCATTAATGCCCTTGCTTCAAAAAGTGCAGAAAAAGTATCAATGCATATCCAGTTTTGCCATGCAGATAATTGCTGACATTCTGGATATACATCCTGTTGAAGTTTATAGTGTAATTTCTTTTTACAGTTTTTTAAACTCAGATCCAAAGGGACGTTTTATTATTCGTTTATGCCGAACAATATCATGTGCGATGCCCGGCAAAGATCGAGTAGCGCGTCAGCTTGAAAACGAACTGGGTATCAAATTTGGTGAAACAACGCCCGACGGAAAGTTTTCATTGGAGTATACAAATTGTTTGGGTATGTGTGATCAGGGTCCGGCGATGTTGGTGAATGATCAGGTTTTTACATTAGTTACACCGGAGAAAGCGCATGAGATTGTTGAGAAGTGCCGTCGGACTTTCGGAGTATATTCACTGCAAAATCAGGAAAGGAT
>PWNJ01000077.1 GCA_003558985.1 candidate division CSSED10-310 bacterium
TGAAATTCACATCACGCCAGTCAGCAGTGAACCTCAAATAAACAATGTCAATGGGTGGCTGACAGTGTCAGGTAAAATAAACGGCGATATTTCCGATTGTATTGAAAAGACCAGGGCCGAGAGAAATCGATATCTCAGTGAACTGTCTCCATGAGAGTTTTTGTTGATACATCGTTTCTGATTCCAGCTTTTGTTGAAGAACATCCCAATCATCAACGCACACTTCCATGGATCAGAAAAATACTTCGCAAGAATGTCGTTGCAGGGTTATCGAGTCACTCAATAGCTGAAGTTTACTCAGTGTTAACAACGATCCCTGTTTTGCCCCGAATTTCTCCGTCTGCGGCGAATCAGATGATTTCCAAAAATCTGTTGTCCCGCTTTAATATAATTGAACTGACTTCTGATGATTACTGCCAGGCGATACGTTTGGCCGGCGAACGTGGGTTGACTGGTGGTGTCATATTCGATGTTTTAATCGGGATTGGTTTTGAACGATTCAATGCTGATATGCTTCTGACCTTCAATATTCGGGATTTCATTCGCATTTTTCCAGATCGCGAAAATTGTATTCAGTCACCCTGAGCGGCGCGACCTGCGGCCGATGGGGGGAAAGGGAGAATGCACGGTCAGGCATGGTTTGAAAATCAATGGAGGGGCGCTCGCTTGCCGGCGCCCTCTCTGGTCGGCAAAAATCTTTTTATAACAATGGTTTAAACCATAGTTCATGCGTCCTCTTGAGGGCGCGGAAACCGCGCCCCTACGGGTCGGTTCAAGGTTCAAGGTCAAGGGGTTGGGGAAAGGTGATGTGCAACATTGCAATCTTTGAGACGCCCGGCCGGGCGTCTCTACATTCGCATCCGGGTTCCATTACAAACAATCACAAATCAACAGACGGCACCCCTTCTACCCTCTTACCCTCAACCTTCTACCTCTTACGCCCTCAGCCCTCCGCCCTACGCCCTAAGCCCCGACCCTCATAAACCTTTAATCTTCAACCCGATCTGTGCTACAATTCATGTCAGGGAGGCTCTTATGGCAAAAAAAATATCGTCCACCAAAAAACAAAATTCTCCGGTGAGTCTGGCATCGTATATTGATCATACCCTGCTGAAACCCGACGCAACCGCCGAAGCAATTGATGCGCTGTGCCGCGAAGCCGTTCAACACAATTTCGCGTCCGTTTGCGTCAATCCGGTTTATGTGGCTCAAGCGGTCAAAAACATGGCGGATTCCGGTATTCCAGTTGCGGCTGTCGTTGGATTTCCGTTGGGAGCCAATTCATCTGAAATAAAAGCCGCCGAAACTCGTGATGTGGTGGCTCAGGGCGCGCGCGAAATTGATATGGTTATCAATGTCGGCGCATTGAAAAACGGCGATTATCAACGAGTGTTTCGTGATATCGAAGCGGTTGTCCGGGCAGCTCAGAATTATCCGGTCAAGGTGATACTGGAAACAGCTCTGCTGACCGAAGACCAGAAAATCACCGCCTGTGTTCTGGCCAAAGCCGCCGGAGCAGCGTTTGTTAAAACCAGCACCGGTTTCGGACCGGCCGGCGCAACGGTTGAGGATATCAAACTGATGCGTCGTATTGTCGGACCAAATATGGGAATTAAAGCATCCGGAGGTATCCGTGATGCTGCCACAGCCCGCGCCATGATTGATGCCGGCGCAACTCGCCTTGGAGCCAGCGCATCCGTTGCGATAGTGAAGGGCTGATACAATGCTGACGCCGGTTGTTATTCAGAAAAAACGCGATGGCGAAGAATTGCCACCTGAAATCATTAACGATTTTATCGATGCGTATGTCCACGACAAAATTCCGGATTATCAGGCGGCAGCATTTCTAATGGCAGTATATTTCAAAGGTATGACCGACACCGAAACAGCCGCTCTGACCCAGGCCATGATGGATTCGGGCGACCGGTTCGAACCCTCCGATTTTAACGGTTCAACCGCCGACAAACATTCCACCGGCGGTGTCGGCGACAAAATCAGCATTCCGCTCGCGCCGCTGGTCGCATCCTGCGGCGTCAAGGTGCCGATGATGTCCGGCCGGGGTCTGGGCCATACCGGCGGAACACTGGACAAACTTGAAAGCATTCCAGGTTTCACTACACAACTTGACCGGAAACAATTTCTGAATGTTCTGAACACGGTCGGAGCCGCCATGATCGGACAAACCGATCGCATGGTTCCGGCAGACAGAAAACTGTATGCATTGCGTGATGTAACCGCAACAGTCGAATGTATTCCGTTGATCGCCGCGTCAATTATGTCCAAAAAAATTGCTGCCGGCCCGCAAAACCTTATTCTGGACGTTAAAGTCGGTCGCGGCGCGTTTATGAAAACCGCTGATGACGCGCGCAAACTGGCTCGCGCCATGGTGGCCATCGGTACAGCTCACGGCCGCACTGTTCAGGCACGTCTGACGGATATGCACACGCAACCGCTGGGCTGTATGATCGGCAACAGTCTTGAAATTATTGAATCCGCAGAACTTCTTCAAGGCCGCGGCCCGGATGATCTGCGTGAACTGACTCTGACTCTGGCCGCCGATATGCTGGTCATGGCCGAAGCCGCCGATTCAACCGAATCCGCCCGCTCCATGCTGACCGATAAACTGGAGTCCGGCGCCGCCATGGATGTGTTTCTTAAAATGGTCGAAGCCCAGGGTGGAGATCCGTCATCGGTCACTCCACCGTATTCCTTACCGGTCAGCACCCGCACCATCACTCTGTCAGCAAAAAAAACCGGATATATTCAGGGCATCAATCCGATGACACTGGGACTTGCCGCCGTCGAACTCGGCGCAGGCCGCTCCCGCAAGGAAGACGACGTCAATCCGGAAGTCGGCCTTGAACTGCTGGTCAAAACCGGCGATTCGATATCATCCGGACAGGATCTGATCCGTATCTACTATGCAAAACCACCGGAACAATCACTGTTCGAAACCATTCAATCCGCGTTTGAAATCGGCCAAAACAAACCCGATTCAGCGCCGCTTCTGCTGGATCATATCGTGTCCTGATACCGGATTCAGCCGATGATCGAACTGTTATGAACCAGGAACTGCGCATACTGATCATTATCGCCGCCGCATTCGGTCTGGGTCTTGCCGTTCTGATCGCCAATCCAGAATACCGTATCGCAAACAATCTGTTGTCCAATCAGGACTATTATCCCGGAGTTGATTCCGCCGCGCCCGCCTCTACTCCACTGCCGGCCCGCTCACCGCAACCACCGCCACCCATACACTCCCCGGACACGCCTGATGACCCGGCTTCCGACCCTGACACAACGCACCTCGACGACACCGATTTCTATCCTTTACCCGATGAGTTTCCGGACAGGGACATCGATTTCTGATGATGAATCAATGGATTATCACCGCCGGCGCAGGTCTTGTCAGCGGTATTCTGTACGCCCGCATGCATGCGTTTCCGGCCGCATTCATTCCATGGTTTCTGACAATCGGATTAATTCTGGCCGTTCTGTCCATAATACTGCTGAGCGCCCGCAAACCGTTCCGGTTGTTCGTGTTTGCGTCGTTGGCGCTGATCGGTATCGCAAACACGACCTGGCATCAGCAGACCGATACTCCGGGCCACCTGAGTCTGGCCGTATCACGCCTGCAGGACGATACCGGCATCACGCTGGAAGGCGCTGTTTTTCAACCACCTGACATACGCGAAACCTACACGATCGTGCCGCTGAAAGTGATTCGTCTGCATGACAGCGACGGGCTACCAGTGACCGTTCGCCGCGGCAATGTCTATGTCCGCCTGTATCCATCTGTCGGAGACATCTATCACGCCATCGGCTACGGCGACCGAATCGAATTCACCGGCGTTCAGTTGCAAGCGCCGGACCCCCCTGCCAACCCCGGCGCATTCAATATGCAGCGTTTCCTGAACAATCAGGGATATTACGCGACACTCAACGTGCGCCGACCGGAGCAGATCAACCACCGCGCAACAGGCGCCGGCAACCCGCTTATTCGCGTCTCCGAAGCCGTCAAACACCGTCTGCTGACAATCATTCGGCAAACACTTCCATATCCCGAATCAACGTTTCTGGGAGGCGTCCTGCTTGGCCTCCGTTCCGGCCTGTCCGGCGACGTCCGCGAAACATTCCGCGCCGCCGGAGTCGCTCACGTCCTGGCAGTATCCGGCCTGCATGTCACCATCATCACCCTGTTTTTCATGGGAATGTTCAAAATCCTGCGCGTCCCGCGGATGTCGTCATTTATAATCATTATTGCCGCTCTGCTGCTGTTCACGCTGATCACCGGCGCCCGCCCGTCAACTGTCCGTGCCGCCATTATGAACGGAGTCACTCTGCTGTTTTTCTATTTTCGCGGTATCAAACTTGACCGGTCGTTTCTGCTGGGTATATCGGTCGCGGCAATATATATCCTGCTGCGAAATCCTCTGCTTATCAGCGAGGCGGCTTTCCTGTTTTCATTCAGCGCAGTTCTGTCACTGGCGTTGATGACGCGACCGGTGTTTCAGTTTTGCACAGTCTTTTTACGCGGTTTTTTCCGCGTTTTTCTTTTTTTTGGAGCCATCATCATTCTGGCCACTCTGCTTGTTCTGCCGGTGCGCCCGGCCGATATTCGTCATTTGCTGATAGCATGGCCGCTGCTGCTTGTTGCCGGAGCTGTTGCGGATCGCTATCTGCCGCCGTTTTTTGAGTTCCGGCGGCTGCCAACCTGGTTTTCAACGTTTTTCGCCGCGCAGATCGGTATTCAGTTCGGTATGCTGCCACTGACGGCTTTTTTCTTCAATAAAATCTCGGTCGCAGCGCCTCTGGCCAATTTCATCGCCATTCCGCTGATCGGTATCATCGTGCAACTTGGATTTTTTGCCGGTATTCTGGGTTCTATTCCAATCGTCGGCATCTATCCGGCACTGGCTCTGAACGCTGCTAACTGGTTGTTTATACGGCTGTTTCTGACCACTGCCGATTTTTTCGGCACGCGGTTTCCGTATCCTGACGTATCGTCCCCGAATCCGGCTGTTCTGATCGCATATTACTGCGCGCTGCTTCTGTTTGCAGCGTGGCCCTGGTTCAACACACGCATCGGCCCGCAAATCCGTTATGTTCTGACACACTGGCGCTCCCCGCCGATACTGGCGCGCCTGGCGCTTCTGCTGCTTCTGATCGGCATACCGGTCGGCCACACAGGTATCGCGCTGCATCGGCGCACTCCCCGTCTGACCGTCACGGTTCTGGATCCGGTGGTGTTCTTTTCGGGTGGAGGCAACGCGATTCATATCCGGACTCCCGGTGGTAAAAACTATCTTGTTGACGGCGGTCCGAAATACGATATTCGCCGAAACGAACCTGTCCCGATCAATATCGGCTCTCGCGTAACGCTTCCTGCGCTGCTGGAGTTGAACTCGCGTCATCTGGACGGCATTATTCTGTCCGGAGCCGACGGCCGCGCTATTGGAGCGGTCCCGGACGTGCTTGAAAACCAGTGGTTTACCGTTCGCGACATCTATCACGCTCTGCCATTCGATACCCTGTCCCCGGACTGGAGCCCGGAAGATATTCTGCTGAACCTGGACGATCCAGCTCTGTTTCGGGGTAACCAGCGACGCCGCAGTGAACTGACTGCCTGGGCTCTGCGCGATGTTTTTTCTGTTGCCGAAGCCAAACATATTCCGCTCACTCGCGTCCGCGCCGGCGACATCATTGTATCCGAAACCATTCGCGATCCGGTCACCGGCTCCGATAAAACCTTTGCCATCACTGTGCTCAATCCGCCGGCCGAACGGTATACCGGCCAGTACAGCGTCCGCTCCAACTGCATTGTGCTCCACATGCAATATGCCGACACCGGTATTCTGCTGAACTATGATGCCGGCCGATCCGTCCAGTCCGATATGCTTGAGCGTCATCCGCCGCCATTTCAGGTGATTCAGCTTGCCGCGAACGGCGCTGATCATGCGCTGAACCATGAATGGACGGCGCTGGCTGATACCGCCATCGTCGCATCGCTTCCGTCGCGCTGGGCTCAGCGCAATATTGCCGGAACACGCCAGATGATTCGCAGTATCGGCCTTGATTTTTTCGATACGCGTCAGGATGGAGCGTTGACGATCGTATCAGACGGCTCTGACATAACGATACGCGGTTTTCATGGCCGCGCCGGGAAAGAGGAGCAGCAATGAAATTTACTCGACTGCAACTGTTTTTGCTGGCCGCGGGCAGTATCGCAGTCATGGCGGCGTTGTGGACGCTGGCAACTCAGCCGTCAACAGCGCTGGTTGACAACAGAACGCCTCAAACTGAGCGGGTATCGGCCGGTTATGAATACACACCGATAGTCAAACAGTATGTGGTGCAGGATATGTTCGGGAATGAGGTGCAGTTATTTACCTCCGACGGCCGTATCAAGGTGAACATCAACAGTTCAAGTGTTGAGGAGCTGAGCCGGTTGCCCGGAGTCGGCCCGGCCACGGCGTTGCGTATTCTTGAATATCGAAGCGTTCAGGGGCCATTTCGGCGAGTGGCGGACTTGCAGAATGTTCGCGGAATCGGTCCCCGCACCATTGAACGGTTCGGTGATCAGGGGTATCCCGGTGAGCCGGAAACGATTGCTCCGGAATTGCTGTCAGAATTGCGTTCGGAGGCGGAAGCCAGGCAAAGACCGGCCGAAACCGTTACAATAGAAACAGCGCCGTGCGGGCCGGGACGCATCAATATCAATACTGCGTCTGCGGAAGAGCTTCAGACGTTGCCGCGTGTCGGCCCCAGAATCGCTGAACGCATTATTGAGGACAGAACGGTGAACGGTCCGTTCAGCGACGCAAACGATTTGATCAGAGTGCGCGGGATTGGCCCGGTGACACTTGAAAGGATGAAGGATCATATCTGTGCAGAATGAAAACGGTCAACATCACCACAACGATGTAACAATAGTGCCGATTCGTCGCGGCCGGTTTCCGGTTGAATGGCTGACGATCGTTCTTGTGCTGCTGGTAGCGGCGGCCGCATGGGGTCTTGTCTGGCATTTGACTCCCGCCGGCGATACGTCGGCACGTGAACCGCTGTATCGGACGGAAGAGCTGATCAAGGAACTGGAAGTGATTTTTCTGGACGTGCGCCAGGGGGATGCGACACTGGTGATTTCTCCGAACGGTCA
>PWNJ01000162.1 GCA_003558985.1 candidate division CSSED10-310 bacterium
ACTGGAAATCATGCGGATTCAATAATCGATTTGTTGATATTCTGAATAATCAGGACCAGGGTGATGTGCTGGCTGTATTCGGAACAAAGTCTATCGGGCACGAACAGCCTCAGCCCGAAGCAGATCATTCAGGGTAACGATACCGACCAGTTTTCCGGTTTCTTTTTTGATTACCGGAACCAGTGTCTGTGATGAAGTGGCAAATATTTTGCTGATTTCCTTTATGAGTTGATCTTCTGAACAGGTGACAAAGGGTTCAGGAGTGAGTTTTTCATCATGATCCAGATATCGTTGCATCTGTTCTCTGTTAACGACTCCCACATATCGTCCGTGTATTACGACAGGAAAATCATGATGTGAAGATTGTTTCAGCAGATATGCAACTTCCTTCTTGCTCATTGTTTCAATAACAATCGGGTCGGAATTAATGATTTCCATGATGGAAAGATTATACCAGCTTTTCAGACCGATGATCGGTTTGACAAAGCGTTTTTCGTATCCATCCTGAACCAGAAGCTCCTGATAGAAACCGTATTCTCCAAAGAGACGGGCAACGAACTGACTGACCAGAGTGCCAAGAAACAATGCCGGTATCAGTGAAAAATGGTGAGTCATTTCGAAAATAATCAGAAATGAAGTCAGAGGCGCTCGTATTATCGCACCCAGACAACTGGTCATTCCAACTAGTCCCAGAATAACATAATCAGATGGCGTTAATGGTATAAAAAGATTCAGCAAACCCGCAGAAAAATATCCGGTCATTCCGCCGAAAAAAAGCGCTGGTGCAAATATTCCGCCGCATCCGCCCAGAGCATAACAGGCGATTGTCGCAAGAATTTTGACACCGGCCAGAACACCGGCAACACGCCAGTCAATTTTATTGGAAAGCATCTGATCCAGATCAAATGTTCCCATTGAAAAAATACCCAATCGACCGGTCCAGATAAATACCGTGCATCCCAATACCCAGGTCACAAGACCTCCAAACAGAGGGCTCAGCCAGCCCGGCACGAGTTTGTTTTGTTTCATGTTACGGCGCAAGCTGATTACGGACCTGTGAAAAAAAACACCAATGAACGCTGTTACAATTGCAACAAAGGGTATGCCGATGTACGGAACCCAGCGAATACTTTCTATATTCAAGTGTGCAAATGCCGGATGTGAGCCGATAATCATATGTACAAGAAAGGTAGCAACCAGTGATGTAAATGCCGCAACACCAAGAACCTTGTTGCTGATTTCGCCGGTAATTTCTTCCAGAACAAAAGCAACGCCAGCCAGGGGCGTATTAAATGCGGCAGCCAGTCCGGCGGCTGAGCCGGACAGTAATGCCTGGCGACGATCGCGTTTACGTTTGCGTGAGAACCCGCTCAAATACGAAGCGATTCCTCCACCAAGATAAATGGAAGGCCCTTCACGACCCAGACTCTGGCCCCCACCAATACTCAGAACACCAGCCAGCAATTTGACAAGAACATTTTTTGGTCGAATAAGCCCCCGGGTTCTCCAATAGGAAATCTTTATTTCGGGAATTCCGCTGCCGCCAGCGCTTGGACTGACAAAATGCAACAACAATCCACTGAGTAAAGAGGTTACTGATATCAGAATGAAAGAAGCGATCATAAAAAATGACAATGATCGCTCCGCAAAAACCAGATATGTGTTTCTGTAAAGAATGCGTATAAGAAACAAAAACAGCAACGCCATACCGCCTGCTGCAATGCCCTGTATGATCATGGAACCCCAGAGCTTAAACTTGCTTGAATAGTCTATGCGGCGACGCTCTTTTTGTTTTTGCTTGATCGTGTGTTTTAAATTCATCCCGAACCCCTCCCGCCATCCTCATACACACAAAATCCGATTATCAATATTCATCATTCATCAGGGAATGTCCAGCATTACAAGGCTATTGATTAATGATTTCTAACCATAAATCAACCGTTAACTCCCGAATAGCCAATGACAGCAATCGCATGTCGTCCGATGCAACTCCGGTTGTGTTTTCCAGTTGTGAGGGGGCAGTGCCTGAACTGAAATCAAACCACAGATCAATATATGGGGTCGAGCCTGAAGAGCCGAATGATGCCGATATGTCTTCGGGATCAAGATTAAAAGTGACTGGAACCCAGCCGTCTTGCGGAACGGATGTGAACGTATATAAATCGGTATCATCAAGTCGTATCCGTGTTGTGACAGGAACATCGTCAGATTGCCGGGAGGCAAGCGATTTAAATGATATCTGTATTGGGTTGCCGGTATGGAGCAGCCGAAGCCGGGCAGAAGGATAAAGACCCCAATATACCGTGTTCATACCTATTCCCCAGTTCTCAGGCCCCGACCAGCGGTCAAGTGGAAATAGCTCGGGTTCAGGCAAATAGATATCAAACCGGGTCAGGTCAATAATCAGATCCGGATGATCGGTAGTGATATCAGGAAAAACCGGTACAGGATTCAGGTGTGCCAGATGTTTAATTGTGTCAGTTGGGGGAGGAGAACAAAAACGGCTGTAAAACACTACTGTATCGATGTTTAGCAGATTACGAATTCTGACCCAGTCGAGTGGTGTGAGCGCCTGTATTGTTAACCATGCGGTTTCAGGATTTGACAGTCCCTGCAGACCGGGAATGCCATCGATCCGTTGAAACACAGTCATCGGAAGCCGGGCTGCAAAACCGGTGGCAATCGGCTGTTGATGGTGTGTCTGAGCCAGCATGTGATACTGGTTGGACCAGTCATTAGGCACAATCAGAACACCCGAAGATTCCCGGGAGGCAATATAATCACATTCTGACAAACTCCCGATTTTGACGATTTGTAAACTGCCGGGAAGAAACTCAACAAGTGGTAAAACAAATAGAACCCACAAGATTTTCTTAGCGCTAAATCGCTTGTGCTCAAGCGTAAGGGCACATGAAACAGACAGTAACAGCCCCGCCGCGATCATGAATCGCCCGGGAGTTCGTGAAAAACCAGGTATTGGAATGCGGGCCAGAAATGTGAAAGGCAAGGGGATACGCCATGAAAACAACTGAAGGTCAGGCCCCAAAGACAGCAGCACAAACAGCAAACCGGCTCCGATTAATATTTTGTTGCGGACCGGACTGTAAACTACTCCGGCAATAATCAGCAGCAACACAGTGAAACCAATGAATCCGGTGTTCTCAATTACATTGCCCGGCAAACGTGAATAATGATTTTGAACGGCGTTGTGGAATATCGGATTGCCTGCCGAAGGGATGAAAAGGCTTGCGGGTTGGATACTGTATCGACGGCTTTCTTCAATGGCAACTGGTGGAATATCAGGATCGGTTTGGATTAGAGGAACGATCAGGGGTAGCAGCAATATTACACCAGTGGCGAAAGCAACAAACACGTGGAAGAGGCATCTGGTAAAACTGTTTTTGGTTATAGCCAGCAGGATAAACGGCAGCGCCATGCCAAGTTGCTGTAGCAGATGCCATGAACTGCCTCCAGTCAACGCAATAAAGAATGCTGATGCGGCAATCCAGCGTATTTGTTTCTGTTTACAGCAGCGTATCAGGCAAATCAGAGCAAACAGCATCCATCCGGTGGAGGCAAGATTCAGGTGGATACCGGCATGAACCAGTCTTGCCGGCCACCAGGTAAACAGCATGCTGGCCAGCACAGACAGTTTTTTCCCGGCCTTGAACTCGCGTGCCAGGAAATACATCCCGAAAGAAGTCAGCAGAGCATGAAGAATAATCAGCAAATTGTAAGCTTGTACAGGGCCGTAAAAATGGGTGAGCGGCGCTGCGATTATTCCATTGGCAACACTCAGAGTATGACGGTTCAATGCCATTCCGAACGGATGGTGGATCATATTGCTTTGCAGAAGAGGTGTTTTTCCGGCAAGCCATTGATTCACCCACCACAGGTTCCAGCAGAACATGGCGGGATCGTTATCCTGAATGCGGTTGGAGAAACCTTGTGGCGCCGGCAATCCGCTGTTTAGATGAAATGGAAGGGGCAGAACAGACAAAACGGCAATTGCTGCCAGTAAAAGCGATATTAGAAGAGTATTGCGGAACTGTGTCAATGTCAGTCAGTTGTCAATCGGTGCAGTTCATCTTCAAAACAGGTATAGGTTTCATCGTCGTACAAACAGAAGATCACTCTATCCAGAGCGCTGTCCGACTGCAGATACGCCATTGTTGTCAAGAGCATAATTTTTGCGCACATGTCTTTGGGAAATCCGAAAACACCGGTGCTGATAGCTGGAAAAGCAATTGAACGAATGGCATTTTGTTTGGCTGTTTCCAAAGCGGACATCGTCGCATCCGCCAGTTTTTTATCTTCATCGCCGGACCCCATCATGGGGCCGACAGCATGAATGACATATTTGGCTTTAAGATTTCCACCACCTGTCAATACGGCATTTCCAACGGGGCAATGTCCGATAGTGTCACATTCTTTCTGGATATCCGGTCCGCCTTTTTGCCGAATTGCTCCAGCTACCCCGCTGCCAAGTTGCAAAGCGGAATTGGCAGGATTGACGATGGCATCAATTGCAAAATCCGTAATATCACCTTTTACAAGTATAAGAAGACTGTCATTTATGGATATTTGCAAAACATCCCCCGTTAATCGTGTTATTCACCATCTACTGTTTGTTCGGCAACAGTTGGTGTCGGTTCGACGTCAGACACTACTCCACCGGTTCTGGCCGCAAAAATAATAAAAACAACAGCAACTATCAAAGCAGCTCCGAACAGCACGTATTCCCATGTTTTGATGGTTTTTTTCTTCTTTTTCTGTTCGGTGGCGGGTTTGATACTTTTGACTTTTGCTCTGCGAACTTTTTTAAGTTTGCGTTTTTTAAGTGGTCGCCCCATAAGGTCTCCTTGTGTTATGCGCTGATCCGCGTACCTGCTTCATCATGAAACGCCTGAAGAAGACTGTCAGTATTGGTTATGATAACCTTTCTTCCGCCCCCGTCAAGAAATTTTACCGCCGCTCTTATTTTAGGCGCCATACTGCCTTCGGCAAATTCACCGTTGTCCAGATACTCCTGTGCCTTGTCGCGGGATATTTCACCAAGAAACTGTTGGTCCTGCTTGCCAAAACGCAGCGCTACCTGGGGCTCTCCCATTAAAATGACCATTAACTCGGCATCAATACTCTGACCCAAAACCGCTGAAGTCACATCCTTGTCTATCACCGCATCAATGCCCTCAAGAGTATTGTCTTTCTCAAGATAAACCGGTATTCCTCCGCCACCGGCAGCAATAACTATGACGCCATGATTGATCAGCAGACGTATAGTTTCCCGCTCAACAATTTCAAGTGGATACGGTGAAGGAACAACTCGTCGCCATCCTCGGCCGGCATCTTCTATCATATTCCAGCCGCGGGATTTCATATACCGGTTTGCTTCTTCCTCAGTATAAAACGGCCCCACCGGCTTTGTCGGGTTGGATAAACTCGGATCGTTCTTATCAACCACAACCTGTGTCAGGACAGTGGCGACAGGTATGTGCAAACCTTCCCGGCGCAGAATGTTTATTAAAGACTGGCCGATCATATATCCCATACCACCTTCGGTATCTGCCACAAGAACACCAAGCGGTACTTCCGGCGCTTTGTCCAGCGCCATGTCCACTCGAATCATGGCTGTTCCAACCTGGGGACCGTTGCCGTGAATGATAATTGGAATAAATCCGGCTTTTATAACATCCACGATACCTTTGAGCATTTTCCTTGAATTGGCAAACTGCTCAGTAATTGTACCGCGCTGGCCCTTTCCGACCAGCGCGTTACCTCCAATACCAATCACCGCAATACGCGGCGGACCTGATGTATTAAGCATGTCAAATATCCTTTCAGTCCAGGATGAGTGGAATTACACTCCTTTGCCTTTCAGAAAGTCAGCAAGAATGGTATCCAGTCTGTCAATGGCTTCTTGTCCCAGATCATATTGCACTCGCGTGCTGGGTTGTTTGATGCTGATAACTCTGCGCAGATCTATCGGAGTGCCGATAACCACAGCATCACACGGCGTTTTTGCAATCGTTTCTTCCAGATCACTAATTTGCTTGCCGCCATATCCCATCGCTGGAAGCAAAGCGCCGATACCGGGATATTTCTTGAATGTTTCAGTAATTGTGCCAACCGTATAGGGTCGGGGATCGATACATTTGGCTGCGCCACTATTTTTCGCTGCAACCGTTCCGGCTCCAAGAGACATTTCCCCATGGGTAAGCGTAGGTCCATCTTCAACAACAAGGACTTTCTTTCCTTTCAATATGCTGGCGTCTTCTACGGTTACAGGGGAAGCAGCTTTGATAATTTCAGCGCCCGGATTGAGTTTTTTCACATTGGTAACGACTTCTTCAATATTTTCCGGAGTAGATGTATCCACTTTGTTCACGATAACAATATCAGCAAGATTAATATTGGTTTCACCGGGGTAATATCGCAGTTCATGACCGGCACGATGAGGATCAGCAACGGTTATATACAGGTCTGTCCGATAAAAAGACATATCGTTATTACCGCCATCCCATAAGATGACATCGGCTTCTTTTTCGGCTTCCCGAAGAATAGCCTCATAATCAACACCGGCGTAAACAATGACTCCATTGGCGATGTGCGGTTCATATTCTTCCATTTCCTCAATCGTGCAATCATGCTTTTTCAGGTCATCAATCGATGCAAAACGCTGAACACGCTGTTTTTCCAGATCACCATAGGGCATCGGATGACGGATTGCGACGACTTTCAGATTACGTTTTCGAAGAATGTCAGTAATAGCCCGGGTTGTCTGGCTCTTGCCGCATCCCGTGCGAGTTGCACAGATAGCAATGACGGGTTTTTCTGAAGCGACTTGTGTGTGACGGGTGCCCATGACCATAAAATCAGCGCCTGCTGCGTTTACCATGGCGGCTCGATGCATTAAATAATCATAACTAACGTCACTGTATGCAAAAATAACCAGATCAACATTATGCTCACGTATCAGATTGGCTGTATCCGCTTCATCCTTGATCGGAATACCGTTCGGATACAGGCTGCCTGCCAGCGCCGGAGGATACATACGGCCATCAATATTCGGTATCTGGGTGGCTGTGAATGCAACTACCTCGTACTGGGAATTGTCGCGAAAATAACAATTGAAATTGTGAAAATCTCGACCAGCAGCTCCCATAATTATAACTTTTCGTTTCATAATACCTCCTATGTTAAATCAGAACCCGAAAATGGCTTCTGAACAAAAAAGCATCTTATTCCTGACAACGGGTGAATTGTCAAGGAATAGTTTGCAAATTGACGTAACACCCAAGAAAACGATGATCAAGACTTCCGGGTTCATGAAATCGCGGAATAAACCCATCGCTGACGGAAATCCGGATCGGATAACAATACGATACATTGCCTGCAGGATTATACGCCCGAATCGGTCTGCCCGGATCCAGTTCGTAAACAAACGTTTCCCCCCCTGAAACTCGCCTGCTGAACCGGGCATTGCCAATACGTCCCCTGATCCTTGCATCTTTACCGCCATTACGGATTGTCAAACGAATATTCGCTGAAGGATCCCAGCAGCGTAAAACCAGATCAGCCGAACTCTTGCCCCGAACCCAAAAGCCGCCATTTTCTTTGCCAAAATGATTGTCATCAGCAAAATACAAAAAATAATCATCAAAAACGACCCGTCGATGAGTGTGTTCTTCATCCACCGGCCAGGCTTCAAGCAACGTGATCTCCATCGGAAACATCTTTAAAATAGTCCGTTTCGGCAGATCGCGATAATTTGCAAATGCAGTTGCAGGACTCATGGTCACAATACCTGTAAACAAGGCGGCAATCACAGCCGTAAAAAGCGTTGCTTTGTGTCCTGGCGGTTTTTTCAACAAAATGAAGAAACCGGGAAGCCAGGAAATCAAATACCTGTTTCCAACAGCACAACTGCCACCATGCCAGTTGGCAGGTATATAAACGATATGAAATACAAACAAACCGATCAGAACAAGCCATAACGGTAATAGAGACGGTGTTGTATCATCATTCTGCGATTTGTTTTCAGACAGTTTGTAAAACGCGATTGCCAACGATACAAATGCTGGAAAGAACCATGGGATCATACCGGCAAATCGACCAATGAAAAAGTAATAAATGTTGTATATTACAGTGTCCCAGTTAAATACAAACACGGTTGTTTCAGTCGAGATGACATCGCCGCCGCTGTTAAGAAATGTGACTTCAGGTGTTTGAAAGGGAAACGGACTGACGACTCGTTTGCGAAAGCCACTGTATGCGAAACCCTGTCCGGTCAGAGCATGTGACAGCAAAAGCATCAGGCCAAAACACAGCAGAACAGCAATTAAACCAGCAGCAATTAAAGGCAATCGCTGCTTGAGCCATTTGCCAAATCCTGCAGTTTTCAGTGGTTTAAGGTAACTCATGGCACCGAAGGCAAGACTCCAGAATGGCAACGCCAGAAAAAGTGCATTTGGCGGCCGTGATATGGCAGCAACACATAGAATGATAATTGAGGCAAACAGGCAGAAAAGTGGTTTGTTTGAAGTTTTGTGCCTGACCCATGGCACCAGGCCGGCGAATAACAGAGTTCCGTTAAACAGATCGGGTGTGAGTGAAAACACATAGGCTGGAACTGCAGAAATGCCCCAGAAAACAAGAGTCCACAAAACGATACTGGACGACCGTTTTTTTTCTGCGGCGGGAAATGCAAGACAGCCCAGAAAAATAAGAGCGGCAAAACACAGGGTATTCAGAACCAGCAATCCGTTTGATCTCAGATAACGTACAAAAGGCGCTCCGGCCAGAGAATAAATGATCGGTTTTGCATAATGAATAATCGTTGGATCGTCCCGGTCGGCGACCAGCAAAATACCTGTTGGACCTCCCGGCCATTCTGAGGTGATACGCACCAAATCAGATCGAGTGTATTGCAGGTCAAAGTCATGAGCCAGACTGTCCGCCATTGCGTAATAAACTGCCGAATCACCCAGAAATCCACCCCACAAAGACGGCAGATGTACCTGAATTGCTCCTGCCAGAAGTGGAACACAAACCAGCAAACTCAACCATTTCAAATGGTGTATATCAGGCGTCCGTTTCATCAAAATTCCGTGTTTCCCTGACCAGATAGATCGGTTTTGACTGGCTTTCATACCAGGTACGAATGTTAATCTCACCCAGTAAACCCATAAGTATAAACTGTATTCCAACAATAATCGCTCCAACCGATATCAACAGCAATGGATTTCGATTCATGGTCTGATATTCAACCAGACGCATGATCACGGTTACAATGCCGGCAAACAAACCGAAGATGATGGACCAGAAACCGATGCCGCCGAATATGCGAAGCGGTGTGGTGGCAAAGTTCATCAAAAACGTTACCGTGATCAAATCCAGCACAACTCGAATCGTTCGGGAAATTCCGTATTTGCTTTGGCCGAATTGACGGGGGTGATGACGGACAGGGACCTCGCCGATGCGCGCGCCAGCCCACTTGGCCAACACAGGCAGAAAACGATGCAACTCGCCGTAAAGCTTTATATCCTGAATAATTTCACGACGGTAAATTTTCAGGCCGCATCCCAGATCAGTGACTGCCACATTGGTTACTTTCTGTATCAAGCGGTTTGCAAGCATAGATGGAAAGCGACGTGACATGTAAGGATCTTTTCGGTCTTTTCGCCAGCCACTGACCATGTCATATCCCTCATCCAGCTTGTTCACAAGCAATGGTATATCCTCAGGATCATTCTGCAGATCACCATCCATTGTAATGATTCTGACGCCAGTCGCTTTGTCCAGACCAGCAGCCAGAGCCGGTGTCTGGCCAAAATTTCGTCGCAGCAAAATGGGACGGAAACTGTCGTGTTTTTCGGCCAGAGTCTTCATTTGCTGCCAGGTTCCATCTGTGCTGCCATCATCAACTGCAATGATTTCATATGTCCAGGAATGGCGGGACATTACGTCAAGAATACCCTCAACCAGAGGTTTAATGCTTTGTTCTTCATTGAAACAAGGAATAACGATTGAAATATCCTTTTTATCCATATTGTTCTTACTGTCCTTTATTTGTTCGGAACTGTCACCGATACAAAAAAACAATGTTACACTATCGCGTGCTCCATCGGCAAATTCCTTGCAAATATCGCATATATGAATACAATTTTACAATATGGATATTCCGCTTGTTTTAATCCTGCTGTTACTATCCGGTTTTTTTTCAGGAAGCGAATCTGCACTTTTCAGTATACGCTGGTGGCGAGTCAATTTCCTGAGAACACGTGGTGACCGAAATGGTCGGCGATTGGCCGAACTGCTAGACCATCCCGGATCGTTGCTGATGACAGTTCTGCTGGGAAATACTGTGGTCAATGTGGCCGCAAGCGCCGTTTTTGAACACTGGCTTGAACAACATTATCCCGAGCAAGCGCTTGTTTTAGCTATAGTCGTCATGACTGCGATAATTCTTGTGTTCTGCGAGATAACTCCCAAAACAGTCGCTGTGCTCAAACCGGAAAAATTCGGACTGCTGGCAGCAACTCCTATTCGCCTGCTGATAAAAGGTTTGTTTCCAGCCAGATTTATCGCCGACAAACTTTCCGTTTCACTCTCGGACAAATTGAAACCACAAGCGACCAAAACAGGCGCCAGCGATTTCTTGACACTTGTTGATGAAGGCAGGAAAGCGGATGTGCTGACAGAAACGGAATATGATTTTATGACGCGTATTTTGGAAATAGGTGAGATTCAGGTGACAGATGTAATGGTTCCCAGAACAGAAATAATTGCCCTGCCTGATTCTATTGATTTTGACCATGCGGTTGATGCTGTTGTTTACTATAATTTCAAACGCATTCCGCTGTATGGCGACACCCGGGATAACATTACCGGTATATTATATGCAAAGGATTTGCTGGGCGGTAAAATGAATCCGGTTTTAAAACGTCCCCCAAAAGTACTGGCAAGGTCACCGCTGTTTGTACCAGGGCACATTACCTTGAAACAGTTATCCCATGAGTTTACCGATAAAAAACGTCATATGGCCATAGTGCTGGATGAATACGGTGGCACCGCCGGTATGATTACACATGATGACTTGCTTCAATCCATGTTCGGTATTACGGATGCTAATGATAAAGACAGCTTTGTATTAGAAAGATTGTCGAATGGTGAAATTCTGATTGACGCCCGGGTAGATTTGCCGAAGCTGGCTGAAATAATCGCAACTGCTTTGAACAACTCATCATCCAGAACTCTGAATGGTTATCTTTTGGATTACTTCGGCAGGATTCCCGAGCCGGGAGAATCGATGATTGTTACAGGCAAATCGGAAACCGGACCAGACTGGAAGATAACGATTGAAACAGCCGCCGCAAACAAAGTTCAGACAGTTCGCCTGACACCGCTCACCCCTGAACAGCATCACCATGAAACAGACAGCAACAATCATCTGAAGAAATCATTGGGTGTAAACAACGATGACGAATAGAACGTTTGCTCTGATTGCTATAGCGCTTCTGGGTAGCTCATTCTTTTTTTCTGGAACAGAAACCGGGTTTTTGGCTCTGGATCATCTGAATTTAAAACATATGGTACGAAAAGGTTCAAAACAAGCTGCGGCTCTGCTGAAACTTTACCAAAAAAAAGAACTTGTTCTGGCAACCCTGCTTGTAGGAAACAACATTGCCAATATTGCTTTGAGCGCATTGACAACGTCCTTTCTGTATGACCGGTTCGGACCAAAAGCTCCGATCCTTGCGATTGCTGCAGTTACACCGATGATACTTTTGTTTGGAGAAATCTTGCCCAAAAGCATTTATCTTGCACGTGGCCGTGAGTGTTTGTTTGCAACACGATTTCTGATTCAGTTTTTTGCGTTTGTATTCAGACCTTTTGCGGCTGCTGCGGTTGCGTTTCCAAAATGGATTATAAAAGACAGAAGCGCTGAAGGGGCAATGCTGACCAGAGAAGATCTGAACATTCTGGTCAAAACCGGAACGGTTACATACAAGATCAGTCATGAAGAGCGTATGATGATTGGCCGATTGCTGGAAATGAAAAAACGACAGGTAATTAAAGCCATGAAACCCATTACCGATGTGGTAATGATACCGGACACGGCCAAAATTCGTGATGTTTACAGAACGGTTCGAAAATATGGTGTGTCACGTCTGCCGGTTTATTCAGGTGACAGAGACAATATTATTGGTGTTGTCAGCGCTGTTGATCTGTTAAGAGCGTCCGATCCCGGAGATTCAATTCAGCCGTTTATAACGCCACCCTTTTACATTCCGGAACAGAAAGTGATAATTCATATGTTTGAAGACCGGTATGAAGAATATGAAATGGCAATCGTTCTGGACGAATACGGCATACCGTCCGGTATTATTACTCTTGAAGACCTGGTTGAAGAAATTACCGGGGATATTCTGGATGAGTATGACCGGGAAATGCCTTTGTCTTATAAACTTGAAAGTGGCGCATACATTGTTGAGAGTAAAATATCGGTCAAGGAGTTTAATGAAAGAGTTTCACCGATTATACCACCGGGAGACTATCTGACTGTGGCCGGGTTTTTGGCAATGGTGATGCAGAAGGTGCCTGCATCCGGTGATGAATACCGGTTTGGAAATGCCCGGTTTTCAGTTTTGGATGCCACTGAGAAAAGGTTGGGACGGGTTTTGGTATATTTTGAAAAAGACAGGAAATTTGATAAGAAACGAGAATCTTTGATAAAACCCAGCAATTAACAGATAAAATTAGTTATATGGATAAAATATTTATATAATTTTACCAAAACGGAACAATTCGCGAATATTCATTGTAAAAAGGATTTGCAAGTCTGGTACCCGATCATTATTATTAGCACTCGCAACGACTGAGTGCTAACAGCGCGTGTGATTTCATCGTGCTGGATCAACGAAAACGGTATAAACAGGAGGTATATTTGATGAGTGTTACAATCAGACCGTTAAATGATCGTATTATTGTGAAGCGAATGGATACTGAGGAGCAGACATCTTCGGGTGGAATTATTATTCCTGATTCTGCCAAGGAGAAACCTCAGGAGGGTAAGGTTATCGCTGTGGGTCCCGGCAAAAGGGATGAGGACGGCAAGCGAATGGCGCCTGATGTCAAGGAAGGTGACCGGGTATTATTCGGTAAATATGCCGGAACCGAGGTCAAACTGGACGGAGAGGAATATCTTATCATGCGTGAAGACGATATTCTGGGAGTTCTTGAATAGGTTTTCAGCGCACCAGTCTGATGATTGTTAAACAAGACGAACAACCATTTTTAAAGGAGATAATACAATGGCAAAACAGATAAAATATTCAGAAGATGCTCGTTCAGCAATCTTGTCCGGTGTCAGTCAGTTGGCTCGGGCGGTCAAGGTGACGTTGGGACCCAAGGGTCGCAATGTTGTTCTGGACAAAAAGTTTGGCGCTCCAACATCGACGAAAGACGGTGTAACCGTTGCCAAGGACATTGAGCTCAAAGATCCCTATGAAAATATGGGTGCACAGATGGTCAATGAAGTGGCTTCCAAAACGTCGGACGTAGCTGGTGATGGTACCACGACTGCTACGGTTCTGGCAGAGGCAATTTTCCGTGAAGGCGTAAAGAATGTGACTGCTGGAGCGAACCCGATGGAACTGAAACGGGGTATTGACAAATCTGTAGAGAAAATCGTGGACTATCTTGAAAGCATTTCTGTTCCGGTAGAAGGCCGGGATCAGATTGCTGCTGTGGCAAGTATTTCTGCAAACAGCGATCCGGCAATTGGCAACATCATTGCTGACGCGATGGAAAAAGTTGGCAAGGATGGTGTCATTACGGTTGAGGAATCCAAATCAATGGATACTTACAATGAAGTTGTCGAAGGCATGCAGTTTGACCGGGGATATTTATCACCTTATTTTGTAACGAATGCCGAGCGGATGGAGTGTGCGCTTGAAGATGCGTTCATTTTGATTTATGAGAAAAAGATCAGCAGCATGAAAGACCTGCTTCCGATACTGGAACAGGTTGCCAAGATGGGCAAACCATTCTTGATCATTGCTGAAGATATTGAAGGTGAAGCGCTTGCAACACTGGTTGTGAACAAACTGCGCGGCACCTTGAATGTTGCTGCTGTCAAGGCGCCGGGATTTGGTGACCGACGAAAAGCCATGCTGGAAGACATTGCTGTTCTGACTGGTGGCCGGGCGATATCAGAAGATCTGGGTATCAAGCTTGAGAATATCACAGTGAATGATCTTGGTCGTGCCAAACGGATAAATATCGACAAGGATAACACCACAATCGTCGAAGGTTATGGTGATGAGAAAGACATTCAGGGCCGGGTAAAACAGATTAAGGCTCAGATTGAGGAAACCACATCGGATTATGACCGTGAAAAACTTCAGGAACGGCTGGCCAAGCTTGTTGGTGGTGTTGCTGTCCTGTATGTTGGCGCGGCTACAGAAGTTGAAATGAAAGAAAAGAAAGCCCGTGTTGAAGACGCACTGAATGCAACCCGTGCGGCTGTTGAAGAAGGTGTTGTCGCCGGTGGTGGCACTCCGTTGCTTCGTTCCATTAACAAACTTGCAGACCTGAAACTTGAAGGTGATCAGGCAGTCGGAAAACGAATTATTCAGCGCGCTCTGGAAGAACCATGCCGTCAGATCGTTAAAAATGCCGGGCTGGAAGGGTCTATAGTTGTACAGAAACTCAAGGATATGGGTGAACGAGAAGGCTTCAACGCAGCGACAGAAGAGTATGTTGACATGTTCAAAGCTGGCATCCTCGACCCGAAAAAAGTTGTTCGATCTGCATTACAGAATGCTGCATCGATCGCGGGCTTAATGCTGACAACCGAAGCTATAATTACCGACATTCCGGAAAAAGAAAAAGATGCTCCACCAATGCCAGGCGGCGGTGGCATGGGTGGCATGGGCGGAATGGGCGGAATGTACTAGAACCGGCCTCCACTCAGTATTTGACAATACAACTCCTGTCCTGCGGGACGGGAGTTTTTTTCTCTTTCTGGAAATCTGCAGGTATTGCTGTTAGGTTTTGATCTGAATGACACTGATTCCGGTGTTATCAAATGTGATATGGAGATACCAGTATGAAGCTTTCAGGAGTATTATTTGCGGCTGTTATCATCTGCTGCCTGTTCATTGGATATCATATACCTCAGAAAACCGTCTTGTCCAGTGATAATACGGAAGTATCCCATATTGAACGAGAAACACCTGTGGTGCGAGCGGTTCGTAAAGTTGAAGCAGCGGTCGTCAATATATCCACAGAAAAAGTTGTGTCAGTTCGAGGATTTAATCCATTTGGCGATGACTGGATATTCGATTATTTCAGTCCATTCCGAAGACCAACTCGAGATGTAACCCGTCAAAGTCTGGGTTCTGGAGTTATTATTGATCCCGATGGCACAATATTAACAAATGAACACGTAATTCTTCCCGCTTCAAAGATTACAGTTACTCTGGCAGACGGTCGGGAGTTTGAGGCAGAGCTTATTGGCGCGTCACGCAGATTTGATCTGGCGCTGTTGAAAATAGAAACCGGAAAAAAACTGCCGTTTATTCCTCCGGGCACATCCAGCGACCTGATGATTGGCGAAACGGTGATTGCTATCGGAAACCCCTATGGCCTTGCCAGCACCGTGACTACAGGCGTACTGTCGGCCAAGGATAGAACGGTTACCTTTCAAGACCAGGAAACACGTCAGGTACATTCGTTTCATAACTTTTTACAAACAGATGCCTCCATTAATCCCGGAAATTCGGGGGGACCGTTGTTGAACATACTGGGCGAACTGATCGGTATCAATACGGCAATATTTGCTCACGCCGAAGGGATCGGTTTCGCGATTCCAATTGATAAAGCCACGCGGATTATTGGGGATTTGATGGAGCTGGGTGATGTTCCACGAATCTGGTTGGGACTCCATGTTCAGGAAATTACCAGAACACTTGCAGAGTATATGGGGCTTGACAGATTGACGGGAGTTTTGATTTCTGAAATCCGAAAAGACAGCCCGGCCGAACACTCGGTTCTGCGCCCTGGCGATGTGATTACTTCAATTAACAATGTTGAAATCAGAACAAGAGCTGATTTTCGGCGAATGCTGAGAAGTTTTGCTCCAGGCGATACTGTCCGAATTACATTTGTCAGAGATGGTGTTGAGAAAAACAGCCAAATAGAAGCGCGCGCTGTTCCGCTTGACAGAATAGAAGAGTTGACGTGGGATACATTTGGTCTGGAGTTACGAGATATTACCAGACAGGATGTCACACAATTTCGATTGCAAGTAAACGAAGGCTCGCTGGTCAACAATGTCAGACCCGGTTCACCGGCCGCCGATGTCGGGATCAGACCGGGTGATATAATTGCCCGTATAAATCGGGTAAATATCAAAAACACAGATGAGTTTTATCAGCAAATGCCGTATATCGTACAACAGGATTCGGCAATACTGGTTGTTGTCCGTGGACCCAATGCATATCGAGTTAATCTGATGATCCAGTAACAGCGAAACACCATCATTTTTGCTCAATTGTCATAGATGAAAACTTCAGAGGAGGACTGCCGTAACTGACCGGAATCCCGCAATCACCGAAGTCAGCAGCTTTGAAATCCACTGTATTGCCAACAATCTCGATCCGGTGAAAAATGTCGGCAAGTTGTCCCGATATTAAAACATCTTTGACAGGATGAATACGACGCTTTCCTTTAACTCGATGACCGGCTGTTACCAGAAGTTCAAAACCCCCCGTATCAGTTTGTGAACCTGTTATCAGTTCTGCCGCTGTCACCAGTAAACCGTCATCCAGTTCTTCAGCAGGATTGCCTGTCCTGCTATCAGATATTTCAAGGTACGTATTTGTCGGACTAACCATAGGGGGGTGATTATATGAACAGCGCCTGGCGTTTCCAGTCAGATATGCCCGGGATAATTGCGCCTGATTCCGCCGGTTGAGTCTTCCCGTGATCGAACCATCTGATATCAGAACAGTTTCGGATGTTCTTGTTCCTTCATCGTCAAAGTGAGAACTGCCTCGTCCATTAACTACTCGACCGTTATCGGTCAGTGTCAGGCCGGATGGAAAACGAAACGTCTGCAGATACTGCGGTGATAAGTCAAGTAATGCCAGAACCAGACTTTGTGCCAGGCAGGCAGATGCCTGTGGTAGCATAACAACCGGAAGACGTGACGATTCAACTGGTTTTGTTACCAGTGATTCAACAGCTCGCGATGCGGTTTCAAAAAGAATTTTCTCCAGCGACGGATTGGTTAAAAGATCAAAACCGCTTCGATGAGACACACGTTGTTCAAACGTGGCTGTTTGCGAACCCTGTTCAGCGCTGCAGCGAATTCGAAGATCTATCATGGGTTGAGTATCTGTTACATATCTGCCACTGGTATCTGCCACAAGGATGCGCCGAATTTCATCGTGATAATCAAACGAAATATTTGTCAGAAGATTGCTGGCTTTTAAACCTGTGTTTCGAAGTTTGTTCAATACCTGTGCAATATCGGTAACAGAGGTGTGTTCAAGTCTTGTTTTGGCGATAATTACACCTGCATCAACAGCAGGTCTGCGAGGTAATGACTTTAGTCCCACGGATTTGTCAGAACGAATTTCTCGTGAAACTTCACGGGCTGTTCTTCTTGCAGAACGTTTTGAAAATGAATCGGTATATGAAAAAGCTGTCTGATCGTTGTTGAAGACGCGTATTCCTGTTCCTTCTTTCAGGTCCCGTTTGGAATCCCGTATCTTTCCATTATCCAGAAAAAGATTTCTGAATGCTGTCTGTTCAAGAAAAATGTCCGCATGGTCACCACCCCGGCGTGATGCCGTTTGCAAAAGGTTTGTCAATTCGTCCGGTTCAGAATGAAAGGATTGAATGACAGATGCTTCAATTGAGCCCGCCAGCGGAAATGTGTGTAACAGATATGCAAAGCCGCCGGTTTTCAGACTTGTCTTTAAAAACTCGCGCCGGTTCATTTTAAAATTGGGCATACTTGCAAAGCCTCCAGATGAACTTATTTCATATTATGAGTTTGTGTTTTTTCGATAATGTGGTTACTATACATTAAAGAGTTTCCTGTGCCCAAGGAGGATTATATGACAAATCTGTATAAACTGCGACAAATTACATTGTTAACCCTGTTTACAGCCTCTGTACTCACACTTGTTGGGTGTCAGCAAGAAAAAGAAATAGAAATATTTCCTCCCGTGGTGTTTAAACCGGTTGCTGGTGAGATTGGTGGCGGACCGATCAATGACAATCTGGTAGTAACAACTGTTGAAAAGACCACTGGGAATGTGATTCAGGGTGCAAAGGTTTTTGTGCATCAGGGCGAACCGATGGAATTGGTAGCACAAGGCGAAACCGATGCAGAAGGGCAAGTATCATTTGCCGGGGAAGGGATTACCGGACCGGTCACCCTGACTATTACATGCAATCAAACCATTTCTTATGACACACTGTCATTTGTCAATATTAATGCGGCCCGCATTGTTGCGCCGCTTGATCGCCGTAAAACCCCGGACAAGGTGGAAACGGCGCTCACATTTATCGGACTGGACATTCTGGATGATAAACTGTCAATCAGCCGCAATGAAATTACCTATCCGGATATCGAGCTTGATGCTGGAAAAATTCCGGAAGAACCCTGGAAAACATCGGTTAACAACCTGCCCGTTGCATTCAGTGCGCTGGCAATGGATGCAGGCGGAAACACGACAAAATTCGGATTTACTGTCGCTCCTGACGGACCCATCCCCCCGGAAACACCGGCGATGATTAAACTGAATCCGATATCACCGCAAAATGTCAAAATTGTCAGGGGTGAAATCGAAAATCCTCCGGCAAATCTGGACCAGCCATCTGCCGGATGGGATCCTCACAGGCATTATATCTTCCATTCATTCAGTGATGCGGGTCAGGCGGGAAATGTGGCTGCCGGATTTTCAAACGTTGATGTGGGGTATGGTTATCAGGCATTTGTTGTCGAAACACCCGGGCTTGAAACTCACAAGCTGGAAATATCCGCGTTTAATCGCCAGGATGCTCATGGCGAAATGACAACAACATATAAAACATTTCGATTTGATGACACTCCCGAAGAGTTTGACGTGTCCTTTATGAATGCTCCCAAACAACTGCAATCTGATACCAGCGCTGACAATGTGTATCCGGACCTGGTCTGGTACTCTCAGAACGGAAATTTTTATCAGATCGATATTTTTCATGCTGATTATAACTATCGATGGACGTTGTATGTTGCAGGTGACGATGTTAACAGGCTGGTGATTCCACCGCTTGAACCAGGTTCTGAAGGGGCTTTGATCAAAGGTGAAGTGTATCGTTTTCGAGTTGTTGCCTGGGATGTTCCCGGAATGGATTCGGATAATATGACATTTCAGGAGTTGCGTGAGACAGCGGCTCACAGAGCCAGAAGCTCATTAGTACGCTTTATGGTGACAGAGCGATAATTTTACCTGGCAGAACGAATAGTAAATCACTGTTAATTGACAACTCCTTCCGGCTGATATAAAAACTTCTATTTGAAGAGTTTGATTCCCAATCTGTTCCGGGAGGTGACGACATGAATTCGAAGATTACCAATTTCCTTCTGACAGGTGATCCTGGAATTGGTAAAACCACAATCATTAAAGATGTATTGGAGAATTTGAATATTGATGCCAGGGGATTTGTGACCGCAGAGATTCGGTCTGGAAAAACAAGGAAAGGTTTTCAACTGATTACCCTTGATAACAAGCAGGCAGCGCTGGCACATGTGAGTAAAAAAAGCACCTATAAAGTAAATAATTATGGTGTTGATATTGATGTAATGACCCAATTGGCTGTTCCATCACTGCATGATGCGTTGGCTTCAGGAGACCTTATAGTTATTGACGAAATTGGCAAAATGGAGTGTTTCAGCAAAGAGTTCAGGGATACTGTTGTGCGGTGTCTGGAGTCGCCCAAACCGGTTCTGGGTACAATTCAGACGTTTGCAAGTCCGTTTATCAATCTGGTGACCAATCGGGATGATGTGATTGTCATTCCAGTTGACTTGTCCAATCGTGAAAGTATGGCTGAAAACATTTATATGCTGATGACCGAGTTTGTTCAAAATCATTCGTCTGGCGCCAAAAAAAGGAAACCGTCACGCAGACGGTAACGATCAGATTGGTCCCCGAATGACGATGAAAATTGCTTTCATACAGGCGCCCCTTGGCAGGCCAGAACCATTGATATATCCTCTTGGTATTGTCACGCTTGCAGGCGCTGTTCCCGATCATCACAGTGTCAGAATTCTGGACCCGAATCGTTCCGGTATTCCCGAAACTGAAAAGCAGATAAAACAGTATTGTCCCGATGTTATTTGTCTGTCGATTCGAAACCTGGATTCTCAGATTAAAAGGGATTTGTTTTATTATTATCTGTATTTGAAAGATTTTATTAACCAGCTTCGTATCTGGTCGCCGGACAGCGTTCTGGTTGCTGGAGGATCAGGGTTTTCTTTGTTTCCTGAAAAAATAATGAAAGACAATCCCGGATTGGATTTCGGAGTATTTCTTGAGGCAGATGCTATATTGCCCCAACTGCTGAATAATCTGGCAAGTCCTGAATCCGTTAAAGGTGTATATTATCGTTCAGGTAGAGATACGCTTTATTCTGGAATACCGGCATTACCGAAACCGGAAGAATTCGGACGTCCGCGATATGACCTGCTTGACCCTGGCCCGTATCAGGCAAACGGGGGAGTTGGTGTGCAGACAAAACGAGGATGTCCTCTTACTTGCGTGTATTGTACATATCCGCATCTTAACGGAACTGATTTGCGCCTTTTGCCTGTCGAAAATGTGCTCAATGAGATTCGTATTTTGAAGAACGATTACGGCATAAATAATATAACATTTGTTGATGGTGTTTTTAACATTCCAAAGTCTCGCACTGAGCTGCTGCTGCGGAGTCTGGCCGCCAAAAAAACTGACATTCAATGGCGCGCCTGGTTTACCGAACAGGGCTTTGACAAAGAATTTGCGGAGTTATGTCGTGATACGGGATGCCCGGAATTTTCATTTTCGCCGGATGGTTTTGACACGGAAACCTGCAGTCGATTGGGAAAAACAACCCGCAGGCAGGATATCGAACGAATTTTCAATATTGCTCGCGAAACACCGGGAATTCGTGTTGCATTCAATTTTTTCTGGAATCCGCCAGGTCAAACATTTCGTAACTGGCTACAGATGATGATGTTTACTGTCAGATGCAAGCTTGTATTACGCAAAAAAGCCGGGGGCATTATTTTCGGAAATCCCAGAATAGAACCCCATACGCCGTTGATGGATATAGCTGTTCAGGATGGCATTCTGTCTTCCGAATCCAATCTGCTGCCGGATACGCAAGATGACTTGAAAAACACATTTTATTCCAACCCGTCAACTCGATATCTTGATTTAATTTATACAGTTTATGAAGCGATGTGGAAGATTCGAACCAGATTGTTTCGTAATAGAAAGTGATTGGGAAATCCCGGACTATCAGGACAACACTAGTTGGTGTTTCAGGTGCGATGTGCCAGAATATGGTTTACAAGCTCACAAAAACCATCACCTGACTGCTCGCGGGTAACAAATGTGGGCCATTGTGTCATGGAATCAAGAAAAGAACGGATGTTTGCGACGGCAACAGAATTGTTTACTCTACCAAAAAGTGGCTCATCATTTGGGGAGTCTCCAACAAATAGAATTCGGGACTGCAATTGCGTTAAGGGCAAACCATACTTTGTAACAA
Organism: candidate division CSSED10-310 bacterium; assembly: GCA_003558985.1. Classification (GTDB taxonomy): domain Bacteria; phylum CSSED10-310; class CSSED10-310; order CSSED10-310; family CSSED10-310; genus CSSED10-310. Next base: position 21,820 of record PWNJ01000162.1, read on the forward strand.
GATACTTCTCCAGACTGTCAGCTTTGTCATATGAACCATACCAGCAATTAACATGAATCGATGATACTTTGTAATTCAGACCCAGCTCTTCGGCAATTCTGCAAATATTCCGGATGGATTCATCGGGAAGACGTTGAATATCTTCACAAAAGTCTATTGCCAGATCAGCCATTCGAAAGGGTTGATCAGCCGAAACAGCGCAACCGGGGATCTCATCTAATACACGTTTTTCAAGCTCCTTTAACAAACTGAATCCCTGATTTCTTTCCAACTCTGTTTGATAAAAATGCCGTATCATTTTCTTTTTACATGAGTCATACGAAAAATAAAACGCTCCGTTCTCACCAATGATTGCCTCAACCGGCCAGAAACGGGCGATCATGTCACACCAGCCCGCCGGGCGACCGGTCACCGGGACAACACTGATTCCCGATTCAAATAATCGCCAGAGTGCCTGAAAAGCAGATGCAGTGATTTGACCTCTGGTTGTGAAGGTATCATCAATATCCATAAAAAAAACATCAAGATTTTGACATGTTTTGTCAGAAATTTCACTGGCAGGACGCAATACACGATTGTTCATTGCATCACTGCTTTATATGCGGCATAAATATACTCCAGACACGATGCTGCTGTTGCAATGATGACGGTCCAGGAAACTATGGGAAACAGAATGTCGCCGGTAAAAGTGGCCAGTAATGGACTCAAACACAGCATGAATGCTCCGGTTGCCTGAACAACAGCTTTAATTTTGCCGCTTCGAAGCGCCTGGACAGATACGCGCCTTCTGGCAAGAACAATTCGGCAGTATGCTACTGTAACATCACGAATAGCCATCACCATCGGCACAAGAATCAGCGCCATTTCATTCATTGCGAAAGTGAAATAGACGATCAAACGGGAAAGACTGTCTGTATAAGGATCAAACATGGCTCCGGCTTCGGATACAACTTTAAACTTTCTGGCAAGATATCCATCCAGACCGTCACTGAATTCAATTAATGCCAGTATTCCGGTGCAAACCCACATCCGTGCGATTGTGATGTCTGCATCTTTGTATAACCATCCGAATATCAGGGCAAGAGGCAGACGTATCCACGTGATCCCCATGACCAGTAACAGTTTGTTACGATTTAACTTGCGCATGGATTCGGGCAACTTGAACATGGCACTCCTTTGAACACCGGAAGAATTCCAGTTACGATATAGTATCATTTGCAGTTTAAAAATTCATCCTCTTAAATCGGTTGTTGAGCATTATATTTTAACGTAATTCAATTTATGGTATAAAACGTCCTGCTTCAAAATTCCTTGAAGCCGATTCAGCAAGTAGTTGAATCCAGTTAACTTTGAAGTAATCTTCCTTGAAAAAATGAAAAAAAACACGAAAAAATGCGAAAAAATTTGTCTGGTAAATCTGGGGTGTCACAAAAACCAGGTTGATTCGGAGATAATTATTGGAGTGTTGGATGATGCCGGTTATCAGTTCATATCTGATCCTGAAGATGCGGATATAATCATTGTCAATACATGCGGTTTTTTACAGGCCGCTCGGGAAGAATCCGTTGAAATGCTTTTGCTTATGAACAGTTATCGCAAGAAAGGGCGTCTTAAAAAGCTTGTGGTTGCAGGATGTATGGCGGATAAAGACAGGCATTATCTGACTCGGGAAGTCAGGCAGATAGATCAGTTTATTTCACCATTTCATCTGGACAGGGCGGCTTTTGTTCTTCAGGAATCACATCCAGTAGAAGCTCCTGTTAGTTCCGGACTTGTCCAGTTTCCAAAGGCTATGAGATGGATTACAACGCCGCCGTCTTATGGTTATCTGAAGATTTCAGATGGTTGCAACAATCAGTGTGCATATTGCCGAATACCGTTTTTAAGGGGATCATTTCAAAGCAAACCGCCTGATGATGTTATTCTTGAATCTGCCGAAATAATTGATTCCGGTCGGCGCGAAATTGTTATTATATCACAGGACACAACAGCCTACGGGACTGATAATCCGCTATATGGTGATTTTACTGGATTATTGAGTCAAATAGTTAAGATTCCAGGGTTGCGATGGTTACGTCTTATGTATTTACATCCTGCAGGAATATCGGACACATTGCTTCAGTTTATCGCGGATCATCCAGTTATCTGTCGTTACCTTGATATTCCTCTTCAACACACTGATCCGGAAGTGTTAAAACGGATGAATCGAAGAATACCGGGAACGCACGGCAGCAAGACTGATCGAATTTACAGTTTTTTGGAACACATTCGAAAAAGTGTTCCCGGGGTTGCGATTCGTACAACCTTGATGACGGGGTATCCGGGTGAGACTGAAAAAGCTTTTCGGAACATGCTGGAACTTGTGGACAGTGGCGCGTTTGATCATTTGGGAGTTTTCCCGTGGTCACCGGAACCGGACACGGTTGCCGTCGGGTATCAGCATGAAGCAGTTGACAAGCATACGGCCGAAGAACGAGCGGCCATGTTGTTGTCGGCCCAGGCCGAAGTTGTTGAAGCGCGAAGTCAGGAACGGTTGGGTAGCGAATGTTTGATAGTAATTGACGGACCGGACGAAACTGTCCCGGGACATGTTCTGGGCAGAACCGAGTTTCAGGCGCCTGAGGTGGACGGTTGGGTCAG
>PWNJ01000178.1 GCA_003558985.1 candidate division CSSED10-310 bacterium
AATCTGTGACAGCATGGTGATGGGTGCGCATAATGTAGACAGCAGTTTTTCCAATATCATTGATATTGTTAACCGTAATGCCCTTTGCTAATGTGAAAAATGATAATATTGGATGTTTAATCCTAATTTTTATATAAATATTAGGAATTTAGATCTTAATTTTATTCATTTTCCATGTTAATATCCTTACAAGGAGAATATTGAGATGTTCTATAGACACTACCGCGACTTGGATAAAGAATTCAGGAAAAATCGAGTACTCATCCTTTATGGCCCTAGGAGAGTTGGAAAAACTACCCTTTTAGAAGCATATCTGGCAAGTTCAAATAGAAAGTATCTACTGGAAACTGGGGACAATGTGAGATTTGCTGAACTTATCGCATCACGGGATTTAGTTAAGTTCAAGGAACTTACAATGGACTATGATATTATAGCTATTGATGAAGCCCAAATGATACCAAATATAGGATTTTCCTTAAAGCTACTAGTCGATTACATTCCTGATACGATATTCATCGCCACTGGTTCATCATCATTTAAACTATCCCAAAAGACAGGAGAGCCTTTGACTGGGAGGAAAAGGACAGTAGTTCTGTATCCTTTAGCTCAGGATGAACTAATACATGATCTTACAAAGTATGAACTGTATAATCGTCTTGAAGAATTCCTATTATATGGCTCTTATCCAGAAGTGCTAGCTGCTGACAGCAGAAATGAAAAAATTGAAATTATTACTGAACTTACTGATTCGTACCTGCTTAAGGATATTTTAACTTTAGAACAAATAAAATCCTCTAAGATAATTCTGGATCTGCTGCGGCTTTTGGCATTCCAAATCGGTAATCAAGTATCATCCTATGAACTTGCGTCGTCTTTGGGAATTGATGTAAAAACTGTAAACCGTTATCTAGACCTGCTGGAAAAATCGTTTGTTATTCGACAGTTAGGTGCTTATAGCCGTAATCTTCGTAATGAAATAACTAAAAAGAAAAAGTACTATTTCTTTGATACAGGAATCCGCAACTCCCTCATTGCTAATTTTAATACCTTGTCTGAACGTAATGACACCGGACAACTGTTTGAACAATTCCTGATTACTGAACGGCTGAAGCATAATGCATATCATGGATTTTATGGTAATTCATTTTTTTGGAGAACCTACAGCGGCCAGGAAATTGACTACATCGAAGAAATTGACGGTGTACTATACGGGTATGAGTTCAAATGGGGGAAGAAAATACCGAAAGCACCTCGTTTGTGGGTTTCGTCATATCCAGAATCTCATTTCAACGTCATTAACCGAGATAACTACCTTGATTTTTTACTCCCATAGACCAGAATAATCTGTATATAGGTGAGTCAAGGATTTTGCAAACTGACTCATTTTCATCCGGTTGCACGGTTACTACATACCCGGCAGTATGGAGTCCATGATTCTGCCCTGATTTTTCATGTGCTCCGGCTTCCAGTGCGTGTACAGCTTCTGCATATCCTCATTTGACCAACCGAGGGAAGCACGTATTTTCTCTGGGTTCTCTCCCGCATTCAGCAGCAGCGTGCATGCTGTATGACGAAATGAATGGGGTACCAATACCCTTTCTTCAACATGTATGCCCGAAGACTTAATGGCCTTAAAAAAAATATTAGTCCACCATGAATCAGAATATCTGTTTCCATCTTTCTTGCAGAAAACAAGTCTGCTTATTACCATGTATCTTACACTCCCCTTCATATGGTTGTAGTAAAACATGTGGGTTAAATTTCCATTGCACGCTCAGAGATAGTTCCTATACCAAATTGATGTATTCTGCAACCCTTTCATTAAAAACTGTATATGCTGTTCTTGAGTCTAACTTTGCATGGAACAGTTCTGAAGGATCATTTCTTCAAAACTAACTTGGGGGTGGGGCGACTTGCGTTATCTTGCGCGTTATCTTGCGCGTTATCTTGCGCGTTATCTTGCATGGTACCCTGCACGTCGATACGTATCGTTTCTCCCCCCCCTTCATTTCTCAGGGGACACTATGTTGTACTGATAACAATTTTATTGTCACGACATTGTCTTTATTGACACGACATTATTACTATGCTATACCTTCTTTACAGAGAAAGGAGGGATTGGAAATGGCAAAGAATGTAGAAGCACCAAAGGTAGAGACCATCGAAAAGGTAGTGAGTGTGTACAAGAGAACAGGTTCGATAAGTGAAACCGCCTTGCAGACGGAAATCTCAACTACGAAGGTGAGAAAAATCCTCATCACCGAAGGTTTGTGGTCTAGCACTCGGTCACGTCAGATTCGTGAATTATCTGATCAGGGAAAGAGCTCATCGGAGATTGCCAAGACATTGCAGATCAGCATAGTGATGGTTCAGAACTATCTGCCCTACGAGAAAGGGCTGTATGATGAACCGGAGAAAACGGATACGGCCATGCGAAGCGAGAAGTACCGAACGCGAAATCGTACGCACGCGCAAAAGAGTCGATCCCGTGAACAACAGAAGCCAGATGCGCTGCTTGATGATCAAGAGGCTACGGCACCTGGAGAGAAGAAGTCTCCCTATGCCATGCAGTTACATCTGGAACTGCGTGAAAGCCGATTGGAATCCATGCCTGCCGATGAAGCTAAGATCCTTGCAAAGTATGGAGCAGTGGCAAAGTCCATATCCCGGGACGTCATCGTCCCATCCTTTTTAGCTCTGCATCAGCTGCATTTCCTCATCAACGTGGCCTTTGGTTGGACGAACAGCCATCTGCACAATTTTCAGCTGCCACATCCATTGCTCCAGTCACTGATCGAGGGGAAGTTCATGGAAATCGCGCCGGTGTTCGGCTATTATCTGCAGTTCCCGAACAGCACTTTCGGCGATGCTTTTTGGGATGACGACTATGAGGAAACCAAGAGTCCCAGGACATGGATGCGTTCAAAGTATCTGAAGCAGTACAAGTATAGGGGATTCAGTGAGTATTGGATAGAGAACCAAGCCGAGATTCATGGTCTGGCACACCGGATCCCCATGCTCACTGTGCAACCGTTCCGATGGAAAGAGAAAGTGAAGCCCAGAAAGGTACGATTTGAGGATGCCTCATTGCAGGAACTCTTGGATGCAATCATGTTCGATGATGGGATGCCTGATGCACTGAAGGAAAGCCTTCGATTGAGCGAGATTCTTTCACTGGATCCCGTGGACATCGAGAAGGCGAAGGCTAGTGCCCTGGCAGCGGATACAAGCGCTGTCCAGTTGTACAAACACTATCGTGACGTCGTCGTTTCAGAAGCCAGACAAGAGAGAGATCATCGTGATGCTACTGCCTATTCCCATGCTTTCAGGCAGATGAAAAAACTTCAAAAAAAGCATGAACCGAATGCAGTCATGCCAATCGCCACAGAGCTTCTCTATAGTTACGACTATGGTGATGGTTGGAAGGTAGACATCACGCTAGTGAGGGAGTTCGGGAAAGATGATCAGATGGTGGATGATGAGACAGCAGCGAAGGTCATTGCCGATCGCAAACCGATATGCATCGCCAAAGATGGCCTGCATGTGCTGGATGACTGTGGAAATGTTCATGGGTATATCGACATGCTTCGCACGATCCATGAAGAAGACAGGGACGAAGCGATGGAGATGAGGGAATGGGCCCGAGGTCAAGGTTGGACCGGCAGGGATGTGAGTCCGAAGCATATGATCTAGCTTCAAAGATACGGCAGCAGCTATTCCCAAGGAAGAGTCTCGAAAAATGATTGAAGGTGGTTACTTGAACTGCATGTTTCAGCCGATCAATGATTGAAATCATTAGATCCCAGTCGGTAATCTGCACAATATCAGCTTATGCAGGTCAACACCATGAGAATCACGGACACTTATTTCAATTTGTAACTCTATCTTGAAATAAGGAGCTCAATTGGGGTCCGTATTTCGAGATAGCCTTACTCATGATTGAGGAAACGTTAGAGCGTACTAATCAGCTTTACGCTACTCAAGAAGTCATCGTTCTGGAACAGGTCGTCAGCGATTTTTCCGGATGATGTAAGCAACGACCAGATAGATGAAAAAGGATCTTGACCTACCCTATCAGATAGGGTATTTTATAGTCAGCTTATGCAGATCAACCGTGAATTTGTCATGATGCCGGAGTTTGATCGCCAATGGAAACGCCTTGGGCTTGGTGATGAAGATCTTCGGCAGTTACAGCAAGAATTATTGGAGAATCCCAAGGCAGGCGATGTGCTGAGAGGCACTGGAGGGTTGCGCAAGTATCGAATCGCCTTTCCGGGCCGTGGTAAGAGCGGCAGTGGTCGGGTGGCATATGTAGATTTCACCGTGCATGAGACGATCTACTTGATCACGGCATATCCAAAATCCGAGAAGGACAATCTATCGGCCTAGGAAAGGAATGAAATCGCGAAAGTGATTGCCATTCTGGAAAAATGTCTGGAGAAACAGGAGATAAGGAAATGAGTGTATATAAAAGCATCATGCAGGGTCTGGATGAGGCTGTCAAATATCAGGAAGGAAAGATCGATGCACGAAAGACAAAAATCGCCGTCAAACCGGTGGAGTCTTTCACCAGCGAGGACATCAAGCAAATCCGCAAGCGGGTTGGCTTGAGTCAGGTCATCTTTGCCTCTTCCCTTGGCGTATCCAAGAAAACAGTCGAAGCTTGGGAGCGTGGTAAGAATACCCCCGAAGGCCCCTCCCGCAGACTCCTTCAGTTGATCAGGGACAATCCTGATATGATTGATCAGTACATGATCAAAGCTTAGTGGGCGCGGAGGTGTAAACACTCCTGTGCCCATCATCTGTGGATGCTGAGATTTTCGGAAAGGGCAAATTCAAGACAGGATCGCATTCTCCTTGATATGGAGTTCGGTCATCGGGCTAGCATGAGCTATCTCATTCCCTGCAGCATCGAATATGTTCACGCAATCCCACCGCCAGACGTAGTAATTATTTTATTCCCGTTGAACCGTCCGCGTCTTAGCAGGTAAAACGCTATATTTGGAGCCTTATCGTTAATTTGTGTTATTTGTTACGCTATATATAGTGGTCGTCAAGTTCTTAAATACGACGCAGGAACCCAAGAAATCGGGCGGATATGTTATTATAGGGGATATTTTGAGCAAAGAATAGTTGCTCCGCGCCGGTTTTTACATCGAGATCCGAGCGGCGCTTTGTACCATAAATTTTTAATCTGTTGTGGTGGGTTAATGACGGACAGGCTTCCAATTCCTATTCCCTTGTTTTCTTCATCGCCATAAAACACCTCTGGGACGCATGAAATGTTTATTCAGTGCACAGAATTCTCCTAAACTGTTGTTGCAGTTTATTATAACTTCGCTTTCCGGGTATTACAATAAAAAATACAGTTCTTTTGGCAACTGTGGCTACATCGCAAGTCCATGGTGCACAGCCCATCTACTTCCAAAATCGAAAAGCGGCTGCCCATCGGGAGGTTTCCATGGAAATCGATTATGAACTGCTCGGGCAACGCATCCGAGAAGCACGTATCAAGACAGGCATGACCCAAGTATCCTTGTCAGGAATCATTGGGCTCTCACCATCGCACTACTCGCATATCGAAAGCGGCAAGGCAAAGATAAACCTGCCAACCTTGGTAGCGATCGCACAGGCATTGGATACGACCATCGACTCGCTGCTGTACGACAGCACGCCCGTGCTCATCAATTCCTATGACAAGGACTTCAAGGACCTGCTTGAGGACTGCACGCGTGAGGAGAAGGAAATCCTGTTGCAGAACGCGATCCAGATGAAAACGGTGATGAACCGAAAGCAATGATGGAGGAATCCTACCAGAAAAGTATCAGCATTTCCAAGCTTAGGAGTCAGCCGGTCCATCATCAGCCTTTCTTTGCTCCAACCAGTTCCAGAACCGCTCGCCACTTGTGGCAAGGCTTTGCCTGGCCTTTTCAGACAGTTCGAACCGAGTTGCCGGATTATCGATGGAATTGGCGATATCCTGCAAAGTTTCTCGGGAAAACTTGAAAACGGTTGTGAAGGAACTCATTGGCATAACATTTCTCCCATTTCACTTCCCTTGCAACAGATCAATAGCTTGAACTGCATACGCAAAGGCCTCAGCGTCAAACTTTCTCAGCGACGACAATTTGGCATACTTGGTCTTCCCGATGTTTGCTCCACTGAAACTTGAAGGATCGGTGACCCGGTTGAACCTTACTCTTTTCAACATGCATGCAGCCAAGTACATGGTCTTGCAAGCAGGAAGGATTGCTTTCTCCGCATTAAACCGCTCCCCATAGATATGATTGGAGATTCCCCTGATACCTTGCAGATATTGACGATAATCATCGCTGAGGTATTTTCCCTTGCTTGCGATGCAGGCTGAGGCATCTATGGTATCCTGCAATACCTCATCTGGAGAATTTGAGAGCCCTCGGTATGCCAGTTCCGCTGTGACCGTTGCAATGTAAGAGGTGTACACATCGTCATAATTATCATGGGCATCCACGAGGACAGAAACATCATACAACTGTTTGATGATTTCCAATTCCTTGTCAACGCCAAACGGGATGCCGGTGGTATGAGGTGCGAATGCTGTCAATTTGTCACCAAGTATGCAGTTTACGCTTGGCATCGTCACTTCCACATAGGGCTCCTCGGTACTCAGGAAGGGATGGTCGACCTTTCGTTTGACCAGGGTACAATAATGGTTTTCTTCAAAGAGGACGTCCAATAGGATGTGAAATTGTGCTCCCATCACTGGTGAGTCATAGGTAAATTTGTAATGGGCTTTGTCAATCTTGTTCCTGCCTGTTCGAATCTGCTGCTCCATCGAGAGAAATGGATAGATTTCTCCAGCTAGCTCGAGATAGGATTGCACGTCGGTACCCGGCTGTAGGATGATATCGATATCGGTGGACAGTCTTCTCGGTTTCTCGAGAAGAAGCAACAGGCTGGTTCCGCCCTTGAAGATGAACGGCATACCCACCTTTGCGAGCGCCTCAAGCAAAGCCAAAGCAAAGATGCTCCTTTCAAGGATGGAGTTGTCCACGGTAAAACCACTTCTGATTTTCTCTATATGCTC
>PWNJ01000214.1 GCA_003558985.1 candidate division CSSED10-310 bacterium
AGCGCAATATCCCGCATCAGATGCGTGTCCTGCGCCAGATAGACGTCTGCCATACCGCCCCGTCCAAGCAAGGAACGTATGGTGTAGCGGTCACCAAACCGTTGATTTACGTCATTTTTCTGTTCCATCATCACTTCACCGTCGGGGGCATACAGTAATACGGAAGCAGTCAAATGGCAAAAAAATCTTCATTTTCATAGTTTGCAGTCTGATTTTGAAGATTCCATGACAGTGAAAGATGATGGAATGCTACTGAGTGTGATCAGTTGCTGGCGTGTAATTTCGTTCCGGTCGCCGTGTGATGGTTATTCCCAGTTTTTTCATGCGTGAACGCAGTGTTCCGGGATTGATGTTCAGCCGTTCAGCAGCTCCGCCGGGTCCTGCAATACGACCCGATGTTGCTGTCAGTGTCTGGCGAATATGATCCGCCATGACGTCATCCAGCGAACGAATCGTCGTTTGGGAGTGGCGCGTAACAGGTTCGGATGCTGTTTTTGCAGCGGTCGGTATTTCCAGATCAGGAAACTCCAAAGTCGTGCCGCGTCCCAGAATAATGGCGCGTTCGACCACATTCTGCAATTCGCGCACATTGCCGGGCCAGTCATACTCACACAAGCGTGATATCGTTTCCGAATTAACTGTCGGAACGCGGTCCAGATGCATTTCTCGCGCTTTTCGTTCAACGAAATAATGCACCAGCGGGGCGATATCCATACGTCGCATTCGCAGCGGTGGAATCTGTATGGGAAACACATTTAAGCGATAAAATAAATCCTCGCGAAACCGTCCCTGCTGAACCATCTGCGCCAGATTGCGATGCGTGGCGGCGATAACCCGCACATCGGTGTTCAGCGTTTCCGTTCCACCGACACGCTCAAATTCACCGTCCTGAAGCACTCGTAACAGTTTAACCTGAGCGTCACCGGATAACTCCCCGATTTCATCCAGGAATATAGTGCCGCCATGCGCTCGCTCAAACCGGCCGCGTTTGCGCGTGAGCGCTCCGGTAAAAGCCCCCTTTTCATGCCCAAACAACTCACTGTCCAGCAGTGTTTCGGGTATCGCGCCGCATTGCACCCGCAACATCGGCATTCCACTCCTGCCGGACGATAAATGTATCGCGTTGGCAATCACTTCCTTGCCAGCGCCGGTCTCGCCCAGAAGCAATACCGGACTGGCCAGCGGAGCCACACGCCGAACCATGTCCATCACCTGCGACAATCCAAAATCAGCTCCAACAACCTGAACACCGGCCGCACGCTCAATTTCCATCGATAACGCCCGGTGATCCTCAGCAAGCTGATCGCGTAACCGTTCCAGCTCGTGATACCGCCAGGCATTGCTCATCGCCAAAGCAATCGGTTCCTTGACACATTCCAGCAATTCAACATGCTGTTCCCGATATTTGCCGCGCCCTTCGGTTGACAACGTCAGTCCGCCGATCGGTTCGTATTTTATACTCAAATGCAACACAATCACCGAACGCGTTTCAAGCTGAGGAAAACACTGTCTGACCGGCGCCGGCAAATCACGAGCATCATTATATACCGTGACCAGCGACTGATTTTGACGCGTTTCTCTGACAAGATCCCAGAATTCGGTGTCCACCCGGATCATTGGATTATTCTCCTGAACAAGCCGCAACTCACTTGTACGGGTAATTTCAGCCACTGAAAAAATGACCTGCCGATTCATATCAACCCGGTGCAGTCCGATCGTATCAATCGGCATGAAACGCTCCAGATACCCGAACAAACTCCGCAACGCCTCGGTAATATTCAAGCTGCTGCTGATCCGCAGCGTCACTTCACGAAAAAAATCATTTCTGTCAGGTATCACAAAAACCTCCCGGGTGCGTGTGATATATAATCAAAACGCGATATATCACATCAACACCGTGATATATCATGTCGAGCCGTTCGTGTCAAATCGGCTAAAACGCTGTTTAATATACACTTTTTCTGTTGGCATGAATCATGCCTCTGTATCTATTGTCAAAACCGTTCGTACGGGAAAGGCGGTGCAGAATGAAATGGATGGAAATGATTCGAATGCGATCATCAGCGGAGGCGATTGATACCGGAATGCGGATCATGCGCGAATTTCTGGAGCAGATCAGCGGACAGGCGGGTTTGAGCCGGTTTGTTGTGATTCGGCATGCGTATTATCCGGGTGAGGCTGGCGCGATTCTGGTATGGAATGATTCGCGTGTGCCTGAGCGGACTCGCGAGGGGTTGGCGCTGGCTGAACTGATCAGTGATCATGGTGTTGTTGAGCATGCGGTCTGGGAATTTGCGGCGATTTATCCGGAGCTGTCGGATACCGCTCCGTCCCGGACACAGGATTGATACGGGGGACCAATTATGGATTCAGGAGTCTTCATAAAAGCTTCATTTATTCTATTGTTTATTACAATGTTGGCGGGGGCGCCGGTGTGTTTCGGGGATGCTGTTTCGAACTCATCGGAAGCGCCGTTGACGTTATCGGAGGCGTTGCGGCTGGCGGACAGAAACAATCTGCAACTGGATAGCGCTCGTCAGGAAGCCGCGGCGGCCGGTGGTCAGGTGATGCAGGCGCGTTCCGTGTTGTTTCCTCAGTTAAATATAAATGCGCGGTATGTGCGACTGGACGAAGCGCCGACGATGATTATGGACGATATGGTTATTCCGATGGGTCAGTTGGACAATTATGAAGTCACAGCAGAACTCAGCCAGTTGATATACGCCGGAGGCGGCGCATTTGCTGCCAGACGTCTTGCAAAGGAATATCAGGACGGTGTTTTGGCTGGTGTGGAGGATGCGCGTCAGAAAACCTTGTATGCGGTGCATGCGCTTTTTAACGGGGTATTGCTTGCCCGGCAACAGTTACAGGTGGCTGACGAGGCGTTGCAACATGCTGAGCAAACCCTTCAGGATGTCACACAATTATATCGTCAGGGAATCGCGACAAAGTTTGATCAGTTGCGAGCAGAATCTCGTGTCAGCAGGAGCCGGGCAGATCGTATAGCGGCTAAGAACGGGTTGAACCTTGCGCGGCTTGAATTGTTGAGTTTGCTGAATTTGCCGATGGATGATCCGCGGGATATCGCCGGAACGCTGGAATACACGCCGAAAGACCCGGAGACTGTCGATGCGCTTGAACTGGCGATGGCACATCGTCCGGATCTGGCGTCTGCCCGGGCCATTCTGGCGGCCAGGAGTGAAGCGGTCACAATCGCGCGCAGCGGTTACAGACCAACTCTGGCGGCGTTCGGACAATACCAGTATTCCAATCCGGACAGAATGTCTCAGAATACCTGGGAAGATACCTGGGTCGTGGGTTTACAGGCAAAAATACCGGTGTTTCGCGGCGGTGAAACCCGTGGGAAAGTTGTTGAGGAACAGGCTCGGGAACGCCAGGCGGAGCTTCAGCTTCAATCCGTGATATCACAGGTTAAACTGGATATTGCTCGCGCGGAGTCGGATGTGCGCGCGGCCCGGCATCTGGTGGACGCATATGACCAGAGTGTCAGGGAAGCGGACGAAGCGTTGCGGCTGGTCAATCGGGCCTATGAACAGGGCTTGCAGCCGCAAATCGATGTGATAACAGCTCAGGTAGCGCTGACGGACGCTCAAATGCGACATGCGGCTGCTGTATACCAGCATACAATGGCTCTACGTGCATGGGAACTCGCGGTTGGCATACTGAGTGTAAACCCTGTACAACCGGTAATGAACACGATAAAGGCAGGAGATTGAACCGATGAAAAATCTATCAGCTCAAACAGAAAAAATCAGAATAACCCGAATGATTTCAATCGTTCTGGCAGCGGGTGTTTTGTGTGCCGGTTGCGGCAGGGACAATGGAAATGATGAGCCGCGTGACAGGCGCGGTGTTGTTGAGGTTCAGAAGGTGGCCATTGAAGACCGTGAATTTGAGCGTGTCAGCAGTGTGCAGGGCACGATTTCCGCTCGCGAGTTTGCTTTGGTTCCGGCCAGAATCGGCGGCACGTTGCATGAATTGCTGGTGCAGGATGGCGCTCACGTAACAAAGGGAACCGAACTGGCGATTGGCCGACCGATATTTTTCAATGGTGTCCGTTGAACAGCCCGGACAGACTCCGGTGCGTCTGCGGCTGGGTGATGGAACCACCGCTGACCTGACAGTCACGTATCGCGACCCGACCATTCAGGAAACGCTTCGAACATTTGAAATCAAATGCCGGTGGACCGATCCGCCCCCCGAAGTAGCTCCGGGAATGATGGCGCATGCCACTGTTGTGCTGGATCAGCGGTTGGGACGAGGCGTTCCGGCAGAATCGGTTGTGCGCCGCGGCGATGACAGAGTCGTTTTTGTTATTGATGACGGCCACGCCCGGCACATACCCGTCACCACCGGATATCAGACCGGCGGGTGGATTGAGATCATTGACGGGATTTCCGACGACATAACCCATGTGATCCGGTCCGGACAGCATCTGCTTGAGGACGGTGATCCGGTGCGTGTCACAGACAGGGAGGCCGACGATGTTTCTGTCTGATGCGTCGGTAAAACGTCCGGTGGCCATGAGCTGCCTGATAATCGCTCTGGCATTGCCTGGATTTAACTCATTCCGAAAAATGAACCTTGAGCTGATGCCGCAGGTTGATGTGCCTTATGTAACTGTGACGACTATTTATCCCGGAGCGGCTCCGGAAGAAATCGAAATTGATATTGCCCGACGGATTGAAGACACGGTTGCATCGGTGGAAGGTCTGCGAAACATGCAGTCCATCAGCATGGAAAACATGTGTCTGACACTGCTGGAGTTTGATATGGCGGTCAGTGTGGATATTGCGGCTATGGACGTGCGCGAACAGATTGATCTGGTGCGAGCGGATTTGCCGGCTGATGCCCAGGATCCGATTATCACGAAAATCGATATTGGAGCGATGCCGATCATGACACTGGCGCTGGCCGGTGATGTCGGCGAGGATGTCATGTATGATTACGCGGATACGCACCTGCGCGATCAGCTTTCGGCGGTATTGGGTGTTGCCAATGTAACCGTTGTCGGCGGCGCTGAACGCGAAGTTCAGGTACGGCTCGACCGGGAAGCGCTGGCCGCTCGCGGTCTGACAGTCGCCCAGGTATTGCAGGCAACCCAATCGGGTTTGGGCACCATACCATCCGGACGTCTGCAGGATGGAGACACCGAATATGGCGTTATGTTTCGCGCTGAATACACTGATCTGGCCGATCTTGAAAATATGCAGATCGGCAGTTTTGAAGGCCGCCGGATTTATCTGCGGGATGTTGGCCGGGTTGTCATGGGAACAGCCGAACAACGGCAGATATCCGAACTGGGCGATACGTCTGCCGTCGCGATCAATGTCATCAAACGCGCCGATGCCAATGTGGTGGAGGTTATCCGGCGTGTTGAACGCATGATTGATGATATCCGGACCGATCTGCCGCCGGGTATGCGGCTGGTCACCGTCACCGATCAGCGCGAATTTATCGAATCCACCAACCGCGGCGCATGGATAAACGTGTTCCAGGGAGTCCTGATAACCGGCGCTATCCTGTTCTTTTTCCTGTATAATATCCGCACTCTGTTTATCGTATCGGTCACCATGCCGCTGACCATTGTTATCGGACTCTTTTTTCTGGAAATGCAGGGCTTCAGTCTGAATATTGCCACACTAATGGCAATCGGTATGTCGGTCGGTATTCTGGTCACCAACTCCATCGTCGTGCTGGAAGCCATCGTCAAACATCTGGATAAAAGCGGTGATCCGGCTGATGCGGCCAGAAAAGGCGCTGCCGAAGCGTTCATGCCTGTTCTGGCAAGCGCCGGCACCAACATGGTTGTTCTGTTTCCGCTGTCAATCATGAGCAGTCTTTTTGGCATCATCATCCGTTACTTCGCGTTGACGTTGCTGATTCTGACAGCCGTTTCGCTGTTCGTATCCTTTACACTCACCCCGCTCCTGTGCGCGCTGATTCTGAAACCGCGGTCACAAATGAAACAGGGACTCCAGTATCGTATGGAAACAGCGTGGAATCGCGGACTGAACGCCGTGCTGAATCGTTATCGCGCGTTCCTGATATATCTTGCTCGTCGCCGCACCGCCGCTATTGCCGTTCTGGCGCTGGTGGTCGTGCTCTTTATGCATTCAATGTGGCTGGCCGGCCAACTTGGCAGCTCCGCCGTCAGCGAAATGGATCAGGGCGAAATAACCGTCAAACTTGAGTTTCCAACACATTACTCACTGCAACGCACCCATCAACAGGTTGTTGAAGCACGCAAACGGCTTGAGGATATGCCGCATCTGGAACAAATCCTGACCAGTATCGGCAGTGTTCAGGGGGAGTTCGTTGAAGGCGTTTATATGGCTGAGATTTTACTATCGTTCACCTCGCGAACAGAACGCGATTTGGAGCTCAGCGATCTGATTGACGATGCGCGACGCCGAATGGCCGGATTCCCGGATGCCCGGATTATGGTGTATGCAGCCGGAGGTATGGGCACGCGTGGATGGGATCTGGAAATGGAAATTTCCGGGCCTGATGTCACGCAACTGGACCCTCTGGCTTTGACCGCAGATGAAATCATGCGGTCAATACCCGGAATACTGGATGTCGATACCAGTGTTCGTCCCGGAAAACCGCAACTGCGAGTGGAACCCAATCGCGCTGTTATGGCTGATCTTGGCATGGCGCCGGCTGAACTGGGCATGATTCTGCGCGGCAACCTTGAAGGATTGCGAGCTGGCACATTCATTGATCAGGACAGAAATCTGGATATCATTGTCAAAATGGAAGACAGGGAAGGCATATCTCAGTTGACAGAATTCGCATTTCCAGGTCTGCCCGGCCGACCCATGACGCTGGAAAACCTGGCTTTTATCGAAGAACATCAGGTGCCCGTCCAGATTATTCGAAAAAACAAGGAACGCGTCTCTGTCATTCGGGCCACACTGGGTCCCGATCTGCCGCTGGGAACCGCCGTCGCAC
>PWNJ01000005.1 GCA_003558985.1 candidate division CSSED10-310 bacterium
AAATTTCTGAAATCCGGTTACAAGTATTCTGTCAGGTCTTGTCATTGAAATATTGTCCTCTTTATCAGTCGAAAACAATGCATAATTCCTCTGTTTGGAATCACACAATTATTGCCATTTTTTATGATACTCCCACAGTGTTGATTTGGGAATATTGAGTTTCCTGGCGGCTTCTCTGATGTTTCCATCAGCGCTTTCAATTGCAAATCGAAAGACTTTACTGCGTATATCGCTCCAGGACATATTCACAGACAAATCAATCATATGGGCTTTTGTATTCGCGGAATTGACAGCCAGTTGGCCTGGATTGAATGGTTTATCCATAATCATTCGATTAATCAGAGCATTTTCCAGTTGTCTGATATTTCCAGGCCATTCATATTCCATCCACTCATTCAGTTCTGTATCAGATAATGGAAGATTTCCAACACCTCCATGCCTCCTGTATAAGTGATAAAGTAACTCAGTTATATCCTCTTTACGTTGTCTTAAAGGAGGGATTTCCAATGTGATTATGGATAATCGGTAAAACAAATCTTCTCGGAAAAGACCCTCTGCGACACATTGACCCAGATGTTTATTTGTCGCAGCAATTACCATTACATCAACCGGTATTTCCTGTGATGATCCTACCGGTGTAACGATCCTTTCCTGTAAAACACGCAAAAGCATTGGCTGAACAGCAATCGGCAGTTCGGCTATTTCATCCAGAAAAATAGCTCCGCCATCAGCTAAAACAAATTTTCCCTTTCGTTGTTCGACACCCGTAGCAACACCTCTGGCAATGCCCAATAATTCACTCCCCGCCAGATCAGTTGTCATAAGGCCACAGTTGACTGCTACAAATGGTCCTTTTTTCCTGTTAGACCATCTATGCAATTGTCTTGCAACCACTTCTTTTCCTGATCCACTTTCTCCGGTAATCATCACGGCAACTGACATATTCATTTCCGCGGTGCGTTTTACTTTCTCCCAAAACTCGGACATGACACCTGACGTTCCAAGTACCGGGCTTGGGCATGCTGGATCTTGAGCAGAGAGCGCATTTAATGCTGACACATTCTCACGCAGTTTGATTAACTCCAGAGTTTTTTCGATAGTGTTGATCAGAATTGTTTTACGAACAGGTTTCCGCAAGAATTCCAAAGGTTGTTGTCGGAATGCCGCTATTGCCAGATCGATTTCATTAGTTTGCGAGCAGACAATTACAGCGGCCTCGGGATGAATAGTCCGTAGTTTTTTTATAAACGTAATTCCATCCATTCCGGGCATCATTAGATCGGTTATATATAAGTCATAAGCCTGTTTCTGTACTGTTTTCAGCGCTTCATCACCGGACGCTGTCACTGTAATGTCATAATGGTCACGCAGATATGAAGCATATAACTGTCTGGCAGACAGGTGATCATCAACAATTAGAATTCGAACATGTTTATACGATTTTTTGTGTTCTTGGAAGTTCAATGTATATTTCCGTTCCTTGTTTCAGTGCCGAATCGGCTCGAACCATTCCATTGTGTCTTACAATTGCCGTTTTGGCAATGAAAGCGCCCAAACCATTTCCATTTGAACGTGTTGTATACAAAGGAGTCCAGAAAGATTCCAGGGTTTCTTTATCCATTCCATGTCCTGTATCTTTGATGCATATTCCGGCAGTATGAGTGGATGGAACTGTTACTGAGACAGTTATATATCCGTAGTCCGGTGTTGCTTCCAGTGCATTTTTAAGAAAGTTTAGCACCGCCCGTCCGATCTGATTTGCATCTGCCACTATTATTACAGGTTGATCCGGAATTTGGGTTATCAGGTTTATCTGTTGACGATGGGCCATGGTTTCAACAAGAGCAATTGATTCCCAAACAACTTCATTCAGATTGATCTTTTCAAATCGGGGTTTTACGCATCCTGCTCTTAACATCTGAACTAATTCATCCATATTTTCGCCGGCCATTTCCAGTGATTTGATTTGGCCTGAATATCGATCAATCAATTTTGAATCCTGTTTTAACTGTTCAAGACCTGCATCAAAAAATTGCAAATAATTTTTCAGTTCATGTGCAATAATTCGGGGTAGCTGTACCCACTCTCCAGAATTTTTTACTATAGCGGTTTCTATTTGGGGATTATCTGAATATATCACTTTGCAATATGTATTACCCATAAGAATCTTACAGTCAGGAAACAAAGGAGCTTTTTTTATCAGATTCTCATTTACAAAGGTTCCATTTTCAGATGACAAATCTTCAATAATCCACCAGCTTCGTTCTTTGAAAACACAGGCATGTTTGGGACTTATCAGTGGATCGTTAATGTGAATATCTGCTGATCTGTCCGAGCCCACAACAGTTTTTCCAGTCAGTTTGTAGTTATTGACGGGCATTCCTTCTTTTTGCACCATAAAGGTAATCTGCCCGCTCATTTGAAGCCTGACCGCAATAGCAGTGTTTAATGCTGCTTTTTTACCCGACATTTTGTGCTACAGATTCACAAACTAGCGACTACCTGCTATAACAGCGTTCCTGATGCGAATGTGAGGTGCGCTATGTGATACAGGTAAAGGAAACTGGACACCTTTTCCACATCCCCCTCCCGAATCATGAATCATGAAATCATTTCCAATCATGTCAATATTTTCGAGGGTTTTAAACAGATTGCCTGACATCGTAACATTTTTAACCATTTCACCAATTTTACCATTTCGAATCATGTATCCCCGGCCTGCAGTAAATGTAAACATTTCACCACCTTGACCACCCATTGCATCAACAGCATAAACCCCCAGATCAATATCACGAATCATATCTTCAAAATTTGAGGTCCCCTGTTCAATACAGGTATTTCTCATTCTTGGAATTGGAGCATATTTGTAATTCAGCGCTCGCCCGTTACCGGTTGCTTTTTCACCCATTCTGCCAGCAGTTTCACGACTATGCAATCTCCCAACCAATTTACCTTCTTTAATTAAATAAGTTTTTTCTGTTTTCACACCTTCATCATCGTACGGAACAAAACCACGGCTTCCAACATCAAGGCCGGTATCATAGATGTTTAAGACTGGTTTTCCGAACTGACGACCCATTTTCATTACCTGGGCCAGTTTTTCGTTATCAAATACTTTTTCACCTTCACTAGTATGACCAAATGATTCATGGACAAACACTCCAGCCAGTACTGGGTCAACGACTATGGTGTAAACACCTCCATCTATGGCAGGTGCATCCAGTAAACCGACAGCATGCTTGCATGCCTGTTCCAACTCGTTTTCTTTGCCGAAGATTATATTGAAGTCGCGTGAACTTCCAAAACCTACAGAAGCCATTTGCGTTTGTCCGTCTTTCATAGCGACGGGAACAAGACCACCACTTAAATCAATATTTTCCTGATCAACAAATGACCCTTCACTATTGCAAAACCATCTATGTGCGTATTTTTCTGAATAACGGACTGATGACATTGGAATCAGTTTATGGGATTGCAGTATTTGCTTGTTATAATTTGACAGGATATCTACTTTTTTTTCAAGAGCAATACTTCGGGGATCGTTTTTAACATCAAGTGGTATGGTAACATCGACTACGGGAACATCAGCCAGCATGCTTTTATCATTTCCGACAAGTTTTGCCTGCTTAATTGCAGATTTCAAGTAGTATTCAATTGTATTTTCATTCAAACGGTTGAATGTAGCAAAGCCCCAGCCTCCCTTATACAGAACCCTTACACATCCCCCCCGTTCACTGGACTGCTTCAGGCTGTCAATCGCCGGACCTCTAAATGCAATAGATGTTGATTCGGACTCTTCAATCCTTAGTTCCAGATAATCTGCTTCGCTTTCATACTTTTTGATAACAGCTTTTAAAAATGATTTCATACCGGCTCTCCTTCCATAAAGCACTATTTAACTACTACCGAAGCTTGACATACCACAACCAGTGATTCTGTTCAATTAGTTTGCGATAATTATTAATTTCATGAATAGTTTCAGTGTTTTCTTGACTTCGAAGAACTTCATGAATACAAACAATATCGTCGTTTTTTTGATTAGTCAGGAGCATAATTATGTCTGGAACAGATGCAACAGTTTACAAGGGTTATAAAGGCGCTGCATTAGCCAAACTGAAGGAAGTGGGAATAAGGGTTTGGTCTGATGTGATTCTGGAAACCGATCAAGGTCGTTTTGAAGGTATAATTCTGCCTCGAAGTGAAACCGCTGACCATGATCATATCGTTATCAAACTCAAGAATGGCTACAATATTGGTGTTAGGGCTACCAAGGTTCAGAGCGCCAGGGAGATAGACTACAAAGAGGCTGTGTACAAGATACCGGAATCCGAATTTCCGCGTGATGACCACAAACCCAATGTAACTCTTTTAGGAACCGGTGGAACTATAGCCAGTCGACTGGATTATCGTACAGGAGCAGTTATTCCGGCGTTTACACCGGGAGAATTGTATGGAGCAGTGCCTGAATTGGCAGACATCTGCAATCTTAAAACAGACAAATTATTCGGTGTTTTTTCGGAAAACATGGGTCCCGATCAATGGATTGGTACAGCGGAGGCAATAGGCCACGAGATTCGAAATGGCGCTGATGGAATAGTTGTAGGTCATGGGACCGATACGATGCATCATACATCGGCTGTTTTGTCATTTATGGTACAAAATTCACCTGTTCCAATCGTTATGGTTGGTTCTCAACGCTCATCCGACAGACCTTCATCCGATGCGGCCTTAAACTTGCGTCATGCGGTATATGCAGCGGCTCATAGTGACATTGCAGAAACAATGATATGCATGTTTGGTCCGACCTCAGACCAATATGGTCTTTTACACCCCGGGACACGAGTCAGAAAAATGCATTCCAGTTATCGATCCACATTTCGCACGATCGGTGATATTCCAATCGCTCAGGTTACAACTGATTCATTGAAACATTTGACAAGTGATTACCGAAAAAGGCGTAAAGATACCAATGTTCAAATTGATGCAGTTTTCGATCCACGTGTCACAATCGTCTATTATTATCCTAATATGCAACCAGACATCATTGATGCTCTGATTGAAAATGGTTACAAAGGAATTGTCATCGCCGGGACCGGCCTTGGACATGTTAACAAACCACTTTATCCTGCTCTTAAACGTGCCCAGAATGCTGGTGTTGCTGTTTATATGACTGTTCAGACTCTTTGGGGTTTTGTTCAAATGTATGTGTATGAAACCGGGCGAGAAATGCTTGAGCTTGGAGTTGTGCCCTGTGCCAACATGCTTCCTGAAACAGCGTATGTGAAACTGGGCTGGGCGCTGGCTCATTCTGCGGATCCAGAGGAAGTCCAGCGGATTATGTTGACACCTATCAATCGTGAAATAACGGAGCGGGAACCGTACAACGGTTACCTTGTCTATCAGGGTGGTTTACCTGAAGTTGAAGCGTTTGTTCGCTCGATTAAACGTTAATCCATCAAGACGAATCAAACACACATTTCGGGAATTTATGCACAATCGACCTGTGCTTCAATCAGTTTGATAAGCTCTGCGCCATTAGTTCTGCCTTTCAGTTTTTTCATGGCCTCACCAGTCAACCAACGCAGTTTGCTCTGAGTATTATCAAAGATTTTTTGGTCTGCTTCAGCGGCTACCGAATTAATCAAACTGAGTATTTCATTGTTCTCAACGGGAGTAAAACCCAGTTTTTTCAGACTTTGACGACACGTTGCTTCGGGTTGATTTGCCATGGTGCGCAGCAGTGGAACAAAAGCTTCTCTGTAAAACAGTTTTTTATTCCAACAAGCGAACAAATCCATCAGTTTTTTGCTTGTCAGATTGTGAACCGGCACTTTTTTCTTTTTCAGAGCTGGAATCCATCGTCCCAGTACCTCAGCAATCCGAACTACATCTTCAGGATATTTTTGACTTGCTTCATCAAAAAGCGGCGCCAGTGGTGAAATAGCCAGGGGCCTTATCAGATCATTTGGGAGATTCATTTCACGGTATCTTTGTTCCCGCAGCCAGGGTTGTTCGGGAATGCTTGCGATAATTGTCTGGATTCTGGAATCTTCCAAAGGCAGAGGCGGATGATCCGTATCCGGATACATTCTGTCAGGCCCGGGTAAAATCCGCTCAAAATCATTTGATCCGTTTTTCAAAGCTTGCCTTGTTTCTGATGGTACTCCGCGAGTAGCTTCGCACGCTCTGATATATACTTCTGAAATGGCAGTTTCCAGATCACTTTCAGGACCATAAAGCAAGATAATCTCATCATGGTGTGTGGCTTCAAGACGTTTTCGTATTTTTCTCCACAAACCTGGAGTGATGTTATCGGAATGAGGTGATTCCGGATAGAGTATATTGGGCATAACATCCAGGCAAGCGATTACACGTATACGACCAGCAAACTCATCCGCAAACACAGCATGTTCCTGTACCGGCAAGTTCAAAAGGCCTCCAAACCCTTTCAGTTTCAGAGCAATTACTCGATGTCCTTTGTGATTATTAAGCACAATATTTTCGGTATTTCTTAACAATCGAGTGACATCAACGGTTCTTGGAACAATTATATCTGCTGTAATGGCTCGGGAGCGCAGAGTGTCTCTTATTTGCAACAACGATTTTTGCCGCATTGCTTCGTTATACAGCAAACGCGGAATATCTTTTATTCTTGGAACCCCTTTTATTTCGATTCGAGTGCCACCCCTGACAGAACAGTTAACGTCATGTCTGACAGAACCTGGACCTTTTCTGACCATACCCAGATTCCAAAGAGCTCTGCGAATAGTTTCAGCCCCTTTGCCGGCCTCTTCCGGAGTTTTAAAATCCGGCGCTGTCACCAGTTCAACCAAAGGTATTCCAAGCCGGTCGGCTTTGAACACTATACAGTGTCCCTTATCCGTTACTTCTCTACACGAATCTTCCTCAATACTCATATGAAGAATGCCGATTTCTTTTCCGTTCATATTAAATGAGCCACCTACGCCAATGATGGCAGTTCTTTGAAAACCCGTTGGTATTGAGCCGTCAAGATACTGTTTACGTGTAACATGCACTTCATCAACCAAAGACATATTAAATGTTTGTGCAATTGCAATTGCAATATCCAGAGCTGATTTGTTAATTAAAAAGGGTGGGGTGTCATCCATTTCGTATGTGCAGTTCAAGTCACCAAAAATTTGATAAACAACATCTTTTTTAGTCTTAAACTCCATAAGAGCTGTTCCATCATATTCACCCAATTCACTTAATGTCGGTCTCATATGTCGCAGCAACTCTGTGTCGTGTTCTCTATTCACAAGTTTGACCGGACACCTGCAAAACAGTTTTTGCTCTGTATCCAGTTGGTGATGAACCTCAAGACCTGCCTTGAATCCCAAACCCTCATAGTCCAGTATCATTACACCCTCCAATCAACAAAAATACCCAGCGCCATGTTATCGCCGGGTATTTGTAGTTCAAGTCTTTTCTGTTATTAACTAACCTTTTCGACTTCAATCCATCCGTATCTTTGATCACCTCGTTGATCATATTCACCTTCGATAGGGAATCTGAGGAAAATTTTGCCTGCATCCCGGCCAGTTCCTTCTCTGATTGTAAAAACTTTTTCCACAAATGTTCGTTCCCGAGGTATTTCTTTTCGCAGAATCAGTGTTTCTGGAGTGATATGAAACGACACATAATTTGTCAGATACGTAAGGTCTGTTCCAATTGGCAGGAGTTCTTCGGGATCTGTAATCTGCATAGGCATGGAAAAATCAACAATATCTTTGGAGTCATCCAAACTGTTAGACATACGAAACAAGATTGACTCGCCAGTCAATCCATCATCAACTGTCAGACGTGTGCCAGTTATCTCCCATCTGCCAAACCACTCCAGACGTGCGATGGAATTTTGAACAAATGCCAGATACTCCTTATCATCTTCTTCAGGCTCTTCAATTTTTTCCAGAATGCCTTTTAACTCTTTAAGTCTCATCAGCGCATATTCATCATCCAGAACATATGCTGCTCTGATACTGAGTTTTCTATCTTTTAGATGTTCAACCGTACCATCCATAACCCTGTCAATAATAAAAATTCCGTCATCCGGGATATCAAAATCAATAAAAGCTTCCAGTAGCGGACGAAACTTTCCGGGTTCCATTCTTTTGAACACTTTCCTGTATAAGGGTAAAAGTTCTTCATTCCACTCCCGAAAACTCGACAACGCGGTTACAAGCGCATTTGTCCATGCGATATGTAGTGATTCGCTTTCCAGTTCTTCTTCAAGATAACCTTTAAGCCGATCGTATTCGCGCAATGTAATCAATCGCTCTTTTGAAAGAATCTCCAAAGCTTGGTAGCGTTCATCGGCAAATTTTCCTTCCGCCCAGTTTCTTTGAAATACGATATCCCAAAGAATATCTCGTGCTTCCAGTGGATAATCCAGTCTGACAAGAGCCCAATAAGCTGAATCCCAAAAACGACCGACTGATGCTGCATATTCAGGTCTGTATGTTCCAACCATAAGTGTTCCAAAATAGGCAGTCAGAATTTCTCGTGAATAAAGTCCCTGTTCATAATAGCTGTCTACAATAATCCTTGCTTTCTGTCTTGTAGGATACCGAATATATGACCCATGCATAGCTGTCGTATTCAGGCACGGAGGTTCACCTCGCCAAAACCAGAGATCACACATAAATTCACCCAAACGTGTTGTTTCCGGAAATATTGGAAACGGGGGTGGCTCGCTGGTTCCGATATCGTTAGCAAACACAGTAATAGCTGTTAACAAAACAAACGTTAATATCAATCCACGTCTCACCATTTTCAAAAACCTCCTTAAAACGGAAGCCGTTAATCGACCAGCTTTTGAAGCTACAACAAACAGCTTCGTAAAGCAAGCCGAACGATCGCTAAAAGTACATTTTTTACACTAACCCTTTAAATATTCTCTTCATCTTCATCCGGATATACTGGGATATCCATATCGATTCTGAATTTTGCCTTAACAAGACGATGGTCTGTTACAGCTTTTCTGGCAACCTGGAATTCATCCCAGCTCAACCTGCCGTCCCCATCCATATCCCAGTCTCTGTCCCACTTAACAATTTCGACATATTCATGCCCCGCAAACTCTGGTACAAAATGTCGTGAGGGGTTAAAAATAACATGGTCATATATATTTCGATTCATAATGCTGGTTGGAATACCTGCTTTTAGAGTAACGGATTCCAGCCCATGTCTGTTTAGAAATTTATAGAAAAAATATGCTGAGCCCAGTGGGGGTGGAAAATCAGACCCATAAAACATACCTGGTGCATTGAAATCACCGACAAACAACAATCCCAATTGTGGTTCATTTCGATAGGTCAACCAGTCATCCAGAATTTTAAATTCTGCTGATCGGTGATGTGGATATGTTTTTTTTGATCCATCCCAGAACAAATGCAGGTTCAAAATTTCAAATTCGAAGTTTCCAGCTTTAAATGCTGCAAAAAAAGGTTTTCTGCCCAGCGCCGGTTTATCCATCAGCCATGGACCATCTGTCATTTCAAGCGGCGGGCGCCAGATATACGCAAAACGTTCCCATGTTGTGACGTCTGAAACTACCCAACGATACTCTTTTCCCAAAGCAGACGCCAGCGCTTCTACTGCATTCACACCATCCGGATGAACCTCCTGAATGGCCAGCAAATCAATTCCCTTGCAAATTCTTGCCAGATTTTCTATCCGCTCCGGATTGTCTTCTTCTCCAAAATGCTGAATATTAAACGAACCAATCGTTATCAATTGATCAGCTTCAGCACCGCATATGCTTGAAAACACAGCAATAAATATAATCAAAAAACCGGCTTTAAAACGATTCATCACATAAATCCCCCAAAATCACCTGTTTCTATTATTGATAACCCCAGCTTATGACAGCATATTGTCCATATATTGTTTGACCCGCCGGATCAAACATTGCAGCCCAGAAATGCAAATTGTCTGCTGAGCTGTCCGTAACGGGCCAGACAAATGTTAAGGCAACTTCGTCCTCAAACACGCCCATGACCGGCATTGTGCGAGTTTGAAATGATACCGTTTCAGTCCATTCAGGCCAAAACCAGTAATTTCCATAAACATCAAGAATTATGTACTCATCAATTGTAATCGCTGATCCTGTATTAACCAAAGTGCGTGACAATCGGAACACATCTCCGGCCTCAAAAATGTTTTTATTCAGATGTAGTGTGACACCTGTTTGAGAATAATCAGGAGTTGGTGTTGGGGTTATCGGAGGTTCAAATCCATAATCTACCAGATCAAGAGTCAATTCATTCAGCACGATTCCCTGGTCTTGCATTTCCATTTCGGTGAGAGATAAATATGCATAGTTTAAAGCATTTTCTGCATAGCGAGCTATTAAGCGTCCAGGCCATGATGCATCTGTAGCCTCAATGCGAAACGTCTCCCAACCCTTATATGTTTCAATACCCAGGACCTCAAAATCCAGCTCAAATGTCGCTGCATCATCGATTTCTCCAACAATTGTATCAGACCCATCACCAAAATCGTAATTTACTTCAAAATCGCCATAAAAAAACAGTGTTATGTCCTGAAACCATTTATTTCCGATACTGATCGGAAAATTCAAAGCATCCCGCGAAGGTTCATACTCTTCCGTCAGGTTGAAATGTATATCTCCTACCTTCTGCCAAATAAAAAAGATGTTCGCCCATAATTCGCCAGAAAATGTCCGGGCTGTTTTGACAGTTCCCAGGGTATCGACATCAACCCACGTTTCACCTGCCTGATGCCCATTTCTTATTTCAATTGGTATCGGAAAATCAAAAAGATCAATGTGCGCCGTACCACGTCCGGTCACAATTCCATCGAAATGAAGAATGTAAACTGTATAAGTATTCATTGATCCCTTGGTCATTTGACGGGTTTCAATACTAAAACACTCATATAAAGGTGCATTATCTTCGATAATCATCTCAAAACGGTTTGAGCTGTCAGGGTCATTCATCTCAACATCAAAAGTCGTTTGTATTGACCACCAAAACCCGGTATCCCATTCAGGTAATGAAACCTGAGCGAATACAGTATTCAGATAGAAAACCAGAGTAAAAACCGATAACGTTCCCAATAACTTTTTTATAGTTTCAGACATCTTGAACACTCCTTGAGTTAATTTCTGATTTCTCAAATTCTTTCAAAACCATTTGCTTCACTCAAAAAGAATATAACGAAATCCTTTCGGCAGGTCTATAATTATTCATGCAAACACTTTCCAAAGTCACATTTTCAAGTGCTTTCTCCGAATTTTTGATCTCAAAACAAATAGTAAATACTGTTGGAATAATGAACGATTTAATTTTATATTGTATTTATTACCGTTACTTTACGGTAATTTCAGAGGCTACTATGCAGACCGGTCAATCACGGGACTCAAAAAAGATAAGTATAATTATTCCCTGTTTTAATGCCGGAACATATATTCACAAGTGTCTGAAATCGTTGAACACACAAAGTATAGATCGTGATCGTTATGAAGTAATTGTCGTGGATGATGGTTCAGATGATAACACTGCAGACGCAGCAGCAGGACATTGTGATCAGATTATACGCACGCCCAACAAAGGCCCGGCATCAGCTCGTAATACCGGGGTTCGGCACGCTTCCGGGTCAATTGTTTTGTTTACAGACGCTGATTGTGTGCCATTTTATGATTGGATTGAGCAAATGGTTGCACCATTCAGCGACAGCGGAATTGCCGGAGTCAAGGGCGCATATAGGAGCGAACAGAGGGAGTGGGTGGCAGTATTTGTG
This sequence comes from candidate division CSSED10-310 bacterium, assembly GCA_003558985.1. Lineage (GTDB taxonomy): Bacteria > CSSED10-310 > CSSED10-310 > CSSED10-310 > CSSED10-310 > CSSED10-310. The sequence continues at coordinate 11,785 of PWNJ01000005.1, forward strand.
CAAACTGAGTATGAGTTCAAATACAAACGTCTTCTTAATGAGAAATACATTGATTTTATTGACACTTATTCAGCCGGTTTTCGCCGGACTGTTTTTGATTCTGTTGGTGGTTTTAATGAGAGTTATCCAGGAGCTTCGGTTGAAGACCAGGAGTTTTCATTCAGAGTTGCCCGAGCAGGATTTAAAATGGTTTTTGTACCGGATGCTCTGGTAATGCACATGCATGCTGATTCTTTGTGGTGGTATTTTCGAAAAAAGATGAATATAGGCTACTGGAAGGTTATGGTCCTGCAAGAACACCCATCAAAAATGGTTAAAGACAGTCATACTCCACAAACTCTGAAGCTTCAGCTCCCCGGAGCATTCTTAACCATAGTCTCTTTAATGATTCTGCCAATATCGGGGTTTTATCCGTTGTTTTTTTCGATATTGTTGTTTTTAGTGCCAGCCCTGAATGAAATTCTGCATTGTTATAAAAAAACGGGGTTCGTTTCAGCCGTTCGTGCACCACTGATTTTATGGATTCGTTCTATAGCCCTTGGTATGGGCTTGATCAAAGGGCTGTTTCATTCTTTAATCAGACGAGCCGGTTTGGGTGATATCACAGATGACAGGAGTAAACTTGAATTATAAATCATGCAAGATGTTGGAAAAAAAAGAGAGAGTTAACATAAACCGCATCCAGTACAGGCAGCGGAGACATGCATTTTTTACGATTATCCTTGCATTAAGTGATATGTTTTTGATCGCGATATCTTTATTCCTTGGTTATTATCTTCGTTTTTATCAGGAAATCGGAGTATCCAGCGGTGTAGTGCCGAGGGTTCCGGTTGCCCCACCAGAAATGTATTTGAACCTTGTAATAATAACCGTTTTTTTATTTCTGATGTTATTTGAGATTTTGAACTTGTATCGACGTGATCGAGCCCGTCTGATGATTGACGAGCTTCACAATATCTGGCGTGCGCTAAACTATGGGTTTGTCATTATCGCTTCGATCACCTTTTTTCTTCGGTTTGAAGACATACAAATCAGTCGACTAGTGCTATTGTATTCATATGTTCTGGCGCTAATTGCTCTTCCAGTATTTCGATTAGTGTTGTTAAAACTGGAACGATGGTCACATTCTAAAGGCTATTTTACAAGCAATGTATTGATAATCGGCATCGGTGATATGGCCAATATCGTATCAAAAAAGATATTGGCCAATCCACAATTGGGCTATCGCATAAAAGGCCTTTGTTCAGATGTTTCTGAACTGTCAGCTACTCCGGAAGATTTGGAATATCTTGGTGGATTAACAGATTTTGAATCAATTCTGCTTACCAACTTAATTGACGAAGTGTTAATCAGCGAATCGTCAATCAGCCATTACAAGCTTTTGGAGATTGTATCAATATGTGAGAAGACGGGAGTTTATGTCAAGATGGTTCCTACCGTATACGATCTTCTGATTGATTTTGCTGACGTAAATGACCTGGATGGCTTACCACTGGTGGCAATCCGGGAACAGCCGATGTATGAATTCAGACTGCTGGGAAAACGTATTTTTGACGTGGTCTTTTCATTTCTGTTTCTTTGTCTCTCACTTCCGTTTTGCCTGATTGTAATCATTCTGATCAAACGAGATTCTCCCGGGCCAGTCTTCTTTTCACAAATACGCGCTGGAGTTGGAGGCAAACCATTCAGAATGTATAAGTTCCGCACTATGTATATTGATGCTGAGCAGCGTCTGGCTGATTTAATTGATATTGAAAACCTGGAAGAACCGGTTTTCAAGCTTGAGAACGATCCACGTATAACCAGAATTGGTCATTTTCTTCGTCGCACCAGTCTGGATGAGGTACCCCAGTTTTGGAATGTTTTGAAGGGAGACATGAGTATCGTCGGTCCCCGGCCAGAAGAAACACAGCTCACAGAAAAGTATAACATCTGGCAGCAACGCCGTCTGAAAGCCAAACCCGGGATTACCGGAATGCAACAAATTATGTGTCGCGGAACAACATCTCTTGGTGATCGTATCAAATATGATATCTATTATTTACGTAAACACTCACTTCTACTGGATATCTGGATAATACTGAAAACCTTGCCGGTTGTTTTATCGGGTCGGGGCGCCAGTTAACTTTATCATTCCTTTTAAATAATGCATCGTCTATGTTTGAATCCCGCCTGTATTCTACCGATAGCCAATCCTGAATATCGAATGCAATCAAGGATCGGTAATTGCCGTAATTCAGTATTCTTATATCCAACGAGCAGCGGTATTTTTAAAAGAGACATGATCCATTTGAAATACAATCCGTACCATATCCAAATTCTGGTTTCCGGATGAAATTCCAGCCAGACGGATACACCATCAAAGCCATAGTCCAGGGCCTGTCGGAACAAAGCTTCTTTTGTTGTTCTATGCTCATGATAAACGATCCCGCTGCTTATATATTTCAACGTCCCCCCGTTGCGTTGAATACGCCAACAAATATCAGCATCTTCAGCCACACGGTAGTGGGTTTTGAAACCTCCTGCTGCCTTAATAGCTCTGACTCTGAATATTGCATTGGCAGTTGCCAGGAATGGCGGAGAATATGGGTAATCACCAGAAAACTCTCGATTGGAGACTATTTGTCTCATCTCGAAAAAACGTGCCAATGGATCATCACCCGGAGTTATAATATCACCGCCTGCAATATCAGTATTCTCATCTTTAAACACCGGAACCAGTTCCCTCAACCACTGTTTTGAGACTCGACAATCTGCATCAGTAAAAGCTATCAACTCAGTATCACAGTTTTTCCAGGCAGTATTCCGTGCATATCCGCGTCCGATTTTCTCCTCGCATACAATCTTTACCGGATAAGCAGAAACGATATTGGATGTGTTATCAGTTGATGCATTGTCAACAACAAGGATATTCAGCTTGTCAGACGGATAATCCATTTTAAGCAAACTGGTCAGGCATGCATTGATTGTTTTGGCAGCATTTCTGGCACATATTGCCACGGTAATACCTGGCCAGTCTGTGTGCGTTGATTCTTCAGTTAACACGTGTCCTCACTTGGTTGAACCATTAATAAAGATATCGGATAATGGATCTATCACTTCATTATTTTCACAGATACTCACAATTTCATCAAACATATCAGTAAATGCCTGAGTCACTATAGGATCAAAACGTATGCCACTCCATCCGACAATCAGTTCATGCGCTTCAGTATATGACATTTTATCCTGGTAGGGTCTGTCTGAAGTCATGGCATCAAATGTGTCAGCGACCGCAATGATTCTGCCATACAACGGAATATCCATGCCGACCAGACCCTCCGGATACCCTTCACCATTCCATCGTTCATGGTGATGTAATAAACCGGGCAGCATGTTTTTAAACATCGGAATATGCTGCATAATTCTCGCACCCAGAATCGGATGGGCTTCCATTATTTTACGTTCTTCGGCAGACAAAACTCCTTTTTTGGCAAGTAAAGTGTCATGGATGCCAATTTTTCCAATGTCATGCATCAAAGCGCTGATTTCAAGATCCAGCAATTCGTTGTCACTCAAACCCATGTTTTTCCCAATCGCTAAACTTATAAATTGAACGCGTTTGGAATGTCCCTTTGTATATTGATCTTTGGCATCTATAGCGGCAATAAGTGATGTAACGGATCCAAAAAACAAATCTTTAATGTTGTCTGCATTTCTATTCAATTCCTCTGTATGAGATTGTATGGAGTCAATCATATGATTCAGGGTTTGAACGAGTGTATCAAGGTCTTTTTGGGCTGTCTTTTGGAACCGGTAAGAGTAGTTTCCTGCTGCAACACCATCAATTCCTTCTAGAATTTGATGTAATGGTTTCGTGAAACGCAATGCAATCAGAGCTCCCAACGAACCCGCCAGGACACCTACAGACACCAGTCCGATTAGCGCAGCAAAAAGCAAATGTGAAACCAGATCATTGGCAGCATGTTCCATTTCAATCATTATGCCTGTTAAATTGACTGGCTTGTTTTTCGTTATCAAAGCCCAATCAACATATTTTATCGGATGAAGAATTGCCTGATGGATCATGCCATCTGAACCCCGATATAAATGCGCCCGGGACGATTTCCCGGATTGAAGAAACTCCTGAACATGCGGTTTGTCAGATAAATCCATTCCGAATTCATATGAAATTTCCTCGGACTGAAGAATTAGCTTACCTTTCTGATTGATCACCATGATTGATCCGCCAAAAGTGTTTTTATCAATAAGGTGTTCGGGTGACATCATTTCCACTAAAAACAAGCTGATGCCGAAATAGTTTTCAGCAGCCGGTAGCGCAACTAAAAGAAGCTTCTGTTCAGTTTGGTTATCAATTGTAAAAGGGTCAGAGATTCTGAGTGATGATCCACGAACAGTTCGAAGTTCTATTTCGCCTGCCAGCGCTTTATTTATGAGTTGCAAAACTTCAGGAGTTGCTATTCCCGTCTGCAGTTTATTCCCTGAATGCATAAACATTATATTGGAGAATCGTGACATTATGTTCTGAATTTCTTCCTGACGATGTTCAACAGCAACGAATGGTCCAGTTGCAATATTTGCCAGTACTGTGGTCTGAAACTCTAGCTCTTTAAAAAATAAGTTGATTTTTTCAGCATATTTTTGAGTCAACACGGTTTGTTCAGCAATCAACTGCTGGTCAAGCATATTTTGATTAAACGCAATGTAAGAGCGAATGAGCGGAATAATATTGAAATAATACAGTCCCAGACTTAAAACTGCCGGAGGGACTATTGCGACCAGAACCATTGCTATTACGATCTGTTGTCGAAGACCTTTGGCAAATACTTTTTGTTTTTCAGCAGTGTTTGTGGTTTTCATTCGAATCCGTTCACATAACATCTAGGGCACAGACAACGTTGTTTCTGTTGCGTTGCTTGGCTTTAAACAGGGCTTTGTCAGCAAGATATGCCATTTCATCAAACGAATCGGCATGGTTAGGGTAAATGACAACTCCCAGGCTCGCTGTCAATCGTATCTGCAAATCTTGAGTTTTTAAAAATACTCTTTTTTCTATTGTTTTCCTGATTTTCTCAGCAATTTTCATCGTATCCGTCTCGTCAGCTCCCGGCAAAACTACCCAAAACTCATCCCCGCCATATCTTCCGATCAATGCCTCCGTATTGATCTGTTGGCTTAACAATTGTCCAACCTCACGTAAAACTGCTCTGCCAGAAAGATGACCATACTTGTCATTTACTTTTTTTAAAAAATCTATATCCAGAAATATATACCCAAACACTTCTTTGCGCTGCCTTGACAATTCGATCAGTTTTTCCAGTCTTTTCACCAGACTTTCCTGATTATACAAACCAGTCAATTCATCTATTTCAACAAGAGCATTCAATGTTTCAAATATTTTAGCATTTTCAAGTGTTATTGCAGCCAGATCAAGAATGACCTGAACTCTGTCAATATCCTGTGCAGCAAATTCAGAATCCACTTTATTAATAAACTCAATTGCTCCAATAGTCTTATCTTTCGTTTTTAACGGCATACACAAAATGGATTTCGATAAAAACCCACTGGTTCTGTCAAATGCCTTGAAATGTCTGCGGTCTTTTGATGTATCCTTTACAATAAGTGGTTTTCCTTTATCAAAAACCCATCCAATAATGCTTTTGTCACGCGGTACTTTAGCGCCGATAATTTGCTCTTTGGCTACCCCGTGTGCAGCTCTGAAAACCAACTCATCTGTCTGTTCATCCTGAATCGCGACCGACCATGCTTCTGCATGTAATAACGAACCAACTGCTTCCATGATCCTTGTTAAAACATCCTGCACCAAAAGTGAGGATGCCATAAAGCGTCCTGCGGAGACAAAAACCTGATAGGCCGATGTGATATCCTGAAGCTTGCTGTTAACGTCCAACAGACGATTTTCAACCTGTTTTTTTTGCATAACGAACTCAAGCGCTGATATCATCTTGTCTGATGTCAACGGTAACATTTCCAGATAATCGGCTTTATCAGAACATAAAAATGTGTCTTTATCCAAGTCTTCCAAAGATGTAAACAGAATTATGGAAACAGATTTGTTTTGTTGTTTTATCCTCAGAAGCTGATCTGCTTTTGCCTGAGTCATCTGAGTGCAAATCATGCATACAATGCTGTTTGGAAAATCTATTGACTCATTATCCAGACCTGAATGCTCTTGAACTTTTATGTCACAGGTGTTCAGCTTATTGAAGATTGCGTTTATATCGCATCCATGATTTCTTTGATCATTTACAAGATAAATGTGAAATTCCATACATCCAAACCCCACACAAGCTGTTTTTATCGTATATTGTCTGCATCATTAAAACAACTATCGTGGTAACTCAGGATTTTGCCATTTGGTTTTCATGACAGACCCATCGGTTTTAATATATATCATTCCGTGAATATCGGATCTGAACACCTGAATATCTGAGTTAAGCGTTTTCAATGTTTTCAATGTTTCAGTATGTGGATGTCGAAATTGATTACGATATCCGGATGTTATGACTGCTATCTGTGGTGATACCGCTTCTATAAACTCCTGTGACGAGGATGAACGACTGCCGTGATGTCCTACTTTGAGAACATTTGCTTCAAGATAGCCTTCATAATCCAGCAATGCCGCTTCAGCTTCGCGTTCAGCATCACCGGTCAACAGCAGTCTGAACTTGCCATAGCGAATACCCAGTATAATAGATCTGTTGTTCTGGCATAAGTGAAATACATCATAAATATTTCTTTCCTCCAAAGATGTCACATTAATGCCTTTGTGTATTGCCATGTCCATTATCGACTGAAAGTCCGGTTGAGAAATATTTTTGTCCATAACCCACAATTCCTCGGGACTCAAGTGACGGATCACCGCCTTCATACCCAATTGATGATCCGGGTGAGGGTGAGTGATTACAGCAATATTGACTTTGTCTATTCGTTCTGTCCGCAAAGCTCTGACAACTACCTGTTCTCCAATATCAAATTCGGAGTTATACAAACCTCCTGCATCAATAAGTATGACTGTTCCATCAGGCAAACGCACCACTATGCAATCACCATTACCGACATCCAGAAACCACATTTCAAGCATACCATCTTCCAAAAATGCTTTGGAAAAGGGTGCGATCAGAATAAAAAGAACCAACAGGGCATAAAAAGCTGTAGAAACGAATTTATAACTGGAAAAGTGTTCTGACACAAGGACTCCAGCCAACCCAATTGCAACCCATACCGGTGGCGTTGAAACTGGTATTGTTGCGCCATTAAAATGACTTAACCAGTTAATGTAGTCGACTATCATACTGACAATGGCATAATGAATGTTCAAACAAAACTCCAGGTTTAAAAATGACAGTAGAACCCCGCACCAACCGGTTATCAAGGCTATTGCGGTAAGTGGAATTGCCGGAAGACCAACAACTGCGGCTAAAAATCCAAACCGGTTAAACCAGTAAGCAGATACCGGCGCTGTAGCAAACTGGGCGGCCAAAGATACCGCAATTGTACCCCGCAACCAGGTTGATGGAATCCATTTCACCATCTTGTAAAACCCGGGATAAAGGATTGCAATTCCGGTTGTTGCCAAAAATGTAAGCTGAAAACCGGGTTCCCGAATCAAACCCGGTTGAATAATAAGCAAGATTATTGCTGCTGCGGAAATGATGTTGAGCATCGAACCCGGTCGTTGCAAAATTTTTGACAGCATAAATATTGTTATCATCAGAGCAGCTCTGACAACAGACGAACTGCTTCCGGTAAAAACAGCATACAACCAAATAACAACAATCGTAATCAGACATCGGCTTTGAATATTACCCGGTAAAAATTTCAGCAACCAGAATAAAACCCCTGCAATAACTCCTGTATGCAATCCTGAGATTGCCAGAAGATGGACCAGCCCCGTTTCCCGAAAAACTATTCCCATTCCGGGACATAAGTTTCCTCTTGAACCCAAAAGAAGAGCCTCACTTATACCCGAAACAAGACTCGTTTGAACTATCGATTTTTGACATGTTTGCCTGTTGGATTCCTGAAGTATTCTTTGTATTTTGATTCTTAATTGCCATAAATACGTTGACACACCTGAAGGTGGCGCCAGCACCTGGAAAAACTCGTTGTATTCCACGTGTCCGGAAAGGTGTATTCCATTGTTTTTCAAGTGTTCGGCAGGATCAAAAACACCGGGATTTCTGTATCCAACTGGCCGGCTTAACTCTGTCTCAAATCGAACAACTGCCCCGGGAGCGAAATGACTGTTCACCAACATCCTGTTCCATAGTTCCTGACCCAATCCCAATCGAATCGTACCGCGGCGACGCGAAATCCTTCCCTGCGAAGTTTCAACTCCAATAACCTCAATATCCAGCCGACCACCGGTTTGCGTTGGTTGAGGAAATGACTGTATCCTTCCAATAACAGCAACTTCTCCAATCGGAGCAGCCATTACTAAATGGTCTTGCTGAACAGTGAAAACATTTGTGTAATACCACGCACCTGCAGCGCCGCTCAGAGCAGTCAATGTCAAACAGGTATGAATGACTTTGCTGTATCTGGTATCTTTGAGCAGCAAAAGTGAAGATATACCAGAAACTGCACTAAGGAGGATAAATATACCCAGCCACTTTTCTGAATTGGCAAATGACGAAATTCCCATTCCGATCACTACTGCAATTGCTGGTAGAAATAATGGAGCATTCTTTCGTTGCATACTAATTTCCGACATAAACCCAGCTCTTGTAACTTTTCACACATATACCGGCGCGTTGATAAAAGTTATCTCTGGATGTGTAAAAACCGTTTAGCTCCCTGTCTAATACAATTCTTTCAGCTCTAACCGGACCAATCCCATGAATCATTGTCAACAAAGAAGCATTAGCCCTGTTTAAATCAATACCTTTCGGCAATAGATAAAAGTGTTCAACAGCAAATGGGATTCCTGCATACTCACCTTCGTACAAAATTTTTGGTTTAGGTATTTCGGCAGATTCATTCAAGTACTGTATCTGCACAGGAACTGGATCTTGACAGATCATGGTTTTCAATGTTGTTTCCAAAACGGGGACACGGCCAACATACATGATTCCGGAAAGAATAATCAGGGAAGCGCTTGTAAAGTTTATCACAATGTTTTTATACATATTATCTCCTTGTTGTAACTATTCTTTACATTATATATGTTCCTGTAAAAATTTTGTCAAGGATTTTAAAAGCTGGCTTTGCTTGACCGCGTGTTTCATATCCCTTATTCTTTGAAAGTTGTTATCATGAACGGGGGACACATTTTGAAAACGCTATCAATACTTATCCCAATTTATAATGAGGCGGCGACATTGGAGAAAATTCTTGATCGGGTTTTACAGGTAGATTTGTCTGATTTGGGTTTTCAAAAGGAGTTAATTGCAATCGATGATGCTTCGACTGATGACTCCTGGCAAATTTTGGAGAGTCGCAGTTCAGATCTGGCACATTTGTCACGTCATCCGGAAAATCTGGGTAAGGGAGCTGCAATTCGAACGGGTTTGTCATTGGCAACGGGCGATTTTATTGTCATTCAGGATGCGGATCTTGAGTATGATCCGGATGAGTATGTTCACTTGTTGAATCCAGTGATCAAGGGAAAAGCGGAAGTCGTTTACGGATCACGTTTTACCGGTGAACGGCGAAACATGTTTTTGCATCACTGGATAGGCAACCGGTTTTTAACAGGTATAACGAATTTGCTTTATGGTACAACGCTTTCAGACATGGAAACCTGTTATAAACTTTTTTCGCGGGAGTCTCTTCAGGGTATTACAATTCGCTCAAACCGTTTCAGTTTTGAGCCAGAGATTACCGCAAAGATTCTAAAAAAAGGCATACGAATTTATGAAACACCGATTTCGTATACTGGCCGGGAATATGAGGAAGGTAAGAAAATCACCTGGCGCGATGGTTTTTCAGCCTTGTGGGCAATCATCAGATTCAGGTTCATCAATTAATCGGCTTTAAGCCCTTATTTTCAGCAGAAGGAGATAGCGATGCGACTTGATTACAATGTAAAGAAACTGTTTATGGATGCATTTGCACCTCAGCCCGGTGAAACAATGACATTTGTCACGGATTTTCCAGCAGATGCCAGTACGGCGGATGACGACACAGTTCATCGGCGTGACATGACAAAAGCATGGCATACTGCGGCCAAAGAGTTATCCGAAACTGTCGGTTTTGATGTCGGCTCCATAGTGTTTATGGATTTGCGTAACCCGTCCCCCGGCGATGCATTTGATGCGGATGGACACATTGATGGACAGCCGGTTGATTTAAGAGCTGTAATGGATTCCTGGAATGATAAAGACATTGTAATCGCAGTTACGGGACCCTCCATCACTGCCGAGCTGGTCAGACGTCTGGATCAAAAGTTCCGTTTTGGATCAGCTCCGGGAGTTAACGCATACTTTGAGGGTTTCAAAGCCGATTACTCAAAAATACCCCTGCGTTTTGAAATTCTTGTTTCGCGTATGGCAAAAGCGATCGCCGCTCACTTTACTTTCAGGCTTGAGGGTTTAGTCTGGCAATGTACTCTGGATTTACGCGGACAACGATATCAATTCTGCGAAAACGGTTCGGCGATGCGGCCCGGCGAATTTATTAACATTCCATCCGGATGCGCCAACATACCTCCATATCCGGGCATTGAAGGCGATTCGCGTGGTGAAAGCCGTTCTTGTGGTGAAATTCCCGCTGTGATTGATGATGAACTGATCGTTTATCGGATCGAAAAAAACCGGATTATTGAAGTTGTCGGATCAGGTGATCATGCTGAAAAGGAACGCATGCATATTCTGAAGGGTGATCCCGCTATGGCGGTTATCACCAAACTTGGTCTGGGCGTTAACGATGAAGCCCGGTGCAACGGTTCTCACGTCGGTGACGAAAAAACGATGGGTATGCATTGGGGATATGGCCCCAAAAAACATTTCCCTGATACAATCTGGTTTGAGCACCCGATTCAGATGGACATGGATTTCGAGTATCCCGACGGCAGTTTCGAGCCAATCTTCAGACACTCATATTACACATCAAATCTGGGCGATTTGTTTTAATTAATCTGGTTTCCCGAGTTATTCCGACCACTCAAATGCAAACATGTCAATCAGGCCGATAACATCGGATATGCCGGTATCGGTCATACCTGCATACCAATGAATACCTGAAGCGGTTCCCGCACCTTCAGGCCAGAAAAACGGGTTCAAAATCGCTCTTGTACGCAATCCGTGCACCAGGTTGATCGAATAATAGTCAAACTCCCCGAATGAAGGGGCGAAGAACAGTTCGCCATACACATCAAGAATGACGAACAGAATCGTCTGACCCAAACCCGGACCGGGATTGCACAAATACACAGTCAGATAACACAAGTCTCCCGGTCTGAAATGATCTGACGGCATTTCAATGATTGCTCCAAGTGTATTACAAGGCAAGTCCGGCGTTTCAGTTGCTGTCGGCTGAACAGGTGTTGGTGTAGGTGTTTCTTCAGAGACTGTTGGTGTTGGAGTTGGTGTGTTTACAGGGGTTGTCGGCGTGGGTGTTATCGTAGGCGGAGGCGCATCGGTTGGTGTGGCCGATGGCGTTATCGTGGGTTCCTGAGTTGAGGTTGGTGTTGGTGTCGGCGTGTTCGGTTGTGGCGTTGCAGTGGGTGGTTGTGTGGGAGTATGAGTGGGCTGCGG
>PWNJ01000203.1 GCA_003558985.1 candidate division CSSED10-310 bacterium
GGCTTGTGAAACTGAATACCAATATGGGGTTTTGCGAAGGCATGAACCGGGGCATGAAGCAAGCGAACGGAAAGCTTGCCCTGCTACTGAATCAGGATATCAGTCTTCATCCGGATTGTTTTACTGCGCTGATGGATACATGGAAACATCCGCCGCCGGATATGCTGCTCGAAAACGCACACCAGCAGCACAGACCCGTCATCGGTGTTTTCCCCAAAATCGTTTTTCACCATGCCCCCCTGTTCATTAACGCGTTCGGTGTTGAATGGAATCAGTATTGTCACTGGCACGATAATCGGGTCGGTCTGCCCGATCTGGGAGCTTTTGATCAGCCGGAAACCGTTTTTGGCTCAATCTTTCCGGCCGTCCTGTTCGACCGACAAACCTTTCTGGATATCGGCGGATTTGATAACAGGTTTGTCTCATATTGCGAAGATTTTGATGTGTGTTACCGAAGCAATATCCTGGGATACCGTTTTGTCACTGCTCCCCGAGCCGTTATTCGTCACAAATACCGCGCGTCATCCACCGACACCACAAATCCGCTTGAAGCGCGATTTATTTTTCTTAGAAACTATATGCTTGTATTCCTGAAAAACTATCAGCTTATCAATTTATTTCGTTATGGCCCCGGAATATTTCATCGGTATCTATGGAGCACATTCAGGCATTCGGTCATAACACGGAACAAAAGTGAAATGCTGATGGTACTTCGTATTCTGGGGAGTCTGGCCAAACGGATACCACATATTATCAGACAGCGGAGAAGACTGTCCCGACTAAGACAATTTGATGATAAAACATTTTGGAGCACGGAAAAGGTTGAAGATTACAATCCGTTTCATGTAGAAAACAGTATTGTGCTCTCATTACGATCGTTACGGGCTGGTAGAGGCCGGAAAGCTGAGTGCGAAAAATGAATCGAATACTTGTGCTGACAGGGGATATGATCGGTGACCGTATGGCGGGTCCGGCAATCCGTGCATTTGAAACTGCTCAGGTTCTTGCTGAAAAACACCGGGTGACATTATCCTGTCCACAGGTAACAGGCATGATTCCGCCACACCATTCGAATATGGATATTTCGTCTTTTGGAGCTGAACCCCGCTGGTCCGAACTAAAATCGTATGACGCCGTTATCGTTCCGGGATCGATGCATATTGACGCTCATTTTGATACGCCATTGCTGGTTGATCTGTATGATCCTTTCATTCTGTCCAGTCTGGCCCGCACCGATAAAACACCGGAAAAACAGGTCGAAGAACTGGAATCTCTGAACAGAAATCTTGCACGAGGTGATTTTTTTGTGTGCGCCTCGGAAAGACAAAGGGATTTCTGGATCGGCATGCTGGCGGCCGCAGGTCGCGTTAATACTATTCAATTCAAATCAGACAGCTACCTGCTGTCACTGATACAGATAGCGCCTTTCGGTATACCGTCATGTCTGCCAACTGACCATATCGATAATCAATCGGACGATTCACATGATATTCGCATGGTATGGGGTGGAGGTATCTGGGACTGGTTCGATCCATTGACACCAATACGCGCGGTTTCAGCCCTGAACCGTTCCGGCAGAAACGTGTCGCTGCACTTTATGGGCTCTGGCCATCCCAACCCGAATATGACGCGAATGACCATGGTTGAACGTGCGCGGACATTGGCGGCTGATCTTCAACTGCTGGACAAACATGTGTTTTTCCATGATTGGATACCATATATTGAACGAGGCCGAATGCTTAACTCGGCAACCCTTGCCGTCAGCGCTCATTATCCGCATCTGGAAACACATTTTTCGTTTCGAACGCGTATTCTGGATTATATATGGGCCCGATTACCGTTTGTATGCACGCAGGGTGACTACTTTGCCGATCTGGCAACCAGCAGACAGACGGGTATTGCCATACCACCGGAGGATGTCGTTGCGTTCGTCAAAGCTGTTGAAAAACTGATTGATGATAAAGATTTTTATTCTGAATGCAAATCAAATCTTGATCGGACTGCACATGATATGACATGGCAGAAAACGCTCGAACCGGTTATCACATTTTGCGATTCGCCCGGCAGAGCTGTTGATACTGTGCGGTCGCCGTTGAATCGGCAGACAGATGACGGAATATTTATTGGCGGATGCGAAAATGCGGTTGAAAGCGCCGGTGAAATTATTGGGTCGGGTATTGAACAGAGCATTGAAACAGCCGCTGGAGCTTTGTGCAGGATAGATCTGAAACTGGCAACATTTCAGCGGGATAACACCGGTTACGGTTTGTTTGAGCTGCTGGATAAAACTGGAGAGATACGTGTCAGGATACCGTTTGATCTGGCAACGGTTGCAGACAATCATTGGTATCCATTCCGGTTCGGCCCGATACCGTCAGGGGACAGCGCCCGCTGGACTATCCGCCTGAAATGTCCGGTGTCAAAACCGGCTAATGCTGTTACAATATGGACGGATAATACCATACCGGACCATCAGTATCGACTGAACGGTGTCCGGCAACCGGGATCAATAAACTACCGAATATTTTCGAAAAGTTATCCGGGTTCAGAAACTCCGTTGCATTGGAGAAGCAAATTATGCCTGAAGATACCGTTTCTGAAAAAACAATAGACCATGTCGAAGCAATAACTTTCGGGCCTGATGTTCTGCCTAAACAGGTTTACAGAAGTGATCAGGGTAGTGTGCCGGATATATCCATATGCCTTGTCAACTGGAATACCAAAGATATGTTGCGGGATTGTCTGCAGTCCATTGATCAACATAAGGACGATCTTCAGATCGAAGTATTTGTGATTGACAATGCCTCAAACGATGGATCGGGCGATATGGTCAAAACAGAGTTTCCGAATGTATATCTGATAGAAAACAATACGAATAGAGGATTTGCTCAGGCCAACAATCAGGGTATACATCAATCATCCGGCCGACATATATTTCTTTTGAATCCGGATACAGTCATTTTACCGGGAGCTCTGACAGCAATGGTCCGGTTTCTGGACACTCATCCACAGGCCGGCGCTGTGGCTGCACGCCTGTTTAACACGGACGGAACACTACAGTATTCACTCAGGCATTTCCCCAATTTTTTAACACCCTTTACTGAAAATACCAATTTGGCACATATACCGGGTATACACTGTTATTCGCGCCGATCACGCATGATGACATGGTCTCATGAAACGGTGCGTGAAGTAGAGCAACCTGCTGGCGCTGCATTAATGATCAAACGTGCCTGCATTGAAACTCTGGGTTCGCTGAACAGTTGTTATCATATGTTTTTTGAGGATGTAGATATCTGTTACCGTATACGTGAAAACGGCTGGAAGATTTATTATTTGCCGGAAGCACGGATTATCCATCATGGTGGCCAGAGCGTTAAAAAACGTAAAGATATGGGATTGCAGTTCTATCGCAGTCTTATAAAATTCTTTCGCATTCACCGTGGCCGTTCATGGGAATACTATGTCCGCATATTTATGGTCATTTTATCTCTATACTGTATGTTTTACTCGTTGATTTTAATGCTGCGACACCCCAAAAAAAGCTTGGTTATCGGCAAAAGCGCATTCAATGTTATGAGAGCTGCTTTCTATCGGATACCCGTTTACGATACATTACCTGATAACAATCTGAATTCAGTGAAAGCCAATCCGGATTCAAACATTAAGGCTGGAGTCAATACGGTATGATCGTCCGCGAAAGTCTTGCCCGCGATCTGGCACGTCTGATTATTTGGTATCCCGTCCGGCTTCTGATCGGTCTTCTACCCGTTCGAACCTCATTTGCGCTGTTTCGGATATTTGGGTTTTTGAACTTTCGAATAATGAAAAACAAAGCTCTTCGCACCAATATTCAGCGAGGCTTGCCGAATATCAGCGCTGCGGAGTTGGATAATGTGGTTAAAACATATCTGCAAAATCATTATATCGACAGATTGCATATTTTTACCTATCCCAAACTGCGGATATCCAGGAACCTTCAGAAAATTTGCAGTATTGAAGGAACTGAACATCTTGATGCCGCGCTTCAAAATGGCAAGGGCGCTATTGTTGTTCTGGGTCATTACGGTCCGATTCAATTACCGCTGTTTCATCTTGGAAAGGCCGGTTATCCCATAGTACAAGTCGGATTACCTACCGATGAAGGATTAAGTCTGATCGGTCGAAAAGTGGCGTTTCGACTCAGGCTTGTCTATGAAGCAATGATTCCGGCTCGAATACTGCCGGCGAACAATTTTTTACGTCCATTGTTTCGCCATCTTGGCAATAATGGCGTTGTTATGATGAATATTGATCCGGCCGGTGGAGGGAAATGGATCGGCCGCATGACACGTCATCCGTTTATGGGATATAACATACCGTTTCCGGTGGGACCAGAACTGCTTGCCACCAAAACAAAGGCCTCTGTTTTGCCTTTGTCAATTCACCGGGTATACTCAAACCGCTATGTATTTCGACTCCATCCGCCCGATACATTACTGTCTGAACAAACTTCCGAGTCAATCACATCTCAACTGGTAAAATGGTATGAACAACAAGTCTTGAAGGATCCCGGTCTCTGGCATTTCTGGGATGAATTTGAACCCGGAAAACTCATTTGAACAGACGTAACATTCGGTACAGCAACCCTTTAACACATTTACTGCATAACAAATCCAATTTTACTAATTTAACTCGGATCGTTATTATATAAACGTCTGTTCCGGACGATGCCATCAATTATATGGAACAGTTCGAATTTATGTGGTGTTTACTATTGTCGAAAGGTCCGAACCGGTACAATCGGACTCCGGGGGTGTGTATGCTCAAATTGACTCAATTGACTAAAAAGTATGGCGGTCGCGCTGTTGTCCATAATCTGAACCTTAACGTTAACACAGGTGAACTGTACGCGTTTCTGGGACCTAACGGCGCAGGGAAAACTACTACAATCAAAATGATATGCGGATTGTTGAAACCTGACAACGGCCAGGTTTTGATTAACGGGTTTGATATATCACATGATCCAGTCAATGCAAAACAGTCTTTTGGATATATTCCGGATCAGCCATTCGTGTATGACAAGCTGACTCCGATAGAATTTTTGCGTTTTGTCGGCGGTTTATACGGTCTGGAGCCGAAAGAATGTGATCAACGTGCCGATTACTGGCTGGAACAGTTTGAGCTGACAAAATACAGGAATTCGCTCCTGGGATCCTTTTCGCATGGTATGAGACAAAAAGTAGTTTTCACGGCAGGGTTTCTTCATAATCCGCCAGTTCTGGTTGTTGACGAGCCGATGGTTGGTTTAGACCCCCGGGGCGCTGTTGTAATGAAAAAACTGCTTCGACGACGATGTGAGGAGGGCTTGGCTGCCTTTGTGTCAACACATTCCCTGGATGTTGCTGAGCAAATAGCTGATCGAATTGGTATTTTGTATCAGGGGGAATTGCTGGCCGAGGGAACCATTGAAGAACTTCAGAAAACAACCAGTAATTCAGGTGGACGGTTGGAGCAAATATTTCTGGAGCTTACACAGGCTAAAGAGACTCCTGACATTCCAGAAAAGGCAGTTCTCAGGTGAAGAAAATATCATTTGTAAAATCGCTTCTAATGCTGTTTGGCAACGATTTGCGCAGAGTAAAAAACCATTTTGTCTTGAAAAAACGCTCAGCAGTTATAGCAACATTTACGGTTCTTTTACTGGCGGTTTTATTTATTGGTATTGAATATGTGGTCGCGCAGGAATTGTTTCAGCATATTATGAATCAGCATCATCTTGAGGGATTGCGATATCTGCTGATGGCAAAACTCCTGCAAATGGTGTATCTGATTTTTACAATACTACTGATTTATTCAAACATCGTCATGTCTATTTCAGCATATTTTATGTCGCCTGAACTGGACCTGCTTCACAGTCGCCCAATTTCTGAAAAAGCAATATTCTTTCACAGTTTTTTCCATACTTTCATTCGCAGTTCATGGATGTTTATTGCGTTTGGAACACCTATTCTGTATGCATACGGTTCAGTTATGAATCGAACAGCAACTTTTCCAGCCCAAATTGGCCTGATAATACTGCCTTCACTTATACTACCTACCGCTATCGGTATTCTTATCGGAATAGTGTTGATTTTTGTTTTCTCTCCCAAACGTACCCAGCGCGTTTTTCTGGTTATGGGTATTTTTTTGGCCGTTGGGCTGATTACCGTGTTTCGATTTATGCGTCCGGAACAACTGGTTGATCCGATAGGTGTTGAGCAGGTCAGTTTTTATCTGGATACTCTGCGTATTCCAACCATTTCGTGGTTACCGACCACATGGGCATCGGAGGGTATTGCTGCCTATGGTGAGGGACGTCTGCATACCAATCAGCGTTATGCGCGTATGTTATGGATAGCGTCAGCCGTGGCCATGCTGTTTACATGGTTGAGTTTTAAACTGGTCTGGTGGCGGGCACGCTCACGTGGCCACAGTTCGGATACGTTTGAAACCGCGTCATTGAAGTCGAATAGACACAAAAGTAAAAACGGTTCCCGTTTCAGAAACTCAATGTTTTACAGAGATGTCATACTGTTTCGCCGTGATCCCGGACAATGGTCACAAATCATCGTTATTTCTGCGCTGGTCATCATATATGTTTTCAATTTCAAGAATTTGCCGTATGAATTGTACGGGTTTCAATACAGTATGACTTTTGTTTCTGTTGCAGCCAGCGGATTGATTCTGTCTGCATTGCTGGCTCGGTTCGGTTTTCCTGCCGTGAGCACAGAAGGTCA
>PWNJ01000146.1 GCA_003558985.1 candidate division CSSED10-310 bacterium
CACTTACAGGGGAGTGGAATTATCGGCCGATTACGGAAACCGGTCCGGTTTATACGGTTCACTGTCATACACGTTCCAGGAAACAGAAAACAAAAGTCCGTTTCAGCCGGCACAAGCGCTGCCGTATGTACCGAAGCATCATGTTCATATGGATATCGGATACGGATTTGAATCGGGCACACACGTTACTGTCAGTCAAACCCATCGCAGAGATATTGTTCAGTATGACCGTGACGGTAACGCAATCGATCTGCCGTCCTGGACATTGTGGGATGTGTCAGTGCGTCATGAATTTGATTTCGGTCTGGGTCTGACGCTGCAGGGACAAAACATATTTGATACAAACTATTATCAGGAAATCGGCTATGAACAGCCCGGACGAACCGTAAGATTGGGATTGCAGTATAGAATATAAAGAGGATGGACAATAAAAACGAAAACGCATCACTGAACACTTCGGCCGAATCGATGGCATCGAAACGATTGCCGCAGGTTGTTTTGATCAGCGGGCCGCTTCATTCCGGTAAAACCTCGCTAGCCAGCCGCATATCACAGCGTCTTCACAACCAGGGTTACCGGGTGAGTGGTATTCTGGCTCCCGGTTCATGGAAAAACGGTGTCCGCACTGGTTTTGATCTGAATGTTCTTCAAACCGGTAAAACCTTTTTTCTGGCTGAGCGTTGCTCAATGCCACCCCATCATTCGCCGAATACCGTACCCTTTCGATTTGATGAGGCTGCAATCAATGCTGGTCGTGACGCGCTCCATCCCGATATATGCAGGGATTTCGATGTTATATTCGTTGATGAAGTTGGCAGGCTGGAGCTTAAAGGGTTGGGCTGGGCGCCCTGTCTGCAGCCACTTCTGGACCTGCCGGACAAACTGCATATCTGGATTGTTCGGGAAACACTGGTTGAGTCGGTGTGTGAAATATGGAATATTCGTCCCCTCTCGGTTGTCAATGCTGCAAGACCGGACGCAGAGGACACTTTGTGGCAGATATGCCGGAGGACGTTATGCTGACGCTATGGAATCACAAAACATCCCGTTTTTGCCTGTCTTTGCCGCTATGGGCAATGATGTGCATTATTGGCTTGGGTTCAGGTGTCACAGGTCATACCGTCTTTCCAATAACCATTAGTGATGCCGCAAATCAAACACTGGAGTTTGATGCATATCCTCAGCGTATCGCAGTCATCGGCCGCGGGCCGTTCATGACGATTCACGCGGTGTATATGTTCGAAGAAGCTCGCGAACGCGTGGTTGGATACGAAAACCGTTCGACCACCGTGAAAAACTTCCTGGGTCTTCTGGATTCGCAGGCGCACACCAAAACTGAATTGGGAACCAATCCCGGTATTGAACAGATTCTGTCTCTAAGGCCGGATCTGGTGATCAAAAAGGCGTGGACACCGGATAAAATGTCGCAATTGCTGACTCAAACAGGCATACCTGTCATGCATGTGGGGCTGGAAACACCGGATCAGTTTTTTGATGATATGCGAAATATCGGCAAAATACTGGGTAACCGCCATCGGGCGGAGCAGATCATTCGGTTTTACCAGGGGCGTCTGGATCATTTTGATGAGCGGCTGAAAGATATTCCTGAGCATGACCGACCCCGAATACTGGTGTTGCATCTTGATGGCCGCAGCAGTAGCGCTGCCATGAGGGTTCCACCCAAAGAATGGATGCAGACGATTCAGACAAAACGTGCCGGTGGCAGACCGGTATGGCTGGGTTCCTCACTATCGTCAAACAGTTGGAATTTTGTCAATTTTGAGCAGATAGCCGCATGGAATCCCGACAAGATATTTATTGTTACTCAGCAATCGGCTGATACAGAGACCATTATCAGGGATCTGCAGAATAATACTCTGTGGAGCAAACTGAAAGCCGCTCAAACAGGCAATTTGCTGGCGTTTCCCAGTGATATGATCGGCTGGGATTCACCGGAACCGCGCTGGATACTGGGAATGACATGGATGGCAATCCATACTCATCCGGAGTTGTTTGCCGATCTGAATCTGAATGATGAAATTGACGCGTTTTTTATGTTTTTGTATGGCCTTGAGAAAAACGTTATTGACGCGTATATACGTCCGGGAATCCATATTCCTGAGCAGAAACCCCCATCACGATGACGCAGCCGAAAACGATTCAGAGTGATCAACCCGTGCGATACCGTCGGCGTTTCATACTGTTACTGCTGACGGTTCTGCTATTCCTGGGCGCGGCGTTTGTGTTTGGCCGGTATCCGTCTCCGTATATGACGTCTCTGTCTGATTTCCGTTCCGATCCGCTAACCCGACATATTCTACTGCACTTCAGATTACCGCGAATCGTGTTTGCATTTCTTTTGGGAAGTGTCCTTGCAGCGTCAGGCATGGTGTTTCAGATGCTGTTTCGCAATCCGCTGGTTGATTCCGGTTTTCTGGGTGTGTCGTCCGGAGCAGCATTCGGCGCTTCGCTGGCAATCGTCGTGTTCAGCGGTGGACATGTTGCGATTCAGTCACTGGCAACGATATTCGCCATGATGGGTCTGGCAGCCAGTTACTTTCTGTCTGTCAGATTCCGAATGGACGACTGGGTGCTCAAGCTGGTTCTGGCCGGCATTGCCGTATCGGCCCTGTTCAGTTCCGGAACCGGTGTCATGAAATATATGGCCGATCCGCTGCAGCAGTTACCGGATATCACCTTCTGGCTTCTGGGCGGTATCTGGACGGTAACATGGAGTGATGTTTTTCACGTATTACCGGTAGTTCTGCCGTCACTGGTGATTCTGACAGTTTTGCGCTGGCGTATCAATCTGCTGTCCATGCCCGATGAAACCGTGTTTTCACTGATGCGGTTTGCGGGTCTGGAACGTCTTGTGCTGTTGGGCGTGGCGGTCGCTTCCACTGCGGTGATGACCGCCAAAGCCGGCCAGATCGGCTGGGTTGGTCTAATTATTCCGCATATTGTCCGGGCTGTCATGGGCTCAGATGCACAACGCGTTCTGCCAGGATCAATTCTTGCCGGAGGCGTGTTTGTCCTGGTCTGCGATACCGTCGCTCGAACAGTCTCCGCCGGTGAAATACCGCTGGGTATTTTAACGTCCGGAATCGGAGCAACAGTATTTCTTGGATTATTACTGATGAAACGGATACGGGTGGCCCGATGACGCAGTTCCAAACGGTTATTGACATTCACGGAGTGTGTTTTCAATTTGACACCACGGAGGTTCTGCAGAATATCTCAATGACAATATCGGCTGCCTCCGTCAATGCAATTCTGGGCCAGAATGGTTCCGGCAAAACGACACTTCTGCGTTTGATCCTCGGACTGCTTCAACCAACCGCAGGCGATATATCCATCTGTGGCCGCTCAACGTTTCCGGGCGCCTCCGCCGCATTGAAACGTCTGGTCAGTGTTGTGCCTCAAACCGAACCGGTGTCATTTGATCTGAATGTTCAGGAATATGTTCTTCTGGGGCGAGCGCCGCATCTGCCGCTGTTTCGCATGCCGAACCATCACGATCGGGCGATTGTGCTTCAATCAATCAGGACAGTGGGGATTGAGCATCTGATGTTTCGTCCGGTTTCGTCCCTGAGCGGAGGCGAAAACCAGTTGGCACGGATTGCCCGGGCGTTGACGCAGGAAACAGATATTATTTTGCTGGATGAACCGACAGCGCATCTTGATCTGTCAAACATCAAAATTGTTACCGGAATCATGCGTCGTCTGGCACACGAGGGCAAAACAATCGTATACACGACAAATGATCCGAATATTGTATCAATTGCCGCTGACAGAGTTTTTATGCTGAAAGATCATCGTTTGGCCGCGTCGGGGGCTCCCGCCAAGGTGTTTACTGCTCAAAACCTGAGCTATGTTTATGGCGTGGATGTTGAAGTGTTTGTCAAAAACGGGCGTCCGTATGTGCTGATCGAACAGGATTATTCATAACAAAGTAAAAACGTCTAAAAGATTCTTTTTTCTCAAATCCGAAAACTGCAAATGCTTGTCGTGCTATGCAATTCGGCTACAATCTTAAACTAATACTGAGGATTTAAACCGGATTGCGGTGTTCGTAATCGAAAAAACGAAGTTAACAAGATGTTCCAGCGTCGAAAATTGATGTTATTAAGGTTGCAAAAGTGTTTTAATTATACTTTGAAATCAATCGACTACGAGAACGATTACGCGCACGGGCACGAAGAGTCATGTGCAAACACCTTTTCGGACAGGATCGAACTGTATGCTGTGTTTGACGGCATAATATGAATTTTGTACACTCATTAATGTTCAGGGAATTTCTTACAATCTCCAGGGGGCAAATTATGAAAACAATAAGACAGATGTCCATTTTGACTGTTTGTACAGCTATTCTTACAGGTATTGTATTGCCAATTCAGGCAATGACACCAACACCGACACCGACGTTTTGTTATCTGGTGCGTGACCTGCCCGGATATGCATGTAATGGCGACCAGATCACGGTTCATTTGAATTTTTTTGGTAATCCTGACTGCACGATTGAATCGGTTGAGGAAACTGTGCCGGGTGGATGGACAGTTGTATCACCGCCATGGGATGACCAGATTGACAACACCTATATCTGGGATAGCGCTATCAGTTCTTATGATATCATTGTTTCCGGGCTATTTTATTACGAATTCAGTGGCCAGGCAACCACATGGCATCCGCAGGATGGATATCAGACACAAACAACCCAGGGTGATCAGACAATATACATTCCTTTGGGCGAAATCAGTTGGCTGAATCGAAATCTTCCTCAATCCTGCGTTCAGGGTGAGTCTTTTCTGGTCACCATGTCCCAGGTAGGGGGCCCTGCGAATATTATTGAGACAAGCGAAACACTGCCGGAAGGCTGGACAGTTTTAAGCCCGGGAGGATTTGTTCAGGATGGCGATACCTTCACATGGAGCGCTCGAATTCTTGAATATGAAGTTTTGGTCCCGGATACTGTTGAACCCGGGGTTTACAGTTTTAATGGTCACACGATTTCAACCTATACATGTCCCGGAGATCACTGGCAGGAAATCGGTGGTGATATGACAATAACGATTCATTGTATTCGAAACGGTGATGTCAATCTTGATGGAATGCTGACGGCCGCAGATGCTCAGGCGGCATTTGAGATTACTTTGGGGATGTGGACTCCGACACCACGGCAGGAATGTGCGGCAGATTGCAATGGGGATGGTATTCTGACGGCCGCAGATGCTCAGGCAATTTTTATGACAGTTCTGGGAACAGATACTTGTGACGATCCGCTGTAAATGGAATTGTTTTCCGGGTTGACATAAAACGCTGACTGTACCACACTAATCAGAGTAACATTGCATTTGTTCTGCCGATAGTCGGCGGGGTAAGCAAGTAACGTTTCACAGGAAGGATTAAATCTATGAACCCCGAAATGATTATAGAGGGTATTTTGAAAGAAATATCATCAGCTTTGGAGACCATGTCAAAATCAAACACTATTGAAGAAAAAGTGAACTGCAGCAAAATTGTCAAAAATCTGAGTGAGTCATTCAGTATGATCGTTGATGTTTCGATGATATTTGATGACGAAGACCTTGAAGACCTTGAAGATATAGAAGGTTTTTAAGAAATATCAAAGTCAGCTTTGTCTGCCTTTTTTGGAGATTTTCTTTTTGTGAGTTGTATTAGCAAATAGTGTTTTTACTGGAAGGAGAGAAGCCAATGTATAAACATGCTATTTCGATATTGACTGTGGCGGTAATTTTGTTTGGCAACGTTGTTATGGTCAACGCTTCGGCTGAACATGGACAGATTAACGGCTTTATCAGAACAGAAGATGGCGATCGTCTGGCCGATGTGACTGTGACTGCCACCAGTCCGAATATGATGGGAGAGCGTGAAGCTGTTTCCAACCGGCGTGGACGGTTTCGGTTCAGAGCGTTGCCGATTGGCAACTATGTGTTGAAGTTTGAGCATGAAGGTATGAAAACATTAGTTCGGACGCAAATCACTATCAGGCCATACAGTACGGTTACGGTCCGACTCAATATGATTGAAGGATCACCCGATGAGATTGAAGTTATCGAAGGTCCATCTGATTTGATTCAGGTATCGACGACAAGCAGCCGCGAAACCCGAGACGGTGATTTTTCAAATCGTTTGCCCGGCTCAACATTGCCCGGAGAAAGCGGTACCCGGGGATTCTGACACAGTCAATGATCAACGGATTCGGCCCGAAAATACATGTTAATTCAATCCGGAATTGCATTGTGGGATGTGCGGAAACATGACTAACTTGTTTTACCGTCAACCAGTCCAGCGAACGCTCGTATGACAATAGAACAAAAACATGAGGTGTGGAAAAGGGCAATCAATCAATTGCCGTTTCGCAAATAAAGCTTAACGGGCATCTGACGGCCTGTTTTGAAAAAGATAATGTGAGACCATCCATTCATTACCGTTTCGAAACCCCCAGAGTTCCGAACAGGCCATAAAAAAGATGCGCCAGCGCTGAAACCATTTTTCTGCGTCAGACTCACCGTAGACCGAGGCCATAACCGGCAAAATGGAATGACGATTCCGGTCCATGTTTGCCAGCCAGTGATCCGCTGTTCTTTTATAGTGTGTTCCATTCACTATCCAATGGTTTTCAATTTTAAGATTGTCCTGAAAATACAATGGCAACGTATCAGCGGGCATAATACCTCCGGTAAAGAAATAGCGCCCCATCCAGTCGTCTTCACCCTCTGTTTCATACACGTATCCGGCCTGAATATGGCTGAATATATGCAAGAAAAACTTGCCATTGGCTGTCAGCCATGTCGAAATTCGCCGAAACAGTTCAGGATAATTTCGCATGTGTTCAAACATTTCTACCGAGACAACTCGCTCAAACCGTTCATCAATGTCAAAATTTCGCATGTCACAGGTAATCACATTGACATTGCTCAATCCGTGTTCGACTGTTTTACTTATGATAAATTCACGCTGGGATGCTGAATTTGATACTGCGGTAATTCTGGCAGACGGAAACTGTTTTGCCATCCATAACGTCAATGATCCCCAGCCACAACCCAATTCCAGTATATTCATTCCATCCGATATTTCGGCCCGATTTGCTGTCAAAGCCAGCATTGCGTACTCCGCCTGATCCAGTGTTTCGTTACCGGAACGATACAAACAGCATGAGTATTTCAGATGGTTTCCAAGCACCTTTTCAAAAAACGCAGACGGCACTTCGTAATGCTGAAAATTGGCGTCCTCCGTATGGATTGCAACGGGACTGGAACGGAGCATATCCACAAAATGCATTAAACGTTCCCGCACAGCTTCCAAACCACCGCTGTTTTCAGTACGAGATTTCTCCCGAAGCAGTTTGCGTATGCCTGCACGAATCAGTGTGTCCGGAACACGGCCGGATTCTGCCAGTTGATAAACCGCTCGAATCATGGTTGTCTCCTTCTGAACAATCGGGGAATAAACATCGGAACCTCCCGCATATAACGTGTGTAGTCTGACCGGGTGGAAGCCGCCTGTTTTTCCGTATGGGGAATGCCGGTTATAAAAAATAAAAACAGAATCATAATGATCGGACCACTTATTGCCGCGGGTAAATATGCCGAATGCACGGATGCGGCAATATACGCAAACCAGTGAAGCCATTCAAAAAAGTAGTTGGGATGTCGTGAATAATTCCAAAGACCATCACGGCAGGTTTTTCCTTTGGTGGCAGGGTTTGATCTAAACCGATGCAGTTGATAGTCTGCCGTCCATTCACCGGTCATTGCGGCAGCCCAGATAATGATGGCAATAATGTCCCAGATCGTGGGAAACGGATGCGTATTCATGGCTGGCCCCAGAAATGGGATAGAGAAAACCACTACAAACAAAGTTTGTGCGTGAAAAAAAGCAAAAAAACCGGCGTGTGCCCATGTTCCCATTGCCGCTCGCATACGTGCATAGCGGCCATCCTCTGTTCTGCGTCCATAAATACGTGTCAGATACAGATATGCAGCCAAACGTCCCGCCCAAACAATGCTTAAAATCGCAAACAGGGTCCGGCGGACCGGATCACCTGCGCCATACCGGGCAATCAATATTGCCGCACCGATCAGCCCCACAGACCAGCCAACATCCACAATAGTCGCATCTTTTTTCAAAACCTGCCATATCCACAACAACGTCATCAATACTGCGGCAAAACCGGCAATATACAGTATCAGCATACCTGCAGACATGATGTTCACCTGAGTTCCAGCGCAGGAAGAATGGGCGCGGCGCGGCACAGGGGTTTGGTAAATATCATCTGGACATCGCCGATATAACGCTCCAAAAACCCACCTTCACAATACGAAAAATAGTAATCCCACATGCGTATGAAAGCGTCGGAATACCCCATGTCGCGAATCTGATCTATATTGGAAAAAAACGTTTTCCGCCATGTTGCCAGAGTTCGGGCATAATACGGGGTGATATCTTCCAGATGAAACAGCCGCATATCGGTAGCAGCGGTTATACTGTTTGTGATGATGTTGACTGACGGAATACAACTGCCCGGAAAAATATAGCGTTTAATAAAATCAACATGCCGTCGCTGTTGATCATATCGTTGATCAGCGATAGTTATCGCCTGAATGGCTGCCATGCCGTCCGGTTTTAACAGACGGCTGATGGTGTTGAAATAGGTGTTATAAAATTCATGTCCAACCGCCTCAATCATTTCAACAGAAACAACCTTGTCATAAAGACCCGTCAGATCCCGGTAATCGGATTTCAGCAGAGTGATTTTGTCGTCCAGACCTTCATTCTTAAATAGCGTTTCAGCATAGTCATACTGCTGGTTGGAAATGGTTGTTGTTGTGACGCGACATCCGTAATGTTTTGCCGCGTGAAGCGCCATGCTGCCCCACCCCGTACCGATTTCCAGCAAATGATCGGACTCTTTCAAATTCAGTTTACGACACAAACGATCCAGTTTGGCAATGGATGCATCTTCCATGGATGCGGTCTCATGTTCAAATATTCCTGCAGAATACGTCATCGTCGAATCCAGAAAAAGCCTGAAAAACTCGTTTCCCAGATCATAATGGGCCACAATGTTCTGGCGGCTTCCTTTGCGGGTATTGCGGTTCAGCCAGTGCGCCGCGCGCCTGACAGGTTCAAGAAAAAACGGCAATCCGCCCTGAAGCGTATCCAGCGCCTGCATATTGCGTATCATCAGTTGCATGACGCGCGTCAAATTTGGTGTTGACCAGTGTCCAAGCATAAACGATTCCGCTGCGCCAAGCTCACCCCCCAAAAGAATATCACTGAAGAATCGGGTGTCGTGAACCCGGACTATAGCGGTATCCGGACAGTCCTCACACGGGGCTCCGAACGATATGGTTTTACCGTCAAGCTCCAGTTCCAGACGTCCGAAAGCTATCTGATGCAGACGACCCAGAATGACATCCCGGGCTAACCGGTCAATCCAGACAGGTTTTGGCGTTTGAACTTCCGGCGGTTGTATTCGCTGTGTATTACTTTGTCTGTTCATGATGCTTCTCCCTGAACGGTCCCCCACCGGAACGTAATTCCGGATTCAGGGGAGATTCAATACCGGGCCGATGGCGTCCTCCGGGATTGGCTGACAGATCGGGATGAGGATGAACCCCGGCGCATTTCCAGTATAATTGCAAAGCATGCCAGTGTATTCCTGCAATCACTTTTAGTGTCATAAACGGATGGCGCACCAAAACACGCCTCATATTGACGGTATTGACAGGAAAACGTTTCATTGAAAGAGTGGCATCAAACACAATTCGATTGTCCAGTCTGTTTTTGAAATGTGTGATCAAGGTTTTTCCGGGAGCCTGAAAACGCCACTCATACCGATGCTCAAGCGGCCAGAAAGGTGATACATGAAAATCCTTGTCAAAACGATATACTGCCACCGGCCCGGCTCCGTGATTCATATCTTTCGATAGAACAAGCGTGCGGCGTTCCTTCCAGGGAGTATTGGTGATTTCAGCCACAATCGTTTCCAGTTTAGTGTCATCCCGGTTAAACACATAATACAAACTGACCGGATTAAAACAGTATCCCCAGTATTGAAGATGAGTCAGCACACGGATCGCGCCGTCAGGCCGAGCGCCGGTTACGCGACAGATCGTGGTTCGTACTGCTTCGTCAAGTGGAACAGCCGGATCACCGTGATAATTCCGCCGGTTGAACCAGGCCGGAGCCCATCGTCGAGCCGACCACAACCAAAAGGGGTCCAGCAAATCGGGGAGTTCGGACAGATCCAGATACATCATGAATATCCGGTATTCAAGCGTATGGGATACCGGTTCATATCGGCGATGTCGAACCCGGCCCTGATAAACACATGACATCTGCCCGGTTTTATAATGACTCACGAATATCCTTCAGGCTCAGACCGAAATGCCTGCAAACAGCCAGCGCGCTGATAACACCGTCCTCATGAAAACCGTGTCGCCAGTATGCGCCACAGTAAAACGTGCGGTTTTTTCCGTTTATCTTGTCACGCTGTGTGCGAGCATTCATGGAGGCCTCACTGAATACCGGGTGCTCATAGGTGTGCGACCAGATAACGCGGGTTTCATCAATATCGTGAAACCGATTCAGTGTAACGATGAAATCTTCAGCCGATTTAATGGATTGAAGAATGTTCATATTATATGAGACGGCCACCGGCTGCTCAGGATATGGCGTAATGTGGTAATTCCAGGACGCCCACGTTTTTTTGCGGTGAGGCATCATACGGGTATCGGTGTGAAGTACAGTATGGTTCGGTTGATAACGGAACGCTTTCAGAAGGGTTTGTTCGGTATCGGTCAGGTTTTGGACGATGATCAGGGCCTGGTTGGCATGAACGGCGATCACGACATAGTCAAACACACCCGATTGGCCGGAATCTGTATGTATTTCAACATGATCATCAAAGCGTTTTACGGTCGTTACGGGCGTGTTTAAATGGACGTTTTGTTCCAGCGGTTTCAACATATGAGGAATATATGATGATGATCCGCCTGGAAGTGTAAACCATTGGGGTTGGTCTTTCAGATTCAGAAAACCGTGATTGTGAAAAAAACGAACGAAAAAGGCGGCTGGAAACTCCATCATGACTCTGACACTGGACGACCAAATCGCAGCGCCCATAGGGATAATAAAGTGTGATATAAACAGTTCGGAATAGAGTTTTTGGTGTAGATATTCGCCCAGGGTTACCGGTTCAGCGGCGGGAGCCAGCACATCAGGAGATTCCTTTCTGAATCGGAAAATTTCGGCCATCAGTTTGTAAAGACCCGGATTAAGTATATTTGAGCGTTGTGAAAACATCGTATCCAGATTGGATGCCTTGAACTCAAAATCGGTCATTTCGTTCCGGACACTGAAGGTCATCGGACCCGGTTGTCCACGAATACCGAAATGATCCATTAACTCAATAAAATTGGGATACGTACGCTCATTAAAAACGATGAAACCGGTATCTACGTTCCAGACACCGTCATTCCGTTTCAGTGAGTGTGTATGCGTATGACCTCCCGGTCGCGGCTCAGCCTCAAACAAGGTGACATGATGTTTTTTACTCAGCAAATATGCCGCTGTCAGACCCGATATACCCGAGCCTACAACAGCAATTCGTCTGCCTTCTTCGATAACAGGATGAAATGTCATGATGAAACGGCCTCCTGATAAATTGATTCTGGAACAGGACGCAAATTCCGTATCACGCCGATTTTTTCCATACCGCGCAGAATCAGCCAGGTGATATCAATTTCATTAGAGGCAAAACCCTGCCTTGCTGAGACAGCGTACCGGTGATGGTTGTTGTGCCAGCCTTCTCCCAGAGTAATCACGGCGAGTATCGGATTATTTCGTGATTGATCCGGAGTATCGTATCGCCGATATCCGTACATATGACTCAATGAATTGATGGTCCAGGTGCCGTTGTAGAGCAAAACGGTAGAGATACAGAATCCCCAGACAAACAATTGCATTCCGGACGTGCCGGTTGCCGGAAACAGTGTTCCGGTGACATGTCCGAAAACAAAAACAGCGACAGCAAAAACAATCGGTATGAATGAATCGAATCGATCAAGCCAGACCAGTTCAGGATATTTTTGCCAGTCTTTAACGAATTGATGGCGTGTTTTGAAATGTTTGTTTCTAAGAAACCAGAGTATGTGACTATTGAAAAACCCCTGTGTGATTGGAGAATGAGGATCATCGGATGTGTCGGTGACTCTGTGGTGATGGCGGTGATGGCCGGCCCACCACAAAGCGCCTCTTTGACAGGCGGTCGCCCCAGCCATGGCAAACAGAAACTGGACAAAACGGTTGGTTTGATATGCCCGATGTGAAAAATACCGATGATAAAAACCTGTAATAGCGAACATTCGCACAACGTATAAAAACAATGCAAACACAACCGCAAAAGGACTCCACCCGACCCATATAACACCCAGACAACCTATGTGTATCACCAAAAACGGCATCACACGCAGCAGATCAATCCTGTCGGGATGCTCTGCCAGAGATTTGTCATTCAAAGCATATGAATCAAACCACTGAATAATTTTCTGAATATGGCGTGTCAAAACATGCTCCTTTAAACGATATTCTAACGACTTTTTATCAGGATTGCGGAAGAAGCGGAAGCAATATTTCAATTTTGGATATCAGATCAGTCTCAAGCTCAGCGGATTCTTTCAACAGGTCTATACGCCGATTAACCGGAAGCTTGGTATCGCCAGCAAAATCCAGATTCTGAGCAATGACCCAGTAAGCGGCGCTCATTTGCTGAGAAAGATACGCTATATCTTGACCATAACGATTGCTGATTTCATCCATATATTTTGCCGCCATTGTCCGGCACTCACTCCACACCGTGGCATTCCACAAATTGCCGTTGTTATTGCCGTGACCTTCTTTCAAAGCATTACACCACTGATCATACGCTTTCAATCCCATTGCGTAGGGTTCAGCGCTGTATGTATCCGGATTTTTTAGCATTTCCAGCGCGTATGCCAGACTTTCCCGAACGGCTTTGTCATAATTCAGGACACCGGTTTTGCAGAAAGCAAAAAACTGGCAATGAAAATCATCGCCAAACTCTTTCCATGTGCCGAAGGTCAATGTTTCGGGGGTGTTTTCGGCGCATTCCGGCCATGGAACACATAGCTTGAAATGGGTGTCATCGCATGCATAAACAAGCTGATGATCCATATTCAAAACTGAGCATATCTTGCCTTTATCCATACTTGTTCGTATGAGTGTTTCAACTTGCATTCGGTCCTCAATCGGATTGTCGGGCTGATAAAACCCCATATCCTCCATAGTAATACCAAGGTTCTGCATCAGGCGGGCCATGCCATCATGTTTCCAGCAATACGGTCCGCTTGAACACAGCACATCGTGAATATTAATAAGAAACGCATGACCGGTCATACCGAAAACAGCGGGCTCGCTGATAACAATACCCAGATAATCCAGCACCCCTTTAACAACCCCCATCAAACTGGTGTTAAATCCTGGTTGTACAATAGGATTGAACCGCATGATAAACCTCCCCAATAATACGATTGCTTATCGACAAACCGGCGCTAAACCGGCCCAATAACGTAAAGATTATTATACCGAAAATTTTGGTGTTCTGCCTGTTATCCAGAAAAAATGTTTCAAAAAAAAGATTAATTACTCGTTGAAGCTTGGTTTTTATTCTTTTCTGCCTGTTCAGAAAACCGCTTCATAACATTCATGCCGAATTCATGGATAACATCATGACGCGTTTGGCCAGCAATGATGCGTCGGGCCAACGCCTGGCGCAGATCCGGGGGTTCATTATGTGCAAGGGCTGTTTCTACAATGTCATGCATGATTGTGTGAGAGTACATGTCCTGAGGTGACATTTTGTTTGCAGCAAACCAGCTTCGGTGCGCATTGAAAATCAAAAGATGCCGGTACGCTTCGTCCCATCCCAACCATTGGGAGTAGTTAGTTTTTGTGTTCGGATCATAACAGTCATGTAAAGGAAAATCCGAATATTCTTCAAATTTCAGGTACGGATTGACTGGTCTGTTAGCCAGTGGTCCCGATGTCTGAGGGTAATTATTGCCAGTCAAATCCTGAAGTATCAGTCGAATGCCGCCGGGATCCTGGGGCATCAGACGATACATTTTCTGAAAAATTTCCAGAGCTTTGTCTTTGTCATGAGTTTTCAGACGCAGGTCACCCAGAGAATGCATGTGGCTCATATAAAAATGATTTCTGGAATCACGGTGGTCCAGAACATAATCATCGGCATCGGGCAATATTGATTCGGAAAACAAAATACCCATAGTAAAATATTTTTCAGATTTTTGCAGAAGATTTTTACTGAATGCCAGGGTTCCCATCACATGATATAAATCAAGAAGCCACGGTATTTTCCCCAGCATTTCACTTATTATTTGCATTGCTTCGTCATGGTGTCCCTCTTGAAGCAGCCGGGAAGCCTCGTCAAGTTTTTTCGCATCATCACCGGATACCGCCTCCTTAAAATCAGGCGCCAGAAAACGCCATGTCCGCTGGTAATGCTCAGGAAAAAAATCCTTTGCCGCCGTTGGGCCATACAACCATTCCGGATTCCAGGTTCCAGTCTGAATCATCTCTGCGGGAAATGCTGAAAGAGGTGTCAGGTCCAGTTTGCTGTCGACAACAACTCCCATCAGTTCGTCTTTCTGTCCCAACTCCAGATTTTTATCCAGGCCTGTAACACGAATGGACAAAGACTCATTCTCGATAAACTCGCCACGTCCCGGATCATACCGATACTCAGTACCATCACTTTCAGCGACAATCAGATGGGGATCACACGTCTGTTTTACAATAACATCAACAACAGAATCTATCAGAGGCATTCAAAACTCCTTTCAAACAAAAATCAACGTTGTTATCAGATAATCGAGTGATAACATCGTCAACACGAACCGGCAAAATATCAGTTTCTTAAGCTGACGGCAAGCGCATGTGACAACTGGGAGATGGCTTTAATCGGTATGCCAGAAAAAAACGCCTCCCGGGAGGCAGGAGGCGTTCAGAAAAAATAGCAACGGAAGGGTTTATTTTTTCCGTTTTGCGAAACGCACCAGGATGCCGAAAGATAAAAGCAGCAGCCCGATACCGAACGGGCCGGTAGCCGGAATCGGCGGGGGAGGAGGACCGTCACCGATAATAACTGTCACCGTGTCGTCGGCAAAGCATCCGGTGTTTATGTTCGTAACACGAAGCGTGTAAGTATCTGAATCAAATCCTGTAACATCCGCAATGGTCGGGTTCTGAACCGTGGATTCCCAGTCGTCCTGTGTTCGTGTCCAAAGATAAGTATATTCAAGGCCCGATGGCTCGCCATACAATTCAAGCGTATCACCTTCCTCAAGCGGAGGATCATCATTGTAAGATGCGGAAGTGTCCGGAAGATCACTGACGGTTACTATAACACTACAGTGTTCAGCGCTCCATAAATCGGTGATGATGTTATACGACCATGCATAATAAGTTGTTGTTTCGGTCGGCGCAGGAACATCCGCCGGTGAACCGATTGCCACGTGGCTGGCGGGACTGCCAGGCTGAGTGGGCTGATTTATAAACCAGTACAACACATCGCCATCGCCATGATCAGCGGTCAGTTCGATGTCATCGGAATCACCAAAACAAATTTGATCCGGAACTGCGGAACAGTTCGACGGGTTGACCGGTGGCGGATCTGGAGCGCTCTCAAACTGGAAACGCGTGGACGGCCAGCCGTTCAGACAATCGGTCGATGTTCCTGCATCCTGCGTTTCAAGATCGCAATCCAGAAGTGGCGATGTGTTGTTGGTAGAAAGTGCATATCCATTGCCTGAACCAGGTGCATTGTTGAAAGTAAAATATCCGGTCCAACCCCCGCTGGCAGGATTAACATCACATACAGAGATGACCAGGCAATTTCCATGTGTATATACAAATGGTTCGTCCAGAACAAGCATACGCCAGCCCATTCCGCTGGCCACAGGCAATGATTTCTCAAATACAACCTGCGTGCCATTGGGATAACGGTTTGAACAGACATTGACATCACATGGAGATTCGACCTGATACATGTAAACATTTAGAGTGTTGTCTGATGGATTGGAACCCGATCCCCAATGATAAAAATGCCATCCGATTTGAGTGATGATACTGGAGCCGCTTCCCGGAAAACACGATTCCAGAACCTCTGCCGTTAAAACATATTGAGTCTCAGATAAAGCCCTCCACGACACATAAGGGAAATAATTGCTTTGCGACTCTCCAGCGGAATTTCCAACATGGCAAAAATCCTGACCCGTGACAGAAATGCCGGAAACTGCCAACAATATGATCGCTCCAATAAAAAACCTTTTCATTTTTTACTCCTTATAAATGGTTAAGTAACAAAAAAACAACCCCAAACAAATTATAAGAACAGGTTTTGACCAATGTCAAGTTTTTGTCGCTAACAACGTTAGCGACAGCTTGAGGTTTTGAATGAGTTGCGCTATTGTGGTGTTTCGATCGGGCGCTCTGGCATGTGTTAAATGTGCTGGACAATACATATCCCGGTTTGCATTGAGCGCTGCGACCTGATAGTTTTTGGGTCAATGATGTGAATGTTGATTTTCGATGTTAAACAACTGCAGGGAGAAAGCTGATGGCAGAAAATGATGTTGTTAAAAAGCTTGAATCGCTGGGATTGAACGAGCGTGAGGCGAAAGTGTATGCGATTTTGCTGGATTATCAGAATGTCCGCGTGTCGAATATGTCCGAGAAGACCGGCATTCATCGTCCCAGTTTGTATATTGTTTTAAAATCACTAATGGACAAGGGTTTTGTGGTCAAGGCCAGCGGGAATGTTGCTGCATATAATGCCGTAGCTCCCGATTTTGCATTTCAGGGCGCTTTGAACCAAATCAAATCAAATCTGGAAAACGGCGAGAAGAGTGTTCAGGAATTGACAGGGATGTTCAGGGAAAGACTGAATCTTGAGGATGGCAAGGACGGGCTGGAAGTGTTGAGCACAAAGCATGGATCGCTGGTTCTGGACTGGTTCAAAAAGGCGGAAAGTGAAATTTTGACTGTACAGCGGCTGCCGACACCACCGATACGTCAGCAGTTGGAAATGATCGGAAAGATTGACCGGATAGAGCGGGACATTCTGGCGCGTGGCGTTACGATACGGTGTTTGTATAGCCCTGAATGTCTGGCTGATCCATTTGAACGAAAACGCTCGCGAAACACCGTTCTGGCAGGTGAGAAAGCTCGCATCAGCAATGATCTGAAAATAGCATGGTCCATTGTTGACAATGAGCGGGCGGCATTTTCACTCAGACCGGCCAGTCGGCGCTGGACGACATATCTGGTCAATGATCCGGGGCTTGTCTATACACTTCGCATGAGTTTTGAGTATGCATGGGATCGCGCGATTCCGTTTGATGATTATATGTCTGAATTTTATGGAGATGATGATAATGAATAAACTGGTTGACATTGTTAAAACGTGTCTGGGCGTAATCTGCGCTGCGATGGTAACGCTGATTGCCGCGGGAACGCTCTTCGCGGCTGATGGGCCTCCCCCGTATCCGCCGCCTGACCTGGAACCGGGAGGACTGACCGAAGCCGAATTGCAGGTAATAGACCTGGCGCTATGTTCCATTTTGCTGGACAGAAGCGATATGTCATTCAAAAAGGATTATGTTGATGATCCGTTTCGCCTGGAAGCCGTGCAGAAATCACTTGATGATCCACTGTTTCTTGTATCGTGGACGTATGACTGGGATGCGTTTTTGCTGGACACACAGCCCCTGGATGCAATTATCCGCCGTGCTGCTGATGAGTTTGATGATATGTCCGATACCGCCGACCCGTCCAGACCACCGTCATTTCATTCGCTGGAATTTCCACCGGAAATCGGTATTGAGGTTCGTCCGATTATTGAGCGTCTTGACCGCGCGGTTGCTATTGCTGGACAACGCCTGGAAACGCGGGTGTTCGGGGTTTTGGGTGATGAATCACTGGAATTTATTCGCTCATGGCTTGTCTGCCGTTTTTTTTCAGACCAACTGGATGATTACGGTAATCCCGAATGTCCGGTTGAGGAAACCTATGGAGCGGATCCCCGGTTTCTGGAAGCGCTTGAAAAAATACCGGTACATGATCTTTTGCTGATAGCCGCCGACCTGACAAAAGTGGTGGAAGAGTCTGCGGAACTGCTGAAACAACACACCGATGCGTTTCAAAATACTGAACCGGTGTATATTCAGGGCACATCGGGCTGGATCGCCATCGGAACAACGGATGCGGATGTATGGGTATGGAATCCGGACAAACCTCCGGTCATTCTTGTCGAACCGGGTGGCGATGATTTTTATCGCGGACCGTTTGGCGCTGCCGGTTCGCTTCACGGAGAACAATTACCTGATGTGACCGTTCTGATTGATCTGGAAGGGGATGATGTGTATGTCTCCCGGGAACGTGGTCAGGGATCGGGTTGTCTGGGTATCGCCGTTGTGGTTGATATGGACGGGAATGATATTTGGCGTGCCGGCAGGATGAGTCAGGGTAGCGGTGTTTTTGGTGTTGGCATTTTGAGAGATGATGCGGGCAACGATGTCTATCATGCGGATTTGCATGTGCAGGGAGCCGGTTTTGCGGGCCTGGGACTCCTGTGGAACGGAGGTGGTGACGATACATACCGTGGCGCCATGTACGCTCAGGGTT
The DNA here is from genome assembly GCA_003558985.1 of candidate division CSSED10-310 bacterium. Taxonomy (GTDB): domain Bacteria; phylum CSSED10-310; class CSSED10-310; order CSSED10-310; family CSSED10-310; genus CSSED10-310. Next base: position 18,751 of record PWNJ01000146.1, read on the forward strand.
TTGGTTATCCCAAAGGATTCGGTCTGTTGGCGGACAGGGATGGCAATGACAGTTATTTTGCCGGTGGAACCTATCATTCCTGGCCAACATGGGGATCGTATATGCTGAGCTGTTCGCAGGGATTCGCGTTTGGTATGCGGCCGGTGGCAAGCGGAGGCATCGGCTTTCTGCACGACAGAAACGGCAACGATGTCTATAACGCTGATGTGTTCAGCCAGGGTAGCAGTTACTGGTACGGTATCGGAGCGCTTGTTGATGATGCCGGAAACGACCAGTTCAGCGCTCAGGTCTATTCGCAAGGAGCCGGAATACATTTGTCTGCCGGTATTCTGATAAGCCGTGGAGGAAACGATAACTTTTCGTGCGATCATCAGGCTCAGGGGTTTGCACATGATTACTCTGTTGGATGGCTGATCAATGAAGGCGGAAACAACAATTATTCCGTCAAAACAAACGGTCAGGGATGCGCTGTCACAAACAGTGTTGCCGTATTACTGGACCGGGAAGGTAACGATGCTTATCTGACATGGGAAAACAACAAGGGCCATGGATATGGCGAAAAAATACGCGGTTTTGGCAACATCGGTCTGCAAATAGATATGCAGGGAAACGATGTCTATTCACTGGATATAGCCGAAAACGGTGGCTGGTGGACATTGCATTCATGGTATGCCGGAATTGATGTTCCGGAATCATGGTGGCACATTGAAACCGATGAAGAAACTGGTGAAGAAATTTCACGCAAACTGGTTATTCCGGACGACACCGGATGGAGGAGCGTATCATGCATGCCATAAAATACCTGTCATCACTAAAATGGTGGCTGTTTTCAGTTATATTCACTGTTGTCGCATTTTGTTCAACTGCTGTGAAGGCCGAAACAACAGAGGCTCGCTCCCCGGAAACAATTCTGTCGGAAGCCGGTGATGTTCCAGACGACGATGCTGTTCTGGAACTCTTTCGAAACGCGTCGTCATGGGATGCAAAACATGTTGATGTTCGCTATCCAAGTCAGGACGCGCTGGTTGAACTCGGCGCTGATTACCTGGAACCGGTGTTAAAACACTATCTGTCATCAACCGATATCCGACGACGTATCACGTTAAATACAGTTGTAAATCTTATTGGACCACCCGCGGCAGTTCCTTTGATTCCATATACCCGTTCTGAAAACACCGTCGAACGATCCAATGCCTTTGCGTTGCTGGGCGCTGTCAGTGCTGCGGCGCGACAGGAAAAACCGGAAACAGTCGGGCCGTTTGACGAAGACGCAGACATCTCAAAAACCCTTGCTGAAGCGTTGACGACGGAATCGGATGAGGAAGTTCTAAGAACCATGCTGACATCTGCCGGAAGACTCCGCGACCCGTCCTGGGTATCCCGAATCAAACCGTATCTTGACCATTCGTCGGAACCGGTCCGGCTTCATGCAGTAATCGGACTGAGTTTTATCCCGCATTCGAATGCTGCAACAGCCCTGATGAAAGCGTTGGATGATTCGATGGGAAGCGTGCGCCAGGCTGCGGTATTTGCCTTGTCAGAACCGTTCATGTGCCATTTGTATTATGATAACCTGATTTATGCTCTCAAAAATACTGAACCCGGACATCGCCGACAACTGTTAATGCTGGATGTACTGACCCGGTATTTCAAAACAATACAGGATTCCGAAGAATCTGTATCAGAAACACAGGTTGAAGCCGCCATTAACCTTTACAATCTTTTGATACCGAAAAGTGAAGGAAACGATATTTTCAGATATTATCTGGCCAGGATGAAAACTGCTGTATCACACTGGTAAACTGCACGGTCATTACGTGTTTGCTTGACTTTGATCGCAAATTTTTGATATACAGAAAGCATAATAGATTGGATGAATTGTCAAAATCTATTTATGGAGATTTATGTCTATGAACAGCGATCAACTGGACCTGTTTTTTTCTCAGTCGTTGCACGGTTTCTTTTTTATGATGCTGGATAAACCTGTTGAGTGGAACGAGACTGTTGATAAGGAAAAAGCGCTGGATTATGTGTTTGCCCACCAGCGAATGACTCGTGTTAATCAGGCAATGCTGGATCAGTACGGCGCAGACGAAAAAGATTTTATAGGACTGACCCCCGGGGATTTTTTCAAACATGATCTTGTTCAGGGCCGAAGAATATGGCGGGGACTTTTTGATCAGGGACGATGGCATGTTGAAACACATGAACGTCGCCTGGATGGAACTCCCATTATTATTGAAGGTGATTACATCTGCATGTATGACAAAAAAGGATGGATAACCGGCCATTTTGGTGTTCAGGTGGATATCACGGAACAGAAACAGAAGGAAACCTGGAAACAGTTTCAGTTTGAGTTTAACAAAATTGCAGCAGAAGTGTCTGCGGCGCTTAACATGGCTGATTCCGATGAGGAATTTGATCAGGCCCTGAATCAAACTTTGCAGAAACTGGGCGAATTGTTTCCTGTTGACCGAAGCTACCTTTTCAGTTTTTCTGAAGACCTGAAAACAATGACCAATACACATGAATGGTGTGCTTCAGGAATAACGCCTCAAAAAGAAAGAATAAAAAACTATCCGATAAGTTCAATGCGCTGGTGGTCAAAACGAATGCAGGAAAAGCAACCGCTGTATATACCGGATATTGATGAATTGCCCAGGGAGGCACAAATCGAGAAAAACGAGTTTCAACAACAGGGTATCCGTTCCATGCTTTGTCTTCCGACACTTAGCAGCCATGGAAAATTATCGGGATTTATAGGATTTGATTCGGTAAGGGGACTCCAATCATGGCCCATAGAACACATCTTTATGCTGCAGATTGTTTCTGACAGTATAGGCGCTACACTGGCCAGAAGAAATGCTGAAAAATCCTTGCTGAAAAGTGAAGAACAAATCCGATCACTGGTCTCAAATCTTCCCGGAGTTGTGTACAAATGCAAAAATGATCCCGAATGGACAATGTTGTATATGAGTGATGAAGTTGAGCGATTAACCGGGTATTCTGCATCCGATTTTATCAACAACGCTGTTCGTGCCTTTTTAACTATAATACACAAGGATGATATTGATTTGGTGCGCGACACTGTTCAAAGCTCTATACAGACTGGAGAGGTCTGGAAAATTGAATACCGGATAATGCACAAAAATGGTGATATACGCTGGGTATATGAAAAAGGCATTGCTATGCGTAGAACCGAGGAATCAAATGTTCATTTGGAAGGTTTTATCCTTGATATAACAGACAAGAAATGGGCCGAAAAAGCGCTTCGGGAAAGTGAAGAAAGATATCGGCATTTATTTGACCAGTCACAGGATGCCCTGATGACGCTGGCTCCTCCGACATGGAAATTCATTTCGGGCAATCCGGCGGCAGTAGAAATATTTCAAGCTAATGATGCCGGACACTTTACAAGTCTGGGTCCATGGGATGTGTCGCCTGAAACACAGCTCGACGGACAACTCTCATATCAAAAAGCAATGGTTATGATCCGAAATGCAATGAAAAACGGGTCGTCATTTTTTGAATGGACACATAAAAGAGTGAACGGGGAAACATTTCCGGCAACAGTTTTGCTGACACGAATTGAAGTATCTGGCAAGTCTATAATTCTGGCCTCTGTAAGAGATATCACCGAACAGAAAAGAATTGAACACACTCTTCATACAACCAATCGCGCGCTGGCAAAGGAAACACAGCGGGCAAATGAAATGGCCCGGAAGGCTGAACAGGCAAGTCTGGCAAAAGGCACCTTCCTTGCAAACATGAGTCATGAAATACGAACACCAATGAATGCAATTATCGGTATGACAAGACTGTTGCTGGATACTGAACTTGACGATGAACAACAACAATATGCCGATATCATCAAAACAAGCGGCAAATCTCTTGTCAGATTGGTAAACGATATACTGGATTTCTCCAAAATAGAAGCCGGAAAACTTCAGCTCGAAACAGTTAAATTTGATTTGTCTGACGTATTGAATGAGGTTATTTCGGTGATGAAACCAATGGCTGATGAGAAAACAATAAAACTTGTCAGCAAACGGCAATCCGGTGTGCCATCAAAACTGTACGGTGATCCTGAACGTCTAAAACAAATCCTGATTAATTTGGTTGGAAATGCTTTGAAATATACAACTGAAGGCAGTGTTACAATCCGTGTTTCAAAGGAATCAGAAACAAAAAAGGAAACAGTGCTGCGGTTTTCTGTCAAAGATACCGGTATTGGTATTGCCCCGGAGAAAAAAGACCTGTTATTTCAAAAGTTTGTTCAAACAACAGTTTCAACAACCCGTGAATTTGGCGGCAGCGGACTTGGCCTGGCAATCTCCAAAGAACTGACAGAAATGATGGGTGGAACGATAGGGGTCGAAAGCGCCGAAGGCGAAGGATCCGAATTCTGGTTTACTGTTCGACTTAAAAAACAATAGTCCGCAACCCTCCCGCCCCTTCGGTGCGGTTCAAGGTTCAAAGTTCAAAGTTCAATCACCAGAAATCAGAACTGAAGGTGAAAAACATTAGTTCGCAACCCTTAAGCCTTACGTCTTATGCCCTGAGCCAATGGTCGCACCCCTTCTACCTTCAAC
>PWNJ01000078.1 GCA_003558985.1 candidate division CSSED10-310 bacterium
ACCGATGCCAATGGTCATATAACTGAATACGAGTATGACGATCTTGGGCGCCTGACCCGGATAATTCCTCCGCTGGATCAATCAACGACGATCACCTGGGATATTGCCGCCGGTCATGTGCGTTCCACTCAGGGTTTACTCGAAATGGACTTCTATTTTGATGCGCTGGGCCGGTTGAAACAAACGGTATTTCCGAATGATCAGAGCGCTGTATCGTTTATCATTCAAACGTATGATGCTGCCGGAAACCTGAATTTTGTTTCTGAAGCGTCGTTTTCGTCAACGGTCACGGACGGAACCAGTTATGTATTCGGTCCGTTGAACCGTGTGTTGGAGGCGACCGATCCGGACGGTGTCACCACGTGGTCTTATGACGGAAACATCGTGGCGATCACCCGCGGTTCCCGGACAACCACTCACACGTATGATGCTCTTGGTCGCCTGAAAAAGGTTACGGATGCATCCGGCAAGGTTTTCGATTATACTTATGATGTGATGGATAATCTGGTTCGAGTCGTTCATCCCAATGATGTCACCTGTTCAGACAGGGTTTTTGTCTATGACGGGTTGAGTCGCATGCTGTCCGGGACCCATCCGGAAACCGGCGCGGAAACATACACTTATTATGATTCCGGTCAGGTCGCGACCATCACCAGAGCATTGGGTCTTGTGACAACTCTGACGTATGACAACATTTACCGGCCGGTCACCCGCGCATCCGGCATGGGCGCTGACCGCATCGAAATCGAATATTATTATGACGGTCAGGACATCCCCGGTCATTCGCACACCTACACCAATGCGTTCAATCATCGCACCGGCGCGCGTGTATTGACCGGTGATCCGCTCCTTGAGGAAAGCTGTCTTGTCTGGCCGGCGTTTGACGCGCAGGGTCGTGTGCTTGGCAAGGAATTTGTTTCGGTATCGCCGTCACTTCAGACCGGATACGAGTTTGATTACGATTCGATGGGCAACCTGAACAGTATTGCGTATCCGTCGGGTATCACGGTGGTTCATTCTTATGGCGAGTCAACGAATATGCTGACCGGTATATCGCTGACCGGCAGCGGCGCTCCGATGGAGCTTGCCCTGAACCTGAGTCACAATCCTGCCGGCGGTCTGGAATCCGTGCTCCTGGGTAATGGAGTCACGATGACGATCACGCCGGATATACGGAATCGTCCGTTGCATCGTTTGATTGAGTCGGGAACTGACACGCTTCTGGATCACGGTTACGGGTATGACATGTTTGGCAATATAAACGCGATTGGTACCTCGACATTTATCTACGACAGTCTGAATCGCCTGACGCAGGCGCATGCTGTATCCGGCCGCGATTTTTCCTACACCTATGATTCTGTTGGCAACATGCTGAGTCTGTTAAAAACGAACCCGGCTGAAACCGCCACATTCAGTTATGCTGACAATCAGGTTGCGGGCCTGACGTATGATGCGGACGGCAATCTGACGGATGACGGCGTCAACACGTACGTTTACGATGCGTTGGGTCAGACCGCTTCCATCACGCATTCCGGCGGCGTCACCGGTCGACAAAATCCTTTATTGACAACAAATTAAACCACAAATCACGCCATCTTTGTCAACAGAATAAACCCGTAGGGACGGGTTTCATGCCCGTCCATTGTGTAGGGGCACAAGACCCCTACCTACATTCGGCCAACATAAAACACTGCGTTTACAATGATTTAACCTGCCCCTTCCCGTTCCCGTGCCCGTTCCCGGCGGCCCGCGCCGCCACTATTCCCATCCAAATTCTGCCATATCCCAGTGACCAATCAGAATCCGGCTTTCAGGATCCGTTACTGCGGCATACAACCGGATACCGTATGCAGAACCGACATTATGTGGCCATGTGAACGGCGGCAATACCTCGACGATGGTTTCGCCTTCCGGAAGCGACGGATGCAAGTCAAGAAAACTGTCAAAATCCTGTGTGAATGACGGCGCCCAGTACAGACTGCCATAGACATCCAGAAGTACCAGCAGCGGATAACCATGCAGAGGTTCAGGTGACTTAACACAAGTATAACAGATTTTGTGCAGCGACGGACCGGGGCGGCCTGACCGTGGCGTTCCGCCACGAGGGGAAGAGTAGACGAGAAGAGGAATGGAGGTGCGGCCTGCGGCCGTTAGCTGCTGCGCAGCCGATGGGGCGACGCGGCGGGGGGGAGAGACGGGGACGCGGTTTGTTTTTATGCTTCCTTGCGATTGTGCGTGTAATAATAAAAAAATCGCCCAAACTGCAATCCTTTCATAAAGACATGTGCAAAGAAATATGGCAAGCGAATAAATCATTTTCCCCAAAACATTTTTTAGTCATTTTTACTGTCTTGCTGATTCTTGGCTTACTGTTTATTTCATTTTCATTCCATTTAGAAGAAAGTAACGATTCGATTGCTCTTAAACACTTCCACAAGGGAGTCAGCTATTCCCGGGAAGGATTGTATAGTGAGGCAATCGGCGAATTCAGCCAGGCGATATACAAAAACCCGGATTTTGCCGATGCTTATTTTCAAAGGGGGATAACTTTCTCGCAGTATGAAAACTATCGTGAAAAAGCGCTGGAAGACTATAATCGCACACTTGAGATAAAACCTGATTACTTTGATGTTTTTATTCATCGGGCTTTGGTGCACCTTTTGCGAGGTTATTACGATCTGGCTATTGAAGACAGTAGTTTAGCGATAGAAAATGATCTCGATAATGCACGTCTTTACCATGTAAGAGGAATGTCTTACTTGGGTCAGGGTCTTTATCAAGAAGCTATTACAGATTTTAGCCAGGGGATTCATCTGAATCCTGATGATTACAGGATTTATTTATCCAGAGCGGATGCATACCGTAAAGTTGGCCTGGATGATCTTGCAAAAAACGATATTACTAAAGCTCATGAACTCGAAAACAGGTAAGAATACCTACCAAATGTTTTTTCACGCGATCATCTGTTTCAGGTAAAAAGAATCGTTATGACCGGATATCTGAAGTCATGAGTATTTTCTGCCAGGCTGCTAGCGACAGTTTTAACCGTTTACATTTGTTGATCCGATATAAAGGTTGTGGCTTGCGGGGAGGTTGGATGAAAGTCTTGTTTTTTAGCTTGCTTTTTTGTGTTTTGTAGCGGATGTTCCTGGCGCCGGCGCTCCCCGCAAAAGACCTTCGGTACTTAAATCCTCATCGATTTCAGGCCAGTGTATTCCAAAACCACCACCCGAGACGCGCCAGTTTTTTCTCTGTTCAGAATTTGCATGCAGCAATCGTGGATACCAGGTCAAAGGAACAGATATCGTTCTGCCATCATACAAATCAACGATAATCTGATCATCAGTACAAATTACGTCTTTAACTCTTTCTCCTGGATTAATTTCCGAAAAATTCATGCCATGCCTCCAACAATATCTTTTCATTACTTTCAACTATTTTCTGTAGCTTTATAAGCTCAGAAGGACTGAAGCCATAGTTTCGAACCAAACTGACCGGAGATAACCAAAACTTCGCTCCATAATTGTCACGTTCAACATGTATATGCGGCGGTTCACTGGATTCGTGACTGTAAAAATATAATCTGTAAGGACCTATTCGCAAAACAGTTGGACTCATAATTCTATTCTTTATATCTGTAGTAGCTTTGTCAACCCCATTAACTCAACCGGCTATTCAATAATAACTTGCGACGTGAGTTTTTACAAAAACAGTTGGAAATACGGTTTCTATTGATAGCAGTCTGATGTTTGCATACCGGCTCCTTTCTGTTAAAATACCGGTATGAGCCAATCGAAGTCCATATCACATACATTTCAGGATGAAACAATCGAAGCAAAAACACGATGGTTTCGATCCCTGCCGATATCTGAACGTATGGATCTGATGGTTGAGTTTATTGAGCTGGCTCTTGCTGTTAATCCCGATCTGATGGAGAAAAAAGATGCTACACCGGTTAAGGGACGTATTCAGGTCATTGCAAAACCATGAAGTCCGATATGTTGTAATCGGCGGAATTGCTTCCATTGTTTACGGAGTGCCCCGAACAACATTTGATCTGGATATTCTGATTGATGCGACTCCAGAAAATGTTGGAAAAATGCTGGATGCTTTTCTTGAGGCCGGACTGGGAACCGCTGTATTGACCAGTGTTGATGATGTTTTGAATAATGAGATTACCATATTCAAGGATCGAGTCAGAATTGATGTTCAAACGGTTACTCCAGGGATTGATTTTGCCAGCGCCTGGACCAGTAAAAAGACCGTAACCTATAATGATCAAGACTTCTATATACTATGTAAAAATGACCTTGTCAGGTCGAAACGCGCGTCCGGACGGCCTGTTGATCTTGAAGATATCCGGCTTCTTGAACTGGACGCATGACAGCACAAGTTTTGCTGCCGGCATCAATATGAGGTGACCTTTGAACACAAAAACGATTACAGGCGGAATACTGTATGTTGTCGGAACACCGATCGGTAATCTTGACGATATCACCGTCAGAGCTGTCACAACGCTTTCACAATGCGATGCCGTGGCGGCTGAAGATACCCGCAGAACACGCAAACTGCTGACTCATCTGGGTATCTCCCGGCCGATTATCGCCTATCATGACCATAATGCCGAAAAAGCTGTGCCACTCATTCTTGAACGTATGGAACAGGGTGAGGCCATCGCGCTGGTAACAGACGGCGGCATGCCGGTTATTTCAGATCCGGGATACACGCTTGTATCACAATGTCACGATTGCGGCATACCGGTTGTAGTCATACCAGGTCCAAGCGCCGTTGTGGCCGCTCTGGCTGTCGCCGGATTGCGTACCGAACGATTCTGTTTTGAAGGATATCTGCCGCGAAAAAAATCCGAACGCCGCACTCGCTGGAACCAGATCGCAAAGGAATCCAGAGCCGTTGTCATCTATGAAGCGCCTCATCGCATGCACCTGTTTCTGAATGAAATCAAGGAGTTTATTCCCAATCGAATCGTGTGTATCTGTCGCGAGATGACAAAAATATACGAGGAAACCATTCGGGGAAAAGCAACCGAAATCGCTGATCAATACCTGGATGAAAACGGTCAGACATCCCTGAAAGGTGAAATTACCATCGTCATAGACTCAAATACCGGTACAGAACCCGTACTGTCGCAAAACGAACTGGATAACGCCATACGCAAAACTTTTGCGACGCGGAATGATACGCATCGGAATATCGCTCACGCTGTTGCCGATGCATACGAGATACCGTTTCGAAAAGTTTACAAACGGTTGCTGGAACTGATGAAAAGTAAAAGTTTGTAGATTTTGTTGTTTAAGATGGAACCCAAAAACAAATGTAGGGGCGCGGTCTCCGCGCCCTCAGAAGACCGCACCAGACAAGATAAATCATTGTAAACGCAACATTTTACAAATCTCTCCTCACAGGAGAGACCGCAGTTGTTCCGGAAATGCCGTCAGGCAGAGACGGATTACAACGCGAGAGAGGTCATCATGCGTAATGAGAGACAATTTTTATTTCATGGCGTTTTGGCGAATACCCTCATAAGAACGCATGATTTATGGTTTAATTTATTGTTAATAAATGATTTTGCCGACCAAAGAGGGCGCGGCGACCGCGCCCCTACCCCATGACCTTGAACGCTACGCTGCAGCCAACCCCTCAGTTTCGCGACACCAGATGCATCATCTTGCCGGCAATCGGTGTTTTGATATCAATGGCATGGTCCGGACAGACTTCCTGACAGCAAAAACACCGAATACAACGTTTCGGTGTTACTAATGGAGGGTTTTCCCTGCTCTTGAAATTCATTGCTTTGGGTGACACCGGGCAAATCGCGACACATTGTCCACAACGTGTACAAGGACCGGAATTGACAACAGGACGCGACAGTATCCATCGCCGCGCCAGCGATACCGGAACCGAATTGGATTGATAATGACTGATTTCAGGATGCTCAAAGGTGGCTGGCTGAAACGATTCCAGGTCATCGCCAATAATATCGAACGTATCAGGATCACCCAATCCCAGCAGTTTTCCGTATTTAAGAACACCAATATCAGAGGTATCAAACCGCATCAGAGTTGCAGCAACCGCGTCCAGCGCGACCGGATCGCGCGAAAACAACAGCACATTCATCGGTTTGGGATTCCCCGAGCCAGGTCCTTTGCCTTCCATCGCCACAATACCGTCCATGATGTGCAGACAGGGCCGCACCGTCAGAGACAGCTCCACCAGCATTCGGCTGAAACTGTCCGGGTCCGGATGCGATACATGAAATTCCGCTTTGCGCATTCCCGGCACGCATCCCAGACAATTCTTCACAGCGCCGGTCATGCAGGTAAATGAATGCGTTTTCATCTTGCTGATTGACACCACTGCGTCCGCCGCGCTGACACCCGCCGCAATATCGAATTTTTTGATGCGACATCCCTGTGGCGTCTCAACTGATACCGCCGTTTTAAAATCCGCAAATGGTATTGACATAGCATCAGCAATATCTGCATAGCCACCTACCTTCGCGGCCTGAACCGGATTGGCGACAGCCGGTGAATCCCCGTAACTCAGATTCAGATTC
>PWNJ01000196.1 GCA_003558985.1 candidate division CSSED10-310 bacterium
AAGTCAAAGCTGTCCAAGCCAAAAGCTATTAGTACTGCTGGTTCATAACCGCCTTTTGTCACAGAAAACACACATATATCTTTTTCTGCTATCATTATTCCCGATGTTATGCTGCCCTGAACTTCCGTCAAGATTGCTTCATCAATGATATTCAATGGTGTTTTGGATACTTTGAATACTTGTCCTGATGCATTGGCCAGAATCAGTCTGTCTGTTGCCGGGTCAAGCATTAACGATTTCAATGTGCCTCCCGGATAGTTGTCAATAACGAGTTCCTCCTGCAACTGAAGAGTGTTCAGGTCATGCCGGCTCAATGTTTGGCCATGTATGACAAATAGATATGATCCGGCGTCATCCACAAGAATCTGTTCAACGTACCCTGTCAATTCAACCGGTTCAGCATGATCCACCTGATACGTATCATTGCAAATGCGAACCAGATAGTTCTGTGCACCTGTTAAAAAACCATACGTAAACTGGCCGCTTGCATCGGCTTCCAGATGTATAAACCAGCCATCATCATTGATGTAGTAATCAATTTGGCCGGATCGAGTAAAGGTTTGCATATCCACCAGAATCAGGGTAGCTGGATTATATCCCTGTCGTGAAATCATCAACTGCTCATGCACAGGATTGACAGCCATGCAATACAGCCATCCATCCTCGCCTGGCAAACGTTGTGAATCCGTCAGACTCATGGTTTCACAGCAAAATGTTTCGATATTGGCGGGAATACTGTTATCCACCAGAATTACCACATCATTGCTTGTTGCCGCATATCCGATATGGCCAAAATCCACGCTGCAGTCAGCCGAATCAATAATGGTAAAATCGGCGCTATTGAATCGAGTAATAAAAGACGAAGCGCCCGAGACGGCCATGACAAACGTATTCTCGCAAACACCTGCCGGCAGAACGGTTTGCCAATCAGAAGGCAAGTCATTAGTAATTCCCGTAGTAAATGTATTCAAACATATTTGAACCAGAGAAAAGAGCGAAGAATTCTGTTCCCGTGCAATAACAATTAATTGATTGTTGAACTGATCATGGATTCCTCCGCTGCATAGAAGATTGCCTGGCAGTGTTATGGTGTTTACGACCTGAAATGAATCTGCTGAAACCTGTACGATATCTCCAGGAACATCCTCTGATAAAACGTAGAGTATGTCACCATCAATATCAGGTATGATATCCGTGATTCGTGTCTGGATTACATCAATAGTCAGTTCCTCAAGCATACGACTTTCTGGACAGAATTTATAAAGGCTGGAACTGTTGAGGTTGTTTCTGAAAAATATGCTCTGAGTTGAACTTGAATACACAAGTGGCGCGGCTGCCTGACAATCCAGACGATAAACATGTTCGATAGCATTGTCAGTGTTAGATGTTTGAATCAGAAAGGAATGATTCATCTGCCTGGACAGGAACAGGGTTTTGTCATCGTTTTTATTTTGTGCAGATGTCAGGATGGTTCCAAGAGCATGATTCCATCGTATGATTTCACCTGCATTCAGATCATCTACTGAAACTGTGCGAATATAAGGCGCAGAATGTGTAAATGTTATGAATGCTTTTTGGCGCAAACTGTCAACAGATACCGATAACGGAAAGGCATCGTAATCCAGTGGCAACACATCTGCGATAGTACCATACCATTTATTTGACCATTGAGTTGATCCAGGTTCATCCAGGCCGGATATTCTGGACCCGGCTTCAGAGTTTACAATTAACATACAACATACAAGCAGTCCCGAAGAAATTGTTTTCAGCATATTCACATTAATCTCCTTTACTTTAACCAGCCACACCCCAACCCTTCAGGGTAGTAACGGCATTGCCACCATTCCATTCAACATTAACGGTCGAAACTTTCAGATTGTCCGGAGGCGATTTGGGGCAAAACCGCACTCTGACCGCACGGGTTTCGCCAGGTTCCAAATTCACATAGTCATTTTCAATATCAAAGCTGTCTGGATCATTTCCACCCAATCCAAGAAACACTGTGGCAACACTGTTGCCGGTATTTGTCAACCACACGATGTCAAACCATGCGCTGCAAAAGTTTATTCGTTCCGGAGTAAAACAGAATATGTCCGGAAACTCACAGTTTTCACCAGTGTAATACATCGGATCATCTGTCGCGAAATCAACGTCAATGCTATCGGTTGTATCAGGTTCTGTTGGTGTCACGGTTGGTGTTCCCGTTGTCGGAGTTGGCGTTGGAGACGGCGTGTGCGGATTATCCATGTAATCAAACTGAATGCTGTCAATATAACCGAAAAGGGAGTGATCATTCTGACATATCATTCCTCCCCAAAAAATAATGTTTTCGGCGCTGCTACCGGTATCTGGCCATTCGAAGTGGAAAATTTCCTGTGTTCTGACTCCCAAAAGCCCATTAATCAAATAAAAATCAATTGATTGGCTCCATGAAGGACCAAACCAGTAACTTCCGTAAACATCCAGAATAACATACAGTTCAACATTTTTTGGTGATGGTTCAGCATTTGCGGTTCTTGCATTCAGCAGAAATATATCTCCTGGATAGAAAGTATCCTGCGACAACGTTAGTTCAACTCCTGATCCCGGTCTGGGTGTTGGAGTCATGGATGGAACAGGAGTGCAAGTCACCGTTGGAGTCAAATCCGGAGTTGAAGTGTGCGTTGGCATAACAGTCGCAGTTGCGGTTGGAGTTGGAGTCATTGTTGGTGTCGGAGTGTCATCGGGTTCAGGTGTGCCAGTTATATCCGGAGTTGGCGTACTCGTATTCACCGGCGTCCATGTTGGAGTGTTTTCAGGCGTGCTGGTCGGAGTCGGCTCAATCGGCAACACATTTGCGTAAAGTGACCATATCGCATCTGTTTCCTCAAACGTAACCAAATGTGATGGAAATGATCCATAAGGCCAGTTTGCCTGTATACCTGTCCCGGCCCCAGACCGGGTAACAGAAGGAGTGTTGCCATCGCCTGTTACCTGAAACATCAGAAAGTACTGACCTGGTTCCAGGACAAGCTGGTTCGGCAAACCCTGATGAATATAAACTTGCAACCAACTGTTAACGACTGTGTTTTCAACACATTCAGACTGCCACCGTAATGAATATTCGCTGTCGTATATAGCAAGCCGGATTCTGTTTCCCGCCTCATGTGAAAAAATGTTCAGCGATTCTACGATTGATGTTTCACCCAGTTCCGCGCTGCTTCCATGAATACTGCAAGCCTGAGTGGAACCATATCTGACAACCGTAGAACAAATGCCGGCAGCGCTGAACAAGACATATGGCATATCTTTCATCGCATTCGCATTAACAATAGTTGTACCTCTTTGAAACTCCAAAGGCGCCAACCATTCCAATGTGTCTGACTGCAATCTGTGAAGCCTGTTCGGAGTGTCTTGCTGAAGCAGCAGAATGTGATTCAGATGTCCTGAAAACCACATTCCGTGAGTCTGATTACCAGGGTATGGAAATGATGCCTCCCGAGTAAACGTTTCCGACACCATATCATAACAGCGCATTCTAAACGGTATGGCTCTTACAGCCCAATACGATTCAGAAGCTTCATTATCTGTCAGTAAAAACAACGCCTGATTGTCATTTTCTTCCAGATTGACCGTATTCGCAAACATCAGGGGTCCAGTCAGATAGCGCCACACTTTTCCCGAGTTCCAGCGCCCACCAACAAACAGCGATGCATCGCCTGCATTCAGAGTAAATCCGGTTGCCGGCCTAAGATCCGCATCCAAATCAATTGAATCTGTAACCAACAGTGTATCAGTATCAATTTCATAAATGTTTTCAGTCGAAAGGACAAACAAGCTGGCTGTTTCCGGACAAAACACCATATCCAGACACGTGATCCCTTCAGCAAAACTTTGTCGGTCAATCATTACACCTGTAACACAGTTAACGGAAATAATGTAAGCTTCTGACGCACATTCAAGCAAATAAGCTATTCCTTCGTTTTCCTGGACAGCAATGATTGAACCGGTAACTGACGGAAGGTCAATATACTTTTTCTGTTGATTTGAGATCGGATCAAATCCTGTCAATCGTCTGACACCAAGATTTCTGACTGAAACAAACGCCATGCCCGCTTCAGGCGAATGAAAAACAATATCGGCTGCTGTTGCACATTCTTCAAATTCATGATGATCCATTACCTGAAACATACCCGGGTTTACTATTAAAACAGCGCCGGGAGTATTTTCAGTAGCAACAATTATTGAATCCTCAAACCCGGCATAACATACCGGATAACGCAAATCTCCGTAGTCAAGCCGATCAAGGCGTTGAAACAAAAGTGTATTGATACGTATCAATCCACTTGAACTGTCCCCATCATTAACATACAAATAATTGCCCTGTTCATCGCAAAACATAAAGTTTCGGGGACGTTCATCCAGAGGCAAATCAATTGTTCCGGTTAACTCCAGTTCCGGAAAATTGTACCGCAATATTCTGGAAGGATTACCTGTGACAGCTATATACAATTCATTACGAGGATCATTCAGAGCTATAGCGGTTGGGGGCTGTTCAGCGTCAACATCAATTTCTTCCAGAACATCAAGCCATTCCAGGCTCAGTATCAGAATTTTTGATTGGTGCGCTTTGGCCATAATGACCAGATGCTCATTATTTGAACAGATTACGGCATCTGAAAAGGCATTTGTAAACGATTCAAAAGGTGTAACTGCAATTGTGTAATCCTCTGGATCTATCTGAAGAAGTCCGTCTGGCTCCCCCCTGGCAAGAGCCATTATCTTATCCGTTACCGGATTCCAGAATAATTTTTCAATCGAGTAATCACCTGCAGGAACAAACCTGATAACCTCGAATCGGTCCGCATCAATTACAATCAGATATCCTTGTGTACCAAACCATATCTGGCGGCGTTCCACATCGAACCAGCCAGAGCGAATTGACGACAAACCGTTATCCAGTATCAGGCGATCCCTTTTGGAGAAAGACAACAGATCGAATCGAACAATATACGGTATGTTCAGGTTATCTGATGCCAGATAGGCTGTTCCGGTAGATTCATCGGTGACCACAACTTTGAATGCACGGTCATTATTCGGAATAAATCTGTTGTTTATTCGTCCATCCCTGTCAGGATACTCCGTACCACCCGGGACAGGATAACCCAATATCTGAGCTTTTGCTGCAAAAATTCCTGCATAAAACAGGCAAACTAAAACCAATACATATAACCGGATAAATTTTGATCTCATGATTGAAATTCCCTTCAGGCACAAAAAATTGTTAACCCGCAATTTTGAAGGCGTATATTGAGAGTTTTAAAAAATGTCAATAAAAAAATACAGATTATAGGAAAATATTGGCTGTGAGCTATTTATCCGCTGACTTTTTCTGTTTTGAGTAATCTGGTGTAATCCATATCCATGATGCCAATACAATCAAACCAAATATTGTGTAAACTGTAAGAAAAACCCATTCCGGAAAATCATAGTAAATGAAACGATTCAACCAGTATTCAATAAATGAATCCATATGAACGGGTTGACCAGCGCTTTTTCTTAAACTGACCTCCAAAACCGTCAGTGGACATGGTTTGCCGATCCATGACAAAACAACCACCAGGCCAATAGCGGCAAGATGAATTGATCGAAATGAACGATTTCGAATCCATTCCCAGCCACGAAGTCCCCCCATAACAATCAGACACTGTCCCAGAACAACGAACAAAATATAAAAAAAATGTATAATCAGTATAATGTCAGCCAAAATCAAAATCACGGTTATCCTCTATCAGATAAATCGTCAGGAGGTTCAGCCCTTTTTAATGCATGATTATGTCGCGCTTGTCAAAAAAAGATAATTATTACGTAAAAAAACGCCGGATCAAATCCGGCGTTTTATCAAATATCAAATGTATGGAGTCACGCTAAAAAATAATGAACTCCTGTAGATCATCATGCAAGCTGAGCACGTTCACTTCGGATTCGTGAGCATCAGAAAGCAGCAGGAAGGTTATTTCAAACAACACACCTTCAGAACCTGCCGGAATTTGCTGGTAAACGTCCATGCCCAAAGTATATGCGGCAACCGTCACAATTCCTTCATCGGTAATGTTCCAGCCAAAATCGATCCATTCCGGGTTCAGATCACCCGGGACAAGATCAGTCAATTCAAGAATGGTATGATCAAATCCCAGGTTCAAAGTGAATGCATCCACCTCGATCGTCGGATTATCCAGCCAGAAACTGATTGTTACGGAATCACCTTCATATCCGGATACCGGGTCAACCTGAATCATGTTGGAATTGATATCAATAATCCTGTCAGGGGGCTGATAGCTATGTCTAAGATCAGCTCCGGAAAGACGGGTTTCCAGCGGATCGGCACATTCATCTACTCCCAGCGCTGTCAGGAATATCAGTTGCGCATCGGCTGCTGAAACAAAACCATCACCGTTACAGTCCGCCGCACATTCTTCTTCATACGTGGGAATAATCACACCAAGCGCTATCTGAAATGCCATTTGGG
>PWNJ01000123.1 GCA_003558985.1 candidate division CSSED10-310 bacterium
CCAGCGGGTGCAACCGAGGATATTCCTGAACGAATATGCAGCGGCATATCGGCGCCTCCATAAGCCCATTCCAGCGCTTCACCGCCATATAGTGATACTCTGTGTATTCCGGGCGGACAATGTACCATCAGCCGGCGTCGATTTAATGGCCGTTCAGGCCTGGCATCGACGACTGATACCAGCGGTTCAAACTCCGAAAGCCACGTGCCGTGCAGCCATAATCGCATATCATTCAAAGCTCTGCCGGCAGCATCTATATAAATCATCTGTGGTTCGGAAACAGAAAACCAGAAATCCATTGTGTCCAGATCATTCAATGAGGTTTCATACGGTTCAAGACCCGGAAGAGACTCCTGATGATGTGAGACTGTCGTGAACGGCATGACGGATATGGTTACCGTTTCGTCCGGATGACCTGATCCGGTTATGGCCAGCAGGTAATCGCCTTCATCCAGAAACGTGTCTTTTCTGCCGTCAACAGCGCCCGATACACCATGCACCTGACCGGGACCTTTGACCGGATCAATCATTCTGAAAGAGGCGCCTGACTGGCTCTCAATCTGAATGGAATACCGTCCGGCATCCGATATGCCCAGCACGACATTCTGAGCTGTTTCTGCGGGCACCGTGTCACGACTCAATTGTATCGCCGCATCGCATACAGGCGCTATCAGAAAAAGAATTGCCATACTGATCGGCATAATGTGGATCATTCGGTTTTTTTTCTTCATACAACAGACCTCCGGAATCGAAATAGGGTAAATCGATTATAGCAAACATTTATCAGGCAGTTCACGTCTGTTAATCAAATTGTGCCAAATATTACGCGTATGGTTGAGTCAGGTCGCGCGAATTTGCATTTTTCAGATAGCTTTTGGTTAACCTATTGAAAAACAAGGTTCTTTGGCTTTTAAAAAAAAAGCTGTTTTTGCTTGATTTTCAGGTATTTATGTGCGATTTTTGCGCCATGCCTGAGTTGTCTATTTTTTTAAGGAGGTTTATATGTGCTCAAAAGGTAAAAAAAATTCATTCATTTCATCAGTTATGGTTTTGTTGGCGGTATGTATATTGTCATTTTCAGCCAGCGCGGAACACGTGTTTTCTGAATGGGAGGAGTTGTCCGATCTGAATTTTCCCCGTTCACGACCGGCGCTTGCCGCGGTTGGAAACGATGTATACATGATCGGTGGCGAAACCACAGGGGGAACTCGTCTTGATTCTATCGAAAAATACAACTCTGTGACGGATGAGTGGGAGCTTCTGACAGCGGAAAAACCGATAGCAGTGTCGAACATCGCTGTGGCATCAATCGGCACAAAAATTTATGTGCCCGGAGGATGGATCGGTAGCGCATCTATTGACTCACTGGAAGTGTTCGATACGGCGACTGAAACCTGGCAGGTGATAGATACCGATCCTCTGCCGAATGAGTCGTCAGCTCATGGGGTAGTGGCACACGATGGGAAAATATATGTTGTCGGCGGATATGCCAGCAGTGGATATTTGGATCATTTTATGGAATATGATCCGGCAGCTCCCGAAGGTTCGCGATGGACAATCCTGAGTTCTTTGAATGTCGAACGCGGTTATTTGAACGCGGTTGCTTTTAATGGCCACATCTATGCTATCGGCGGCAGAAATGCTGTCGGACTGAACAGTATTGAAGAATATGATTTTGCAACCGATACCTGGACACTTACTGATACGTTACCGTTCAGTGACGGCGGTGGCGTCAATGCAGCAGTTCTGCCAGGCCCAGGATACCTTGAAAGTGATTATATCATCATTGCTGGCGGTGGATGGTCAATTTACAGAAACGAGTGTTATGCATATAATCCTGCGACGGGTGAGTTTCTGGATTATGCGCCGCTGAATACCGCCCGACGCACATTCGGCATGGCAGCAACCAATAACGCATTCTTCGTTGCCGGCGGATGGAACGGCCAGTATCTGGCATCTGCTGAAAAAATTGAGTGTGTTTCGCTGGTGGGTGAGTGGATTGAAATTGCAAATCTGAACAATGCGATTTCGCGTCCGGCAATGGCGGCTGTTGGAGACAATGCCTATCTGATTGGCGGTGAAATGTCCGGAAGCTTCCGTCCTAAAACAACTGAAAAATACATCATGGCAACGAATGAGTGGGAGCTTCTGACAGCCGAAAAACCGACAGCGGTGTCTAATATAGCTGCTGCATCTATCGGAACAAAAATTTATGTGCCCGGAGGATGGACCGGAAGTGTTGCTATTGATTCTATGGAAGTTTTCGATACGGTAACCGAAACCTGGTCGATAAGTGAGTTGGATCCCATGCCGAGTCCGTCATTTGCTCATGGTGTCGCGGCTTACGATGGAAAAATATATGTTGTCGGCGGATCTACCGGCAGCAATGTATATGTAAATCATTTTTTTGAGTATGATCCGGAAGCCCCGGCAGGCTCGCGATGGACAACATTAAGCCCCATGAATACCGAACGCGGTTATCTTGGCGTGGTTGCCTTTAATGACAAAATCTATGCCATCGGCGGCCGGGCAGCCGCAGGTCTGAACAGTATAGAAGAATACGATTTTGCAACCGATACATGGACAGTAACGCATACTCTGCCATTCACCGACGGTAGCGGAGTTAACGCGGCAGTTCTTCAGAGTCCGGGATATTTTGAAAGCAACTATATCATCATCGCTGGCGGCGGATGGTCATCCTACAGAGACGAATGCTATGCCTATAATCCGGCGACCGGTCAGTTTCTGGAGTATGCTCCGCTGAATAACGCCAGGCGCACATTCGGTATGGCAGCAACAAGTAATGCTTTCTTCGTCGCCGCAGGCTGGAGCGGCGTTTTCATGGATTCGGCTGAAATGATCTGGTGTACGGAAATGGAAGAGATCTGTATCAATAACGGTGATGTCAATCAGGACGGCATTCTATCGGCGGCCGATGCTCAACTGGCTTTTTACATCGCGTTGGGACAGTATTCCCCGACTTACGAAGAGGAATGCGCTGCGGATTGTAACGGTGACGGCATCGTGACCGCAGCCGATGCCCAGTTGATTTTCTATACGGTTATTGGCATTGGAGACTGCGCGGATCCCCTGTAAGTTAAAACACGTTTTCAAGTTTAAAAAAAGTTTCAGAAGCCGGCCGATTATGGTCGGCTTTTTATTTCTTTACCCAAAGGCGCCTTGAATTTTGGAGTATCTTGCCGTAGCATCCATTGCCGGACGGAGACTTGACACACTATGGCCCGGAACACAAAACCGCTGATTAAATATCTGTTTATTGAGCTGACCAATCACTGCAATTTTTCATGTACGTTTTGTCCGGATTCACACATGAAACGAAAACGCAGTTTTCTGGACGGTGATACAGTTCGAAAACTTTTGAAAGAAGCCGGCAAACATAAACTCACCGACGAACCTGTTCAGTTTCATTTGATGGGTGAACCGCTTCTGGTCAAAGACCTGCTGAATTATATCACGTATGCCCATGACATGTCGTTGAAGGTGCGTCTGTTTACAAATGGCGCTCTGTTGAATGAACGTATTGCACGTGATCTGTTTGATTCCGGTCTTGAAGAACTGGTCATAGGTGTTCAGGTATCGGGCAGCGAATCGTTCGATGCCAACCGGCGCGGAAAAATATCGTATGACACGTATATGAATAACATCAAATCGGCGGTCAGCGAAAAATTCAGCGCACAAAGCAATACCAGAATATATATCCATTATCTGAATACCTGGGAGTTTAATCTGATGCGGGCTGAGCTTGGATATCCGCCGGTTTTTTCGCCGGAGTTGATTGATACCGATGAAAAAGCATTTGATGTTATCAATGAATGGAAAAAGTTCGGTGACTCAGTTGGTCGCCGGTTTGAGCTTGATTTCAGGTTTCGGGAACTTGAATGTCTTCAGGGCGATTATCATCAAAAACCACTGAGTTGTCTGAAAGGCGATCATGCCGAAATTCTTCCCGGTGTCATCCTGGGATTTAAAGCGATCAATACATTCTCCGACTGGCTGATGAAAGATGTGCGTTATGTCGAAAAACACAAAGGTTTCTGTCCGTCTATCCATGAACAGATGGTTGTTCTGGCTGACGGCAGAAGCACGCTTTGCTGCGTGGATTATGACGCTCAGGCAGCCATCGGCGATGTCCGGAAAAACTCGCTTGTCAAATTGTGGAACAGCAAAGCGGCCCGAAAAGCACGCCAACAGATGGACAAAGGCTGGTATCCGACAAAACTCTGCAGAATATGCAAGGCATTCATAGTAAAAGATGATTATCATCAGCTTTTTTCCGGCCGCCATACGGGTGTCCGGTTAATTCACGGGTTTTACTCTTTGGAAACCGAACAAAACAAACCGTTTCGCTGGACCGGCAAAACATCGGAAATACAGGTGACTGAGGATATCAAATGTCTTCAGTTTGAAATTAAGAATGCACAACCGACGAACAAATCAGTATCAGTACGAATTCAGCAGGGACAGCATCATCAGACATTCAAACTTCCGCCGGGTATATGGAAAACCATACATTTTCCATTGAAACCAGTGGCACAGCACGGCACATCTGTTGTGCTGGAAGCCGACACATTTTTTGTGCCGTGTGAACAGTTTGACAACAGTACGGATATACGTGAACTGGCGGTCATGGTCGCGGGGATTGATGGGGCGAAAGGGTGATACGGCGAGACGGAGAAAGGGAGAAAGGGAGAACAGGAGAAAACCATTGTAAACGCAATGTTTTATGTTGACCGAATGTAGGGGCGTGGTTTCCGCGCCCTCACAAGGCCGCGTATTATCTTTTTCTCTCATGTTCTGCCGGCGAAGCGATCACGCGGCTGCAGGCCGCGCACTGATTATTGGTGTTTGGTGCGTACCAGCCGGAATCCCAGAAAATGGTCGCGTCCGGAAGGAGCGCTGCTGCGGTTTGATATTCGGCATGCAACGGGGTCACTGTTCCAGCCGCCGCCGCGTTTGACACGGAACGTACCTTCAGAAGCGCCTTCGGGATCAGTGACGGTTTCAGCAGGATAATCGCCGTACCAGTCCCAGCACCATTCCCAGACATTTCCGTGCATATCGTAAAGACCGTCAGGATTGGGTTGTTTGCTTGCGACTGGCATTGTGCCGCCGTCACTGTTCGCGCAAAACACGGCGTGTTGTTCCATAACAGGAAGAGTTCCCGAATCGCAATCCGTACAGGTTGATTCATCATAGAACGGTTCATTAAATGAAAAGGGAGTCGCAGCGCCAGCTCCGGCAGCATATTCCCATTCCGCTTCTGTTGGCAACCGGTATCCGGATGCATCAAAATCACAGAAAATGGACGCATCTTGATAGTTGTCAGCATCTACGACAATGGTAAAATTTTCATCAATATAGTAACATGGAGTGTATCCACGGTGTTTTGACAACAGATTGGCAAACAGAATGGTTTCGATCCAGGATACCCTCTGTACAGGATGATACATTGTTGGGCTGACATCGGGATTGCTGGAATCGTCTGGCAGAGACGGTTCGGCATTCTGCAGTTCAGCCCACATCTGCCGTGTAACTTCTGTGGTCATTATGTAAAACCCGCGAGTCAATATGACCTGATGAGGCGTCTCGTCCTGCCAGCGGCAGGCTTCATCATCCAGTGAACCGCGCATATATTGACCGGGAGCAATATACACGTATCCTTCAGGAGTTTGTGTGGGTGTCGGCGTCACATAAGGGGTAGGTGTGATTGTTGGTGTGGGTGTCGGTTGAGGAATCTCCGTCCAGCCAAACGTATATTCCGCCAGATTGCTGACTGGTAAATCGTTGTGCATTACTGCGGCAAGAAACATGGCATCCGGAAATTCACCAGCGCCGGAAGGCCAGGAAAACTCGGGAATAATTGACCATGTGTCCGCATATTCAGCAGGGATAGATACATGTTCCCAGTCAATATCCGGAGGATAATGTTGCCAATCCGGATAAAACCAGAAATCACCTGTTCCAACCGTTAACGCAACAAACAGTTTTGCGTCCAACAACTCCTGACCGGTGTTCATCACGTTCAGATTCAGAAAAACCGGTGAATCCGGCCCGAAAAGCGTTCCGGGCATCACAAGTTCCAGTTGGACATCATATGCTGTTGCGGACAGAAGACAAACGCAAGCAAAACATATGATACATACAATAGACCTCATAAAAAAAACCTTTGTTAAAAATAAGAATATTCGTCAGCTTTGTTGGTTTTGAACAAAACAGATCTGTAAATCACGCATCTCATCACTATTAAGCCTGACAGGAATGTAAAATACTGTCAAATGACTGGTTCAGCTTAGGAGGTAGAAGGTTGAAGGGGTGCAACCATTGGGCTTAGGGCCGGGGACGTAGGGCTTAAGGGGTGCAACCATTGGGCTTAGGGCCGAGGACGTAGGGCTTAAGGGGTGCTGTCTGATGATTTGCGGTTTAACCGGAGTTATTTGGACAACAATA
>PWNJ01000020.1 GCA_003558985.1 candidate division CSSED10-310 bacterium
CGTGTCTCTTGTTGTGCCGCTATAGCACAGGAATGCTTTGCGGCCATGCCAGTTTTCAGTATCAATTATGCAGTTTTCCGGACCGTTTACGGATCGGACAGTAATGGCTTTTCCCTGCAGATTAATATTGTGATTGCCCATACCGCTGTATATACCATCTTCGACCATTACCGTGCTGCCATTGGTTGCGGCATCAACAGCCGCCTGAATCGTGTCATATTGCGAAGGAACATATAGAATCATGGGTGTGGGTGTCGGGGTGGGAGAGTGGACCGGTGTCCAGGTGTGTGTCGGTGTTGGAGAATGGACGGGGGTTGGGGAGGGTGTCGGCGTCGGAATATTCATCGCAACACAGACAGCCAGCAAGCAGTCAATTTCACCCATGCCGTAAACGTTATTGGGTCTGTGACCGCTCCCACACTGGTCGTCATACGTCGGAAACGCAGTATTTCTGATGATCCATCGAGTGTAGTCCACATCTCCGATCAGCGAAGGATTGGCCTCCCACAACAGCGCCACAAGCCCGGCAACATGCGGGCAGGCAGCGGATGTGCCGGAGTACGCATGAAAGCTGTTTCCTGGAATTGACGAGCGG
Organism: candidate division CSSED10-310 bacterium; assembly: GCA_003558985.1. Lineage (GTDB taxonomy): Bacteria > CSSED10-310 > CSSED10-310 > CSSED10-310 > CSSED10-310 > CSSED10-310. The sequence goes on from PWNJ01000020.1 coordinate 596, forward strand.
ATATCCACACCGGGCGCGACAACATTTGGTTTGATAACATTCGGATCCATGTTACTCGGACCACGGTTTGAATGTGCGGCAATCAGACGACTGGAATCCACTGAACCAACCGCACACACATTGGTGTAATTTGCAGGGCCATTGATTCTTAATGAGCTGCAGCCCGGTCCCTGGTTTCCAACGGCAAACACAACAAATATTCCGGCGTTGACACAGTTTTGAATGGGGGTTTCCAAAAACGGAGTACTACTCGAAGTGCCCCATGAATTATTGATCACATGGGGGGATTTGGAAGGATCCGGATTCGTTCCGTCAAGCCGGGTCGGCGCTAGCGCCCATTGAAAACTCGCCAATAACCAGGCGCTTTCCCCACTGCCATTGTCATCCATACATTTGAAGGCTATCCATTCAGCCCCGATGGCAACACCTGTAAAATCCCAGGAACCTTCATTTCCAACAGTAATCCCATTAGTCCATGTTCCGTGATTATGTCCGTCACCTGGCGCCAGCGGATAGGTTCCGGTGGCATCAAACCAGTTATACTGATGATCCGCAATCACTCCATCCCATCCCCGGTAATTGTCTCTTAAAGCGCTGTGAGTCCATTCCACACCGGTATCGTTATTCATGATAACAATGTTTCGACCCGTTATATTCAGCGCTGTCCAGACATCCACCGCTTTGACCTGATACAGATTCCATTCGGGGCCCCATCCACGAATCGGTTCATCCGGCTCCGGCATATCCGGCAAGACTTTTTGCATGAGATTCGGATAGAGTGCCTGAATATCATCCCGAACAACCAGCATCTCGAATAAATGCATATCACCTTCAACCAAAATCACATTACTGATCCAGAACGACCTGTATTTGATGTTCTCCCGGTCAAGCAAACGAATCAGATCGGCCTGCGTCCGACGGGCATGCTCGGTCAGCGTATTGTAAACATACCAGCCTTTTTCTTCTTTCGTTGAAAGATAGCGGGCATTCGACGTATCGGCCTGATCTATCAACTCAACAAAAAATGATACCGTCTGACCACGATGCAATGATTGAACAAGATCATCGCAGACAAACATTCCATTGTGAAATCCGCCGGCATGACAGATCACTGCCGACAGCAATATGAACAGCGTGCTGAAATACTTTTTGCACCCCATAGCCCCAATCCTCCAAGTTTGACATACAACCCTGGTTATAAGTCACCGAAACCGATGCAAATATTTTGGCATGATATTGTTAATCTGTCAACAAAGACGCCGATTGTCTACACTACGCCCCTTCCCCTTCCCCTTCCCTTTGAACGGGGATTCCGGGCAGTTACTATCTTGTTTGTTGTTTTATTTGTCCAACTCCAAGCTTTTTCATTTTTGAGCGGAGCGTGTTTGGATGCAGCTCCAGCAGTTCTGCAGCGCCCTCAGGGCCTTGTATCCTGCCGTTCGTTAACTCCAAAACCCGTTGAATATAGGTGGCTTCGGCCTGTTTGTAAGGAATAATATTATTCACCTGGGTATCTTCAGAGATGCTACCCGGAAATGCTGTTCCAAACTTGAAATTGAAATTCAGTCGGCCATTCTGTCTTAGAATAAGCGCGCGTTCCACCATGTTTCGCAGTTCACGGACATTGCCGGGCCAGTTATAATCAACCAAACGTTTCATGTCATCCGGATCAACACCCGTCAGCTCGGAAATGTTCATCTCGCTCTGCATAACATTAATAAAATGTGATACCAGCATCGGAATATCCCTGGCTCTGTCACGCAGCGGCGGAACATCAATCGGAAACACATTCAGCCGATAAAACAAGTCCATTCGAAACCGTTCCTGCCGAACCATGTGCTCCAGATTTTTGTTAGTGGCCGCAATGATTCTGCAATCGGGCTGAACCGGTTGCGTTCCTCCCACGCGGAAAAACTCATGTTGCTCAATCACCCGGAGCAGTTTTGTCTGTATCTGACTATTCAGTTCACTGATCTCATCCAACAGTATCGAACCACCACGCGCGCGCTCAAAATATCCTTTGTGCTTGCGTCGAGCGCCAGTGAATGCGCCCTCTTCATGACCAAACAATTCGCTGTCTACCAGAGTGTCCGTAATCGCCGCGCAATTCACTCGAACAAACGGCCCCTTCCGCCTGTCAGACAACTCATGAATCGCTCTGGCAATCTCCTCCTTGCCAACCCCCGTCTCACCGGTGATCAATACCGGCGTTACCGCTGGAGCAACCTGCCGAACCCGCTCCATTACCGTCCGCAAACCGGATTCAGCGCCCACCAGATGCGATTTTTGATAATTCATCAATTCCATTTTTAAAACCGTGTTCGAATCATCCACATCGCGTTTTTCCAGACGCAAACGGTTGTACCTGCGGACATTGCTTAACGCAATGGCAAACAGTTCACCGGCTGATTTCAGCAATCTCAGATGAAAATCCGTGTATATAGAATCGCCCCTTGTTGCCAGCCATAAAGAGCCGATATTCTCATCTTCAATATTTAAATCCATCAAAACACTGGAATAGTTTTCATATTCCGGAGCATATTCCAGAATGAAATCATACAGCTTATCCCGGCCGGGACGATTGCTGACAATGAACGGTGTCCGGCTCCCTGTTTTCAAACTCCGCATTATTTTCGCTATCCAGTCGTTGTCCGCGGTGGCTATCGGCAATGACGGATGATTTGGATAATTGACCAGAGTACCCAATCCCGCAACCCGGTATATACCCTTGTTGGCCGGTTCATAATAGCTCAACGTTAAAACATCAAACGGAATATAACGGCGCAATACATGCTGCGTCCGCTCCAAACCTTTCTGAATATCCAACGTGCCCAGAATTTCCAGAGCGACACTTCGGAAAAACTTGTTGATATCAACCGAACTCATATACACCTCCAAAAACGATTACACACAGACTTATTACCACGATATTACGTTTTTTTTCAATACGACATATCGTTTTTGTGGTGGCTTTTTTCTTTCTTCTGTCGATTTTGTCATGTGTCAACACCATGGTTTTTAAGATTCTATGTCGCATAACTTATTCATTCTTCAACCTTTTCTCCATACAACATCCCTTGCCGGACCACGCACTCACATATCTGGCACCCGATTTGCTCAACATAAATAAATATGGCCGCAAGGGCCTTGAATACCTTCGGGAAGTGATACAATGCTCGGACTTGTTTCGCTGCAAAATTCGTATATTGATCTGGGAATACGTCAGATTTCGGCGTGCTGCCGCCAAGCCGGAATACCAACGCAGGTGTTGTGGCTGAACAGAGAGGCGGATCAACCGCTGTCACAACAGCATCTGAATTCTGTTATTGAATGGTTGAGGCAGACTGAATGTATTGCTGTCGGACTGAATGTCATGTCGGTTCACCTGTCGCTGGCAAAACAATTGACGGAAATAGTAAAAACACACCTTGAAATACCGGTAATCTGGGGTGGAGCTCACGCGATACTGAAGCCGGAGGAATGTGTTGAATATGCAGATTATGTATGTGTCGGCGAGGGGGAGGAGTCAATTGTTTACTTGATGCAGGCGATACGTGACCGAAGAATTCCCGATACGCTGGATAATTTCTGGTATTCGTCCAATGGGATGGTGCACCGGAACCGGCGCGAGATCGTCCGTGACCTGAATTCGCTTCCTGTTCCGGATAATTCATTGCGTCATCACTGGGTATTGGATGATTCTCGTGTTGTGCCAGCGACAGCGTCGCATTTGGCTGCTGGATTTCCATGGAATGCGGGACGTCATATCATTCTGAGTGGACGCGGGTGTCCCTATCGGTGCACCTATTGCTGCAGTGATGCGTTAAAAGATTTACTGGGACCTCACTGGGCCAACCGGCACCGCTCTGTCAACCATCTGATGACCGAAATCAGGGATGTTCTTGAAACTACTCCGGAAGTTCATACTATCGCCATCATGGATGATACCTTTTTCTTTAAACCGCCGGGCTGGATTGAACAGTTTTGCGACGAATTCAAAACAACAGGCGCGTCATTTGGTGTGCTTTTGCATCCGAAATCGGTAACACATGAAAGCATTGACATGCTGATTGATGCCGGTCTGATTGGTATTCAAATGGGACTGCAGTCCGGATCGGAACGGATTTCAAGGAAGGTTTTCAACCGTGTTGAAACGGTTGAGGATTTCAAAAAGGCGGCGGCAGTACTGGATGCGTTTACCGGCCGACTACATTCACGGACATATGATGTCATTGTGGACAACCCGTTTGAAACAGATGAGGATCGGATCGAGACAATCCGGGTGTTGATGTCGCTGAAAAAACCGTTCAATATCGATGTGTTTTCATTGACTTTGTATCCCGGAACCCGGCTACGGACACAATGTCTGAAATCCGGAACTGATCTGTCAGACCCAATGTTTTCAGAAAATAAGAACTTTCTTCAATACAAACCCACCGTTTTGAACCGGCTTACACGACTGACACATTCCAATCCGACCCGTTTGATTGATTTTATGCTGCGTCATTACAAAACATCATGGGGCAAATGGCTGATTATCAGCTATGACCAAATCTGCGAAAAAGGCATTCGCGTGATACTGCGATACACCAAACGAGGTCTCCTGCACAGTCTGAACACACTGACTTCCGCGTTCGCACCATCCCGGCGCATCAACTGAGCTTCACCGTCCCAACCCCCTTCGCAAGGGGGTCGCCGAAGGCGGGGGGTTGCTTTCTTGCGTCCGCACCATCCCGGCGCATCAACTGAGCTTCACCGTCCCAACCCCCTTCGCAAGGGGGTCGCCGCAGGCGGGGGGTTGCTTTCTTGCGTCCACACAAACTTTGCCTTCACGTTTTTGTGTTTAACATGATTTTGTATTTTGTTACGATAATGACCCTTTTTGTATCTATTCCGAACTATGTTCAGGAGGATGTCAGATTTGAGCAAATCCAAAAATTTTACCAGTGACATAACTGCAAAGTTCGAACTGGAAAAACTCCGCAAAGGGATTGGTGTTGACCCAGAAATTGAACCAAAGCACTCGCATAAAAAAAGACGGACAAGGCGGATGCCAAAAAAAACATCTTCGCAACCTGAAAGACACAAGAAAACAGCTCAAAGTGCTTCAGTGACTAAAGGACTGCGCAATGGATTTGTAATCATGCCTTATTGTTTGCCATACAATCCCCAAAACAAAATGCGCGCTCGTAGATTAAGAAATAATATGACCAAACCTGAAAAAAAACTCTGGTATCGTTTTTTACGTAATCACGATACCAGGGTTATAAGGCAGCATCCAATTCATCATTATATCGTTGATTTTTATTGTCCTTCCCGCAAATTGGTAATCGAAGTTGATGGTCCAAGCCATTATACCAAAAAAGGAAAAATGTATGACCACAGGCGAACGAAAGCCCTTGAATCCTATGGAATTACAGTTGTCCGATTTTCAAACAAAGATGTAATGACTAACTTTGATGCTGTGTGTGAACAGTTGCAGAAATATTTGTCGCCACAGCACGCCGCGGGTGTGGAAACCCCCCTTTAACTTCCCCCCTTTTCAAGGGGGGCTTGATGTCAGAGTTCCCCGTGCATCACGACCAATCTTATGCCTCTATGCGTTGTGTGGGGGCAAAAGCAAGGTTCTTGCCCGGCGTCCGCACCATCCCGGCGCATCAACTGAGCTTCACCGTCCCAACCCCCTTCGCAAGGGGGTCACCGCAGGCGGGGGGTTGCTTACCCGGCGTCCGCACCATCCCGGCGCATCAACTGA
>PWNJ01000149.1 GCA_003558985.1 candidate division CSSED10-310 bacterium
AAAGAGGCCCGATAAACCCGGGGGGAACCGCAAAATCAAATAGAATGTGTTCCGGGGCATAACCGAAACCGGGACAGTCTATGCCTCCAAACCACATGCCGTCCTGATTCCAGTCTGCCAGAACATTCACATATGACGGTGGACCGGATGAGTTGTCCACGTGAATATCTATGTCGGTTCCCCAGTCGGCCATCGTGCAGGTGTGTCCCAGTGATGTGCCAACGGCTCCTGTGCAGGGCTGAACAAATTCAGCGCCCGGAGGTCCCACAATCGTGAACGCTTCCGGAAAAATCAATCCGGCATCGCCATCATTGAAACACTCATCCATGTCATATTGATTGGCAAACCCGGGACACAGACCGGCATTGCCATCCGTTTCTGCATCGGCTGACGGACCAAAAAACATGGCGCTGAATTGATGTTCAACATACCATCCGGGCGGACCGATTGTCTTGCAGGTCGGAAACTGACCGATAACGCCCAAATCCGGATAGGCCAGCGCGCCCTCCGGCGCATCGCCATAATCGCCTTCCATCGGCGGTTCCTGATCCGAGAATATCCACAGCAAGTAATCTTCCGTTTCGCCCTCCTCAAAAATTCCTGAGCCGTCCCATGGCAAAGGTACGGGCTCATACGAAATCGTAAAGCGTGTCCAGACATATCCTGAATTCGGACCAATACGGAACGCGGGAGGAGACAACAGGGACAATGGACCGGAAAATGGACCGGTAACCATAAAATTGACTAGAACATGTTCCGGAGCCGGACCTTCCGGACACACACTGCCGCCACTCCAGAAACCATCCTGATTCCAGTCCATCAAAATGTTGATATACGCTTCACCACCCCATTGTTCTGTCAGATGAATATCAACATTCACCCCCCAAACAGCCAAAGCGCATGTTGTTTCCAGAGCAGTTGCGGGAAGCGGCGCGGCAGGGCATGCGATGATATTCCAGAACGAATCAATGGTGAAAGCCGTCGGCATCAGCAAACCGGCATCACCGTCATTCATGCATTCATCCTGATCATAAGGAGGAAATGACGGACAGGCCCCGGCATTTCCATCAAATTCAATATCTGCGGAAGGACCAAAAAACAGAGTTGGAACATCGCCCCATCCATGGCGAATAAAAATCCCGTTTGAGGAGCACGTTGGAAAATTGCCAATTATTCCGGTGGATGGATAGGCGATAGCGCCATCAGGTGCATCACCGAATTCGTAAAATTCTATCAATGCCAGGCCTGGCATCAATCCAGGGAAGAATAAACACAATACCACCGACAAAAATAACGTTTTCATTTTGAAACCTCCATTTAGCTGATCACAATCTCACCACCACAATTTCACCGGGCGTTCCCAGCATATTGTTCGTGCTCGACAGTCAAAAGAAGTCGTAATGATTACATTAGATAACCGTGCTCACAGATTCAGATCCAAACATCGACCGCTTAATATAATTATACCATATTAAAATTATAAAACGTGGTTAGAATAAAATATACTACTTTAACTGGCTATCGCGTAAGAATACGGCTGATCTGTAATGCGGGAAGGGGAAGGGGAGAAGTAGGGGCGTGGTTTCCGCGCCCTCAGAAGGACGCACCAGACAGGATAAATCACAGTAAACGCAATGTTTTATGTTGACCGAATGTAGGTAGGGGTCTTGGGCCCCTACACAATAGACGACAGAAAAACTTTTAGTGTGAATATCCAACATTCAACAAGGAATGTCCAAGGAAGAAGTAGGGTTATCGGGGGTAAGAGATATCTTTGACTTGGAAGTTGGACCTTGGAAATCCCTTGTTGGATATTTAAAAATAAGTTAGCGCTTATTGGGAACGGGAAGTCGAAGGGGGCGCGTCCTTCGGCCGCCCCCAATCCTCGAGCCTCTATAGCGGATCAGCGCAGGATTCCATGCCAAGCGCCACAAGAAAGATCATCTGAGCGTCCTGAGCTGTAACCATGCCGTCCCCGTTGCAATCAGCGGCGCATTCCTGTTCAAACGTCGGTGTAATCAGACCCAATGCGATTTGGAATGTAAGTTGGGCATCGGCTGCGGTAACGGAGCCATCAAAATTGACATCGCCGTGATTCAGACATTGATGTGGATCAGGTGTTGCTGTTGGTGGAGGTGTCGGAGTTGGTTGACCGGGAATCGTACCGCTTAAACGGAAAGCAATATCATGGTGTGTAACGCTTGAAACGTTATTCCAGTCCATCCAGTTGGAACCATATCCGAATCCGCCGCCCGGATTAACAAACTTTCCGACGGACAGGTTCGTGGTATCCGATGAAATCCGTCCGTACTGGCCGTGCGATGAAAAATTCATCGTCGGATAAAACATCAGCCACCATGTGCCTGCCGGCAGTTGCAATGGCGTATCTAATTGGATACGGGCATCACTCAAATCGTTCTGCAGGCCTGTCATCAAAGATATCTGAGGATCATTCGGAGACAAATCCAGACTCCAGAAGGGCGATGCGCCACTGCCGGGATACCCCGCTGGAAGACCACTATTATCAGCGTATATCCGCCAGTGCAGTGTTGTGGCATTAGCCAGAGATGTCCCACCGTTATACAGTTCACCCGGTACAAAGATATCTTTTATCAGCCACGTTTCCGTATTGACAAAATCATCAGCCAGATAACAGGTGTATTCCGAATACTGTGAACTGGGAAAAACCTGATTAGCGCGACGACTCGGGTTGGATGAACTGGCCGGCTGATCCCACAAGGTATGAAGCGTTACTACCATATAATATGCGCCGTTGTTGGTGTCCTGCGCGGTGTTTCCAACCACACAGGTATTCTCAAGCATAAAGAAATAATGGGTTCCGTCGTTCAGATTCGTCAGTTCAACATGATGCTCTGTTCGCAGTCCTGCCGAATACACTGTCTGGTTCGGAGGAATCACATTACCCCAGACCAGCTTCGTGTCGGCAGGTTTGTCGGTGTTCCAGCTTACCGCGAATGAATCGGACGTCACATTCGATACCGTCACATTGGATATCGCCGGTGGCAAACAATCAATGTAAACTGTTTCTATCACTTCCGCAGGCGAACCCTCACAATCTTCATCGTAATAATACACCAGAACCAAATCACCATGTGACACTTTCAGATAACCCTGGCCGGAATGAGTTTCCGACAGCATGATTGAACCGGTAAACTCGGATGTGTCCGGACCGGTTTCCGTCAACACAACATCTATCGGCGCAGGATGCGTATCGGAACTGATTTCCACAATGGCCGTTTCAATACTGCCCGGGTCCTGATTCAGGTCGGCATCAAACAGGGTAATATGTATGGTGTCGGAGCAATTGTAAAGGTCTGCATCAAGTATGATAACGCCGCAGCCGGCCGGCATTACATTGACAAGACTTTCCTGAGGATAAAGATTCTGTCCTGAAACTGTAATAATCATATCACCGATAGTCTGAGGGTGAATATTCAATACGGCCACACCGTTCGAGCCGGTCACTGCAACAGAATGCACTTCGCCGGGTTTGTAGGCGCTGACAACTGCTCCGGATAGCGGAGTTCCACCGTCTGTAACGGTCACGGAAAAATTACCTGGCGCCATACCGGCCGTGGGAGGATGCGACACGTCAGGTGTGATATATGATGCGGAACGAAACATAATTGAACAATCGCCGAACAGCACATATTGATTCATGACTTCGCGAGTTGTTTGTGTGACACCGAATACGCTGTACATATACAAAATACCGTCCAGAGTCATCTGTCCCAGAATATAATTGCCTCCGGGAATCGTTCCGCTACTGTTGCCGGTCACCGAAAAGGTGACTCCCCAGGCCAGGCGCGCGGGTTCATGCCACGCACAATTTGTGGATGAGCTGTACATGCCGATAGCGCCCTTGTTGGCATTTTTCAGCCAGCGTTCGGCAAAACAGTCGTTCGGTCCGTTGAAATAGCCATTCATACAGGAAACATCCATGACAAACGGCGTGAAATCACCGTTTGTCAGTGCGTTAACATTGGAGTTACTGAACGGTACATTGCTCCATGACGTGCCGCTTCCATGACCTAAATAACTGACCCAGAACCGGCCCTGATTGACCGCGTTTGCCACCTGGGTTGAGCCGTGTCCAAACCGCTGATAAATACGGTCGCCTTCAGAATTTGGATTGTGAGCCATAAAACGGGCTTCAATTTCCTGTGAATATTGCTCATCGGACGGATTCGAGCCTTCGTTTGAGGCAAGACCGGCAAATCTGTCCAGCCATGCTCCGGCGGGAGGTGTCATTTCATACATCAGTATCTTGTCAAGCTGGGCGTTCAATTCGCTTGAGTTCAAAGCGCTGAAGCGTGATATAAACACATCAGGCACCTGATCGCCGCCTTCCAGCAGAGTGAACAACGAATCAGAGGCACAATTGCCAATGCCGGTCATTGGTTGTAATTGCGGCGCATCACCCACCAGCACAATGTAAACCGGTCTGGGGTCCCAGGTCGCCCAGACATTTTCGATAAATGAACGGATTGCCGAAGAACTGGTCCCGGTAATATCCGAGCTGACCAGATTCACGTCAATACCGCGTTTTGTTTTCCATTCAACGTAAGCTGACATATCGCTCATAAAAGCATGGTAACATATGATGAGCATCGGCTCCGGATCAGTTCTCATACCAATATCCAGAATATCAAAATTCTCAAGCGAATTGCTGTACACTCCATGAAATGACGGAAAAACCGGTGAGCGATCAATGGGTTCACGACCAGAGGTAATAACCTGAACTCTCATTTCAGTCGCGGCCTGCAATTCACCCGTCACAGCGTTCACTCGAAACGGATTCAGTTCAACCGTAACAAACCGAAAATCACGAATCCACGCATCATACGATATGCGGCCCCATTCGCCAGGATAAAACGCATCCTGCTCATATACTGTTTCGTTGATTGTAAACGGCGGTTCCGGATCCGAACGCTTGAAAGACGGCTGAGCAGGCCAGGCAAGAACATTGTCCAGCACAACCAGACCGTCCGCCTCAATCTGAAGAGTGACAGATGCATCCGCAGGGACAATAATGTTTTTACGAATAGCTGGAACCATTGGCGAACCCGTCTCCATCAACCAGCCGACATCCGGTATCTCCATGTGAATAAAATCACCATAATCATTCGTTTTTTCCAACGCTTCAAAACCTGGAACAGTGACGGTAAATATGGTGTCATTATCAATTACATCAATACTCGTCACAGACGCTGAACGCGATTCGGTTCCAGCATCCAGAGCAACCCAATACCCATGCGCTCCAGCGCAAATTAGCGATAAAAACAATACAAGAAATAGTCGTTTCATTTAGTTAAGCCCCCGTTAAAATAAGAAAATGAAATAATCATTCATCCCATATTTGATTTGAGCAAATTTTGTACCATCAGCTCATTATTGTAACCGTTAGTCCGCAAGCAGGACGTGATAGGGCGACGCAACGGTGGGGTGATGGGGTGACGCGGCGGACGGCGATGGGGCGAAAGGGCGAAAAGGGGAGCCCATTGTAAACGCAACTTTATAAAATCTCTCCTCACAGGAGAGAACGCAGTTGTTCCGGAAATGCCGTCAGGCAGAGACGGAATACAACGCGAGAGTGGTCTTTATGCGTAATGAGAGACAATCTTTCTTTCATGGCGTTCTGGCGAATACCCTCAAAAGAAGGCCTGATTTGTGACCTGTTTTGATGAAACCCAAAAACAAATGTAGGGGCGTGGTTTCCACGCCCTCATTAGGCCGCGTAAATTTCGCCATCGAAAACAACAAATTGAAAAAAACGGATATTTTTGATTAACTCATATCGAGACAAGGAGAAGAAACATGAAAATTAAAAAATCATTAAGCACATTTTTAAAAAATCGCGACGAAAAGAAACTGCTTGAAGAGATAAACAAACACCTTCCGAAACGTGTTGACTGGAAAAAAGGAGCTCGCGAATATTTTTGTCAATTGCTGGTGACTGAGGGACTTCATAATCGTCGATATGAGCATGTTAAACCGTTTCAGGGCGGCCCTGATTACACTTCGTTTTATGAGGATATGTATGCGTTTGTTAACCTGGTAGAAAAACTGAATTTGCCACCGGGCGCATCAATACTGGATGTTGGTTGCGGCGGTGGATGGGTATCGCATTACCTTGCCAAACTGGGATATCGCGTCACTGGAGTGGATATTTGCGATGAATTACTTAAGATTGCGCAGGAACGGATCGAATCGGATCCGTATCCACCGTATGTTGACAAACCATTTGAAACCGAATTCATCGAGTTGGATATTGAAGCTGAGCCCA
>PWNJ01000043.1 GCA_003558985.1 candidate division CSSED10-310 bacterium
AGGCCTAAGGGTTGCAGTCTGTTGATTGGTGATTGTTTGTAATGGAACCCAAAAACTAATGCAGGGGCGTTCGGCGAACGCCCTCATAAGAACGCACCAGGCAGGTTAAATCATTGTAAACGCATAGTTTTATCATGGTCGAATGTAGGTAGGGGTCTTGTGCCCCTACACAATGGACGGGCATGAAATCCGTCCCTACGGGTTTATTCTATTGACAAAAAAGGCGCCGGAGTAGAATAGTTTGAGCAACGAGTGATCTGTTAACAAAGGAGATTTGCAGATGAAAATCACAACGCCGGAGCAACTTGGAAAAGTGGTCGGGGGATACCGAATAGCCAGAATAATTCAAACCGCCGTAAAATTAAGAATTTTCGACTATATTCGTGCAGGCAAACCGGCTGACGCCAAAACGGTAGCATTGAAGGCAGGTTTTAGTTATCGCGGCACGGATATTTTGCTGGATGCCTTGACGGCCCTGGGTTTAACAACCAAAACCGGAAACGAATATGAAAACTCATCGCTGGCTGAGCAGTATCTGGTTTCGAACACGACTTCCATGCAGATATTTTCTATTGATCATGCAGAACATATTTACCGCCGATGGGCATATTTGCCAGAATCAGTACATGACGGATTACCGCACAATCCTGAAGATAACAGCGTCATCAAGGATGCCGAATCCAATCGCGTGTTCATTCGGGCCATGCACGCTCGCGGGTTGGAACGAGGCAGAAAAATGGCCTCAGCCATTGATCTTTCAAACGTCAGACGTGTCGCGGATATTGGTGGTGGAGCAGGATCATATTTAATTGCGTTTGCTGAAAAAATCCCTGAAATGGAAGGAGTTCTGTTTGATCTGGATCTGACGCTTCAGACAGCCCGGGACATAATCCATGAACATGATGCCAATCTGAATTTCCAACTGCAAGAATGTGATATTTTTGCTGAGAACACATCTTTCGGCAATGATTTTGATCTTGTCTTGTTATCTAACATCATACACATTGTCGGACCACCAGAAAATATTCGTCTGTTCAAGCACATTAAAGATGCGATGAACAGTCGGGGCAGACTGATTATTCAGGATTTTCTGCTGGATGATACGGCTACAGAGCCGGCAGATGCCGCATTTTTTGCAGTCAATATGTTGACAGGCACTGAAACAGGGCGAGCCTGGCGTGAAACAGATGTTCGGGACTGGCTGCGTGAGGCCGGATTCAGCAGTGTTGAACGAATCGACGCCAACACCGATTCTGACGTGCTGATTGCCCGGTAGTTAGATGCTGTCCGAATAGGGCCAAATCTTGTCGTGCTCAGCAATTCGGCTGAATTCCACAAAGCAATTCAACAAATATAAACCGAATTGCGGTGCAAACACCTTTTCGGACAGGGAGTTATTTTTTATTCCGAAGAATTTGTTTCTGTCGAGCCATCTGATTCACAGTTTTATCACAATAAATTCTGTTTCCCTGTAAATCAGTTTCACAATGGTACATGGCCGTGGATAATGTTGCGGGGGTTGGAGTAAATATTTGAATCTGTTCGGGGATCGTTTTCAGCCGATTAATTAAAAACGCATTCAGGCGCCGCATATTTTGCGGTGAGCAGCCCGGATGCGCTGCCATCAGGTAATATGTCAGAAAATACCGTTTGCGAAATTTTCGACATGCATTTGCAAACAGTTTCTTGAACTGCAGCACTGTGTCAACAGATGGTTTGTTCATAAGGCGTAAAACGGACTCCTCACTATGTTCAGGCGCAACTTTGATTTGTCCGGAAATGTGGTATCGTACGAGTTGTTCAATATAAGCATTACGCCATTTTTCATCTATCATGACAAGATCATGGCGGATTCCTGACGAAACAAACACTTTTTTTACGCCTGGAATCTTTGTTATCTGTGACAGAATATCCATTTGAGTCTTGTGTCCGGGTATCAGATTGGGGCACGGGCGAGGCTGCAAACAGCGCTTGTTCCGGCATTTCCAGTTCTGTTTGCACTTTGTGCCATACATGTTTGCTGTTGGGCCTCCTATGTCATAAATAATACCATTAAAACCGGGTTTTTTAGTGTGTTTTGTTATTTCACGAATAATTGATTTCGGTGTTCGTGAGATGATCTGTTTTCCCTGATGTACCGCGATGGCACAGAAATGACATTGTCCGAAACAACCGCGATGAGCGGTGACGGATTGCCGTATGGTATCCAGCGCTTTTACTTTGCCGGTTTTATAAAATGGATGTACATCATGTTCAAAATCCATTTCATATATCTGATCAAGCTCATCAGATGTCACCGGTTTTTGCGGTGGATTATGCACCAGAAACCGGTTTCCATGTTTCTGTATAAATCCGACAGCAGTATCACCGGCAAACCGATGAAAATCAATCGACATTTTCAAAAATTCTGCCGGCGTATCTCTAACCGATTCATATGACGGCAGACGATGAAATGATGGTACGGCCTGCCCTGCCATGTAACAAATACCTGCAATGCCTTTCCAGTCTGTTTGGTCCCGAAATGCCTGTGCCAGCTCAACAATCGTTTTTTCAGCCATACCATACACCAGAACATCCGCTTTTGAATCAGGCAGTATCGACCTGCGGACTGCTGAATCAAACACATCGAAATGCGCGATTCGTCTAAGACTCGCTTCTAATCCACCCAGAACAACAGGTTTTGTATTTTTAAAATACTTGCGTATTAAATTACAGTAAACAATAGATGCTCTGTTTGGACGATTATTCATACCTCCCGGTGTAAAATCATCCTGCCGTCTGTATTTTCGCGATGCGGTATAATTGGCCACTGTTGAATCGATACTCCCGGCGGTAACTCCCCAGAAAAGACGAGGTTCTCCCAGACGAATAATATCTTTTGACGAATGAATTGACGGCTGAGCAATGACCGCCACTTTGAATCCGTGTTTTATAAGATGTTTTCCGATCACGGCAACCCCGATAAATGGACTGTCTATATATGTATCGCCGGTCACAATTATGATATCCGGAATATCCCATCCCAGTGTATTCAGTTCCTCTTTGGTCGTTGGCATAAACATAGTCTGGAATGGTAGCAGGGAGTTTTCCCGAAGAGCAAGCTGATTTTTCAGGAACACTAAAAAACTGGCGGAACTGGCGAAAGAGGGCATTTCCCTTGATTCCTTTAACAAACTGGACTATGTTCCTGCCGTATCCGTTTGTACAGGCGGTAATACGTTTTAAATTGTGTGAGATTGGTAACTATGAATACTTATTTGATTGTAATTTTAAGCTATTTTGCTTTTGTTACCCTGATATCGGTACTAACCAAAAAGGTTGCCAGCCGTTCATCGGCCGATTTTCTGATTGCTGGTCGAAATCTGGGAATAATTACCTGTGCTGTGGTGGTAGCTGCAGAATGGCTGGGTGGAATGAGCACTATTGGAGTAAGTGAACGCGCGTATCTAACGGGTACTTTGCAGCCGATATTATATAATCTTTCGACGGCAGCCGGCATGGTGATTATCGGGTTCACGGTTGCGCGTCACTACCGGGACAAAAATGTTCATACGGTTAGCGAAATGCTGAATACTCTGTTTGGCCATCAGGCCCGCACTTATTCAGCTATCGCTTTTCTGATTGCCTATATCACGCTGGCATATGTCCAGTTGCAAACATGTGCCAGTGTCATGGCGCCGCTGTTCGGTATTGACTGGATCTGGGCAGTATTCATTGCGTCTGTCCTGATTACAATTTATACATATATTGGCGGTATGCATGCACTGGCAATTACCGGTATTATGCATGTTATTGCCATGTTCAGCGGCATTGGAATCGCGTTATATATCGGTCTGGATAAAATTAACGGGTTTGAATCGTTGACGACCCGATTGATTGAACTGGGTTCACCTGAAAATCTGTATAATCCGTTCAGCGCCGGTTTCAGCAGAGCTTTCAGTCTGCTGTTGGGCGGAGTGCTTGGCGGCATGGCCGGACAAGCCAGTATTCAGCCGATATTTGCTGCCCGCAATGCAAAAATTGCCAAAAATGCAGCTATTTTATCGGCGTTTATTGTTGCTCCTTTCGGAATAATGGTTGCTCTGCTGGGTTTGATTGGTAAAACCGGATATTTTTTCGATACATCTATTATTACTGATCCCAAAATGGTGTTGCCGACTCTGCTGACAACACCGGAGTTTATACATCCTGTACTTGGCGGACTGGCGCTTGCGGGTGTTTTGGCAGCGATTCTGTCAACTGTCGGACCGGTCAACTTTGCTGTCGTGACGATTGCAACCAAGGATATTTATCAGGGTATTATTAAAAAAGGGGCGATTGACACGGAGTTGATTGCTACTGCACGACGCCTTGTTCTGATCGTTAATCTGATTACGATACCTCTGGCAATTATCAGTCGGGGCGGTATTCTGGATGCGGCCTACATTTCGTATGCTATTCGCGCAATTGGAGCTATCGTGATTGTCATGGGTATTTACGCCAAGGGATGGATCACTGCTGATGCCGTCAAAGCGGCATTTATCGGAGGCACTCTTGCAATTATGTTTGTTATTACGGCTGGAGCGCTGAACTGGTTTACTCTGGATAAAACCTTTGTTGGAGTCGGCGCTGCGATTGTATTTATCATACTGGGGAATTTATGGACAAAATTTGTCCGGAAAGAAGATATACAATCATGTTAAAGGGAATAAAAGTTCTGGAGCTTGCCAGTGTGCTGGCTGGTCCCAGTGTCGGGATGTTTCTGGCGGAGCTTGGAGCGGATGTCATCAAAGTAGAAAACATAAGAACTCATGGTGATGTTACTCGAATATGGAAGTTGTCAACAGAATGTGCTGACACAGATATTTCTGCTTATTACAGCAGTGTGAACTGGGGCAAAATGAGTCTGGCTGTAGATTTGACCCGGCCGGAAGGACTTCACATTATCTACCGTCTGGCAAAAACGTGCGATATTGTCCTTGCAAGCTATAAACCGGGTGATGCAGAAAAACTCAAAGTGGATCAGAAAACGCTGCGAGCGCTGAATCCTGCTTTAATCTACGGTCATATTACCGGGTATGGTTCACAAAATTCGCGAGCTGGATTTGATGCTATTATCCAGGCGGAAAGCGGTTTCACATATATGAACGGTGAACCGGACGGGCCTCCAACCAAAATGCCCGTGGCGTTGATGGATGTCCTGACCGCACACCAACTGAAAGAAGCGCTTCTGCTGGCATTGCTGCACCGCGAACGAACCGGTCAGGGACAATATATAGAATCATCACTGATTCAGGGCGGTATCGCATCGCTTATCAATCAGGCCGCCAATTGGCTGGTTGCCGGAACTGTTCCACAGCGTCTGGGCTCGGATCATCCCAATATCGTACCGTACGGAACTATATTCAGAACAAAAGACAAGAAAGAAATAGTGCTTGCGGTCGGCACTGAAAAACAGTTTTCAGCATTGTGTTCTCTGCTGGGTAAACCTGAAATTGCAGCCGACACACGATTTGCAAGAAACTTTGACCGTGTGAAAAACAAAGCCGCATTGATGGCGCTCCTTCAACCACTGTTTTCAGAGTTTGATCGCGATCAGATGCTGGAAATGCTGGCTGAAAAACGTATTCCAGCCGGGGGTGTATTCAATATGCGGGAAGTTTTTGAAGCTCCTGAAGCAAAAAATATGCTGTTACATGCTGAATACGAAAATGGTAATACTATCACCGGAGTCCGTTCCGCTGCTTTTTCTTCTGATACAAACGGTGTAAATCAACGGTTGCTGCCTCCGCCACATTACGCGGAGCATACGCGTCATGTTTTGAAAACATGGTTGCAGTTTGACGACAACCGGATTGAAACTCTTTTGGAAAAGGACGTTATTTATGCAAGAAAATAATCAGTCTGTTTTAATTGATGCGTCACGGCTGGTCATTGAAAGTATGGCTCGCGCCGGCGTTGATGCGTTTATCGGTTACCCGATTACTCCGGCAAATCTTCTGTATTTGTATGGCAGTCAGCGCATGCCGATGATGCTGCCTGCTCCGGATGAAATCACAACGCTGCAATGGATGACCGGTTTGGCGGCTACCGGCAAACTTACGGTTACCGCAACATCATTTCCCGGTTATGCATTGATGGTTGAATCAATTAACATGGCATTTATGATGGAACTGCCAATGGTCATCATTTTGGTGCAGCGCCTTGGTCCGGCAACCGGAACGGCCACGTGTGGAGCTCAGGGTGATTTGCTGGGGCTTCACGGCACATTGTCTGGCGGTCACAGTCTTCCTGTTTTGGCCACATCAGATTTCAACGACTGCTGGA
>PWNJ01000009.1 GCA_003558985.1 candidate division CSSED10-310 bacterium
AAGCGCATCGCGGTCAAAAAAACCACATGACTTATAAAAATTTGCTTCCGGGCTGCTGTTCAATGCCCATGCCCTGATCGTCGCAATATCATTCTGACAGCAGTAATCGGCAATACAACGCAATAACTCCCGGCCCGCATCCTCGCAGTTTTTACCAACACGAAATTCAGCTATGTTGGCTCTTTCAGAATCGGCTATACCTATTACCGCGACCGCCTGAATGTCTCCACCGGCTGATTCAGCGGCAAATACCCGGTATTGCTGTTCCGGCATGGAATCATACCGCCAGCTCAAATATTCGGTACCTCTGACAAATTCAATATCCGCGTCATCTGAAGGCAACGCAAGAAACTCCGCTAATCTGTCGGTTACACATACGTCATCACGAATATGTCCGTGCCACTTTGAACGGAGTTTGAACAGGTTATGCAAACGAATGGCTGCGGATGCTACACTTTTCAAACCTGGAAATGCCGGTAATTTTTCAGACAGGGCATCAGCCGGATTCAGGATCATAGTCCACAAGGGAATCTTTTCAATCGCTTTCCAGCCCAAAATACGTTTTCCGACCGGAAGCGATGTTTGGTTTGGAAATCCGAATGTAAACGGCTGACCGTTGTCACACAATCGAGCGTATGTTTCGCGTCCCAGCCGCTTGAACAGACCCCCGGCTGCAAATTCGGAATCAACCATCAAATCAACTTCCTGCCAGCCGGTCATGGCCTGCCCCATGTACGTTACCTTGCGAGGAACCAGACCATAGAAACCAACAATCCGAATATCGGTTGTATCCGGCAAGTCTGATAACGGGACAGTTGCCACAGTTGCAACCGCTGATCCATGCGGATTGGTTTCAAACTTCCATGCCCATGTTTCAAGCTTTCGATTCGTGCCAAACGCTTTTTTGAACAAAATGTTCAGACCCGGGTAATCGTTTTTTTCCAGAGGTTTCAGTTTGGGAACAATACTCATTTCGAAAGACCTCGTTTATTCTGGAGCAAAGATTATCAGAAATCCGATTTCAGTAAAAGCAACATAAATTTTGTACAACGACATCCGGGTTTAAATCTTCTGTATTGCTTTCAGATTTCAACTGAATTGCTGAGCACGACAACAGTTGCAGTTTTCGGATACCGTCTTGTTAAACACCAATTTTGTATTTTTTTTAAAAAACAGTTGACATGAAGCATATCAGTTTTGATATGAACTAAACGGGTGTTATTCTTATGGAGGAAAACATGAAAAACCTTTTTGCAATGATTTTTGCTGCTGTGGTGATTTGTATCGTCATGGCGGCAGGCGCTGAAACTCTGAATGAAAGCGCCGTTGTTTACAGGGCTACTGCGACAACCACTACTTATAATGCCAGTCCAAAAGTTGGTGAATTCGTTTACCTGAAAGGCGGCATCGGCGGATTGCTGACATCGGTTCGTTTCCAGTTTTATTCTACCGGAGCTCAGACAATAACTTTTGAGCTGTTTGAAGCGTGTGGGTCAAGCACTCCGATTCCCGGCACACTGAAATCATGGAATTTGCCCACAGGAACCGGATGGCATGACTGTGAGGCGGTATTTGATCCGCCGGTCGAAATCCCAAACGCAGTGTTTGCGGTCGTTACTCAACCCGTTTCACCGGAAGGTGGATGGCGAATCGCAGGTCAGCCCGCTACGATCGGCTATACACCGGACCAGTTTGGTGAAGATGATGGTTCCGGATGGTTATGTGATTTTTGGTATGGCGGATCACCATACGCATCATTTTATCTTGAACTGGAAGCCATAACCGAACCCAGCACAGTGATTCGCGCTCCGTTTTGCCAGGATTTCACTGATGAACCGGTGGGTGAAATGCCGGAAGACTGGCGCAGAACCCATCCTAACTGGACTGTCAACGATTCAAGTGTTGCTGGTGGTGAACCCCCGGAACTTCGATTTTTCTTTTTTCCGGAATTCGCGGGCGTCTCCAGAGCATATGCTGAGATTGATGCGACCGGTCTGAACGATCTTCAACTGGAATTCGATCATTTTGTCGGTGACTGGGATGGTGGTTATACCGTATCCGTTCAGACATCACCGGACGGAAACACCTGGACCGATCGCTGGTCGCTTTTCAATTCAGGCGGCAATATCGGCCCGGATACCGTCAGTATTAACCTGAACGCCGTGGCAGACCAGGTGTTTCATCTTGCGTTTGTTTTTGATGGAAATACCGAAAACCTGGTCGCATGGTATATAGACAATATCTGCCTGTTTGATCCATCCGGTATAACTCTGTTACCAGCATACCGAAATCACTCAGCCAGCCCTGAAAGCGACAGTTTTTATGTCTTAACCGATGGCGACTGGACGGCTGTTGCAAATGATGGCTGGATAACCGTAACCGACGGAACACCCGGCAATGGTACCGGCACAGTCAGCTACAGTATTACTCATAACCCGGACGCAACACCACGAACCGGAACCATCACTGTCAGTGACAGCGGCGGCTCCAAACAAGCTGTGTTTACCGTGTATCAGGCGTCCGGAACGGATTGCATCAATCATGGCGACGTGAATCTGGACGGACAGATAACTGCCGCGGATGCACAATTGGCGTTTTTTATCGTTTTGGGAACTCATATTCCAACATTCGAGGAAGAATGCGCCGCTGACTGTAACGGGGATGGCATTGTTACAGCCGCGGATGCTCAGGCAATATTTTTAACCGTCCTGGGGTCAGGCACGTGCGTGGACCCTTTGTAACATCGTGTTGGTTATCATTTTCAGAAACTGTGAATACTGAAAACTTTTCCATACATTTATCTGCGTGTTTGGTATGCGTGAAAGAGTGTGGCATGAGTTTCTGTTAGAAGACCACCGGATTTTTGTTTTTTCGATGCATAATGATTGCTAATGCGCTCTCTTCACGGGAGCGTTTTTTTTGTTTGAAGGAAGTGGTACCGGGAAGTTTTGAGTTTTACCGGGTAACGTGATATTTTTTGATTCAGTTTTCAGGCGCTGTAATCCGCAGACAATGCCGAATACAGCCGGAAAGGATCATTCTGGAATGCGTATAGCGATTGTCGGGGCGAGTCCTGTACCATTTTGCCGCGGCGGTATTGAAAGTTTCATGGCGGGTTTGCACCGTGCGATCAATGAATACACTCACCACTCGGCTGAATTGATCAAGATACCGGTTAAAGAGCAAACTGTTCCGAATATTATACGCGCGTATAATACATTTTTCAGAACACATCTGGATCATTTTGATCTGGTGATTACAACAAAATATCCGGCCTGGAATCTTCGTCACCGCAATCATGTCATTTATCTTGGACATCGACTTCGCGGACTGTATGACACGTATCCGATACCGCCGGATAAAGACCGGTTATGGCGGTTCTGTCCACTGCGTTTTCCGGGTCCGTGGATCAAACGGATGGTTCACTGGCTGGACAATCGCGCCATTCGTCCCGAAACAATTGCGTATGCTTTCTGTACATCGGCAACTATTGCGTCACGACGTGAGTATTTCCATCCGGATGTGCCACCCGGGGTTGTCTATCACTCAACGATTCACGAAAACTATCAGCGGAAACCAGGTGAGTTTCTGTTTACCGTCAATCGTCTGGATCCTCCCAAACGGGTTGATCTGATGATTCGGGCGTATCAGACTGTTCAGACTGATATTCCGTTCGTAATTGCCGGTACCGGCCCGCATGAAACCTATCTGAAAACGCTGGCCGGCTCCGATACGCGGATTCGGTTCACCGGTGATATATCAGAAGCGGAGTTGACGGATTTATATGCGCGGTCGCTGGCTGTTTTATATACGCCCTATGCCGAAGATTACGGGCTTGTCACAGTTGAAGCAATGAAAAGTGGCAAGCCGGTGATGACCACGTCGGACTCGGGAGGCCCGCTGGAGTTTGTCCGTCACAACATTAACGGCTGGATAGCGGAACCTGATCCCGGTTCATTGGGCAAATGCATTCATGACGCGCTATCTGAACCTTCAAAACTGGAATCTATGGGCGATGCCGCGCTGCAAACCGTTCAGCACATCACATGGCGCAATACGGTGAATCAACTGCTGGCGCCGTTTGAGTATTGGCCAACACCCGGCGCCAACCGAATAGATGCCCGCCGACGCGTGCTGATATGCGTGCCTTATCCTGTCTGGCCACCTCTTGGCGGAGGTCAGCGACGGGTTGCCGGACTGGCTGAAGCTCTGTCGGAAGTATACGATGTTTATGTTTTATCGCTGGGCCGTTTTGCCGAACCGCGCACATCGGAGGAAATCAATCCGTGGCTTCATGAAATCCGTATTCCGATGGCGCCGGAACACGCGCGCGCTCAATGGGATTTCGAAAAAGCCGTCGGTGAAACCGTTTCTGATGTTGCTCTGGATAAACTGCTGCCCAAAACACCCAATTACCTGCGAGCCCTTCGACATTTTTGGGAATGCTCGGATATCATTATCTGTGAGCAACCTTATATGTTCAGACATCTTCCGATTTCGAACAAACGTAAACTGATTGTGCACAGTTCACAAAATTATGAATATTGCCTGAAACGGCCGGTATTGCGCCGCTCAAGAAAAGGCCGGTACCTTCTTAAGCGGGTGCGGGCGGCTGAATCCCGTGCTGTAACCCAATGCGATATACTGTTTGCAACCAATTCAACAGAGTCTCAAGCGCTTTGCCGATCCTACGGCCGACACAAAAGCAAACTATCAGCAATACTGCCGAATGGAGTGAATACCCGCTCAATCAAGCCACCGAATCCGGACATACGGGACATGGCCAGAAAAAAACTGGCTATTGACTCGGAAAAACATGTTTTTCTGTTCATGGCGGCCTGGCATCCGCCCAATCTGGAAGCATTTCGGTTTCTGGTGCAATCAGTCGCGCCGGAGTTTCCGAATGCCCTGTTTCTGGTTGTCGGCAGCATTCAGGATCACTTTATCAATCAGGGTGGTGATCCGTCGCAACTGCCTTCAAACATTCGGTTGACCGGTCCGTTGTCCGAGCAGGACAAAGACGCCGCGCTGGCCGCGGCTGATATTGCATTGAATCCGATGATATCGGGTTCCGGCACCAATCTTAAAATTCTGGAATATGCCGCCGCGGGTATTCCGGTGGTGTCCACTCCGTTTGGAATACGCGGTCTTGCCTTTCAGCCGGAGCAGGATGTGTTGACTGCCGAACCAGAGAGCTTTGTTGAAGCATTGCGAATACTGGCAGACGACAATGCATTACAAAAGCGGCTGGCACAAAACGCCCGACAGACGGTTGTTGATCGCTATGACTGGAGAACTATTTGCCAGTCCATGATCAGGACAATGGAATCCTGTTTGGCTCCTGCCGGTCCGGAACGTATTGATACGCGTGATGCCGGGGTATTTTCCGGTGGATGGTATGATGCCGAACACTGGGATAATTCCGGTGACGGACCGGGATGGGTGCGCTGGACTGACGGCAGCGGCATCGTGCTTATACCCGCTCCCCGTGTTAACCGAATCTTGAGAATTTCGCTTCAGGGCGGTTTTGACGGACAGAATCTGAGTATTTCGCTGAACGATCAGTGTCTGTTTAATGAATGTATCAATAGTAACTGGAGAAATATCGAAGTTCCTCTTTCGCCGGCATTGGGGCGCGACTATCTGCGACTGGCGATTAAAAGTGACACATGGAGCCCGGCTGACAGCGGTTCAGCTGACTGCAGACGCCTTGGTGTTGCCGTCACATCCATTGGTTATATTCCATTGAAACGGAGCTGACACAGGATTTCTAATATTGCCCCAAAACCGGATGTTAAAAAACTGTTAAAACCTTGATTTTTATTCTGGACTTTATTATTACTTTTGCTGATGGCAGAGAGCGCCTCTGCCAACAACTTTCACGAATTATAATTTCTGGTATTAATGTTTAATTTCAATAACTTCGGGCATATTTTGAACAGGTAGTCCGGTATATTGTTCCGAAGTTCAAAAACAAGGGGGGGAAGAGGTTTTATGAAAAAGCTAATGCTATTTACCACAGTTTTGATGATGGTAGCAGCAGGCACGGTTTTCGGTCAGGGATTGGAAACATTCGACAATTTAACGATCACAGGAACAAGTTATCAGGATGGTACTTTCCTGGGTCAGGATGGCTCCACATGGACTTTCTGGCAATGCCGGGGGGATGTTGAAATTACCGGCAAAGCAATAATGCTGGGACGTAACCGGACGCCACAGGCCGAAGTCTTTTCAGGTACAATCAGCGGCGGTATTGGTGAGCTCAACTTTAATTACATGCAGGCGTTCGGTACCAATGTAAATTTGAATGTTGAAATTAATGGTATAGTTGTCGGAAACGTAACCAGCAGTGGCCAGCAAAATGTAATTCTGAACTCCGGAATTATTGTTGTAAATGTAGAAGGTGATTTTGTCATTCGGTTCATAAACGCCAACAACGGTGACGGTCAGGTTGTCATCGATGATGTCGAATGGACCGGCTACCCCGGTGAACCTGGCCCGACGGCGACACCGACTGAGACTCCTCTGCCTACCGAGACACCTGAACCAACGGCGACACCAACTCCATTGCCAACAGCGCCCCCATGTGAAGAGGAAATGGCTGTGAACGGCGATTTTGAAAACTGGGTCGATAACGGTCCGGGCGGACCACCAGATCACTGGAGTACGACGGCCGGCTTGTCGGCAGAACAAACTACGGATGAGGTGCATACAGGCACATACTCAGCGCTGATCACTAAACTGGGTACCGGTACCCGACGAATTGACCAGGTTGTAAATTATCAAATTATTCCGAGTGCTGAGTACAGTCTCTCATACTGGATTATTGATAATGACGATACTGCCGGAAACCGCAGTCGCGCATGGATATATTTCGCTGATGAAGATGGCGTTTTTATCGAAAACATTTTTACCGGCTATTCTGATGAAGAAGAAGAACCGGGCTGGCAGGAGCTCACCGGAAGCGGACTGGCACCCCCTGATGCGCATTTCGCACAAATTCGTATTGCATTTTATGGTGACATAGGCGTTGAATACTACATTGATAATGTGTCATTGATTCAGGTCTGCGAAACAACGCCAACTCCGGGCCCAACGGAAACACCGACACCGACTCCGACTGAAGTCCCGACACTGCCATGCGGCGAAGAGCTTCTGTTAAACCCTGATCTGGAAGACTGGTCCATAAACGGTCCGCTGGGCCCTCCGGATCACTGGCAACTGCACTGGATGGGCAATATGTCGGTTGTTCAGACCGATACCGTTGTTCAAAGCGGCAACTATGCCGGAGTCATCTCCAAAACTGTCGAAGGCCCCAATACCACCCGTTATCTTGAACAGATTGTTCCCTATCAGATCAATCCGGGTTCAGAGTATACATTGTCATACTGGGTTCTTGATAATCATGATGATCCCGGTGTAAGTGAAAGTCGTGCGTGGATCGGATGGTATTCTCAACCGGGTGGAGAAGGGCCTATTTTCCAGTCATTCACAGGATTTTCATCGGCGGATCCCGACTGGCAGAACCTGACGGTGACAGCAGAAGCTCCATCCAATGCGGTATCCGCCCGTGTCAGAATCGCTATCTATGGTGATGCGGATCTTGATTTCTATATTGACAATGTCAGTCTGATCGAAGTTTGTCCGCCCACACCAACTCCGGGTTCTCCAACCCCGACACCGGATCCGGAACCGATTCCAACAACCGGCCCGGTCGGTATTGGTATTCTGCTTCTGGCAATCGGAGCCCTGATCGCTCTGACAGGTCTGAAACGGTCATAACCAAACCGTTAATCAGTATATTTTGAAGTATAACTCCCCCATCATCGGGGGAGTTTTTTATTGATTTACCTGACAATATTTGAGATTTTTATCGGGTATTGTTTTGATTCCTTTACAGAAAAAGGCCGACATGAAAAAAAGAACAATCCGTCTATTGGCATTCAAACTGTTTCTGGTGTTCTTTCCATTTCTTCTGATAGAAATCATCGGCAGAATGATACCGTTTTCGTTCATGACCCAAGTCACTGTGGAGGATGACTGGTTTCGCTATTCCCGGCGCCTGCACTGGGAAAACCGGCCCGGATTTGAGGGCGACCTTGCCGGCGCTTACCGCAAATTTGCTTCAGATGGTCTGGTTGCCGAAGATTCGGCTATGCTGACTGTGCCAGCGGACACTCACATCCTGTTGCTGGGTGATTCCTGCACATTCGGTTACGGAGTTGACGTTGCCGATACGTACGGGAAAATTCTGGAACGGACTTTGCCATCTACTCGCGTCACCAACCTGGCCGTAATCGGTTATTCATCGTATCAGGGCAAAAGAGCGCTGGAAAAAGCGATTCGCAAGTATAAACCGGATATTGTAATCATTTCATTTAACTACAATGACAGACGCTATGTCATTGATACCCGCTATGCTGACAGCAGCCGGTATTTTTTAACTTCATGGCTGACAAACCGTGTCACTCCACCGCTGCTGAAATACTCCGGACTGTTTCGAACACTTTTTTATTTGGGTGACCGGACCATTACACCAAAGGAGTTTCCAGAATACATCAATGTCAACGCACTGTCATACCGGGTTAGATGGAAGGATTATTATCTGAATTTGTGCGACATGGCCAAAATCTCAAAAAACGCCGAAGCAGTTCCTGTGTTTCTGGCTCTGGGTGATAATCCGCGTTTGAGTTATCATATATATCAGGGTATTTCGCTGTACAAGGAAAAAAACTATCCTGCGGCCATTGACCTGCTGTCCAATGCATCCGAAAAAAAGATTGTCTGGTCTGAACTGGCACGCAAATATTTACATGAGTCATACCGTCGCATTGGTGATTTGAATGCGGCAAAAGAAGTAGCGCTGGTACATGATTATATGCTGTCTCGAAACGGTGGCAGACTTCTTGAGGCGGATCATGTGTATTACAAATTTGCCCGTGAGGCCTGCAACACCACTGGAATGCTGTATGTTGATGCAACAGAAATCCTGCACAACAACCCGGAGGTCTTTATAGATATGGTGCATTTTGACTCCCGCGGACATCAATTGATTGCTGATCTTTTAATTCAGCATCTGCTTCCGCTGCAATTGGGTTTACTGCAGGAAAACGCTCAAATCCCCCAAGGTATCTCCGACGAATTGCTTCTGATTAACAGTTCACCGAATTAACATGGATTAGTCATGTATTTGTTTAAAATCATAGTCTGCTTTCAACTGATAGCCGTGACAGTGAGTTCAGCCGATTGGTTTACTGAAGTAACTGATGAACTGAACCTTGCCGCGACTCCGTCATCCCGGATTGCCGCGGTTGATCTGAATGACAACGACTATCCGGATCTGTTTTTACATGGTGATGTCAACCTGGGTGGCTGGGATGTAAGAAACCGTATGCGCGTTTTTCTAAACATGCCGGTTGATTCATTCGATGATGTGACAAATAACTATCGCCATACAAACCGTATTTTTACCGATTTCACACTCGAATCCGGAGTTACCGCTAACCGCCGCAGTGATGATTCAGGCAGACACGGATCGTTTGCTCTGTTCGGCGATGTTAACAACAATGGTTATGTCGACTATTTTTCAGGCGCGTATTATCACCGACACACATTTCTACCGGGCTGCACCGATTATCTTGACTGGAATGATCTGTTTCTGAACGACGGTACCGGCCGTTTTTATCTGGCACCTGACACTGTGTTCCATGATGCGGGACCCACCAATGCAACCTCTGCGGTATTTGCCGATATAGACAGAAACGGGTGTCTGGATTTGTTTGTCTGCAACTGGTTCGTTAAATATTACGCTGACGGCATCAATGATGTCTTTTCATCTGAACTTTTATACAAAGGCAACGGTGACGGCACTTTTTTTGATATTTCCGGGTATGCCGGCCTGACAACTCCGGAAATGCGTCAACCGTCGTATGGGGCTACGGCAGCGGATGTCAACAACGACGGATATCCGGATCTGTTTGCGTCGAATTACTGCCGCGGCCCGTCGAAACATTTCCGAAACAACGGCGACGGCACTTTTGACGAAATTCAACTGGTCAGCAATTTCGGTCAATATGTAGGTCGTGGACATGGAATCTGGCAGCGCACCTGTTCATGGGGTGCCATTCCGCGCGATTTCAATAATAATGGTCACATTGATTTGTTTACCATACTGACTCATGGTGATCATGAAATTTTTTCGACTGTTCTGGTAAATGATGGTACCGGCGTATTCGAATGGAATTTTGATTTTTTCCGTGAGCGTCTGGATGATGATCCGGACCCATGGCATCACGGTGATCATTGTGCTGTCTGGATAGATATCGATAACAACGGCCTGACTGATCTGGTGGTTTCAGAATCCGGTTACAACAACAACCGGTTATATGTATTCAAACAGCAGGCTGATCATACATTTACACTTGCAACAGCGGAGTCCGGTCTGGCTATTGTCAATGAACAGAATATGCCGGTCAACAGCCTGGTCGTGGCCGATATCAACCTGAACGGCAGCGATGATCTGATTCTTGGAGGTGGTGGCGAGTGGCCGGTTCGCGCGTTCAAAAACACCGCCGGGAGCGCCAACAATCATATTGCCGTGACACTTGTTGGCGCTGGAGGCCCGGGTTTCAGTAATGGTTCGGCTATTGGCGCCCGGGTGGAGGTTACCACCGGTGATCGAACAGTCACCAGAGTCGTTCACGCCGGTGACGGACATTTTGTTCCGCAGGGACCGTTTCGCATGAATATCGGACTTGGACAGCATTCGCAGGTAGATACACTGAAGATTATCTGGCCAAATTTCAGAAGAGATACATATATTTTCAACTCATTACCTGTAAACAGACATTACCGGTTTTTTGAAAATCCGAAACCTGAATCCGATGGAGTCATTCTGACGGCTCCCCCTGATCGGTACCGACAACGGGACGGATATGTTATTCAGGGCTATTTTTATCCGGCAGATCATGACGTGCCGGGTCAATATGTTATTCCGGTTTTTCTGGAATATGCCGGAGGACAGTGGCTCATGACACAAAAAACGGTTACCCTGCAGGAACAATCGGGATTGCCGGGACCACCGGTTTTATGTTTTCAGAAACACATACCAGAGCTGACGAATGAGTATTTTGCCTGGACAGACTCAATTTACTGGCATGGATCAGCGTTTTTCAAAGATTCTCTGCCTGATTCACAAACTAACGATTAAATGGTAAACTGACTTGTATGAAACGGTTTACTGTTACATCTACACGAACAGTACTTTTAATGGTATCGTTTATTCTGCTTTTCCTATGCCCGGGATGTAGCAATTCGTCAGAAGACAGCGCTGCTTATCCAATCGAACAGCAAACCGCGTCAAACATCAAAACCGTTTTACACACCAGCGCTACCGGCAACCATGAACAGGCACGCTCAACCCGATATATTCAACCCGTTTCATCCAGCAGCCGTAAACCGGATGTATCCCAAATTTACGGACGCATTCAGTTTGTTGAACATTTTCCGGATTACCGGGTTAAAGTTGTGAATCATTTTCCGGATTTGCGTGTTCAAAAAGTAAATCATTTTCCGAACCGTCCGGGCAGATGGCAGATTGTCAATCATTTCCCGGATTACAAAATTCAGATTGTGGATCATTTTCCGGATTTCACCATTCAATGGGTAGATCATTTTCCGGGTCCCCGAAACTGATTTTTTTCAGGAGACCACTATGACATCACCGGCATCATTTCCCGCATGGAAAGCGCTTTTGACACATCATCAGACAATGAAAAACAGTCATATCCGTGACCTGTTTGAACAGGACTCCGACCGGTTCAAACGTTTTTCGCTTCAGTTGGATGACATTTTGTTTGATTATTCAAAACATCGAATTACTGAAGAAACAATGACGCTGCTTTTCGCTCTTGCCAAAGCATCAGAACTGACCGGCTGGACTGAAAAAATGTTTGGTGGTGAACGGATCAACAGCGCTGAAAACCGTGCTGTATTGCATACCGCTCTACGCAACCGTTCCAGTAAACCGGTCTATGTTGATGGCAATGATGTCATGCCCGAAATTCGCCAAACACTGGATAAAATGCGCAATTTTACACAGCATTTACATAATAGAGAGTATCAGGGGTTCACTGGTGAGCCTCTGACCAATATTGTAAACATCGGCATTGGTGGTTCCGATCTGGGTCCGGCTATGGTGACCCGTGCTCTGACTCCATATCGTATACAGGGTATTCAGCCGTATTTTGTTTCGAATATTGACGATTCTCACATCATGGAAGCTCTGAAGCAGGTACGCCCGGAAACAACTCTGTTTATTGTTGCCAGCAAAACGTTTACAACTCAGGAAACAATGACGAACGCACATACTGCCAGGCGCTGGCTTGTCAATGCGTTTGGCAATGAATCTGCTGTCGCACGCCATTTTGTCGCGGTGTCAACGAACACGTCTGCAACAGCCGAATTTGGTATTCATCCAGACAACATTTTCAGTTTTCGTGATTGGGTCGGAGGACGATACTCGTTGTGGTCAGCCATAGGTCTTTCCATCGCGATTTCGATTGGCATGGATGCATTTGAAGAGCTTCTTGATGGCGCTTTCAGTGTTGATTGCCATTTCCGTGATACACCGTATGAAAACAATATACCAGTCATAATGGCCATGCTTGGCATCTGGTATGCGAATTTCTTTGGAGCGGAAACGCATGCTATCTTGCCGTACAGCCAATATCTTGACAGATTTGCAGCCTATTTACAGCAGGCCGATATGGAATCCAATGGCAAACGGACTGACCGCGACGGCATAATTATTAACGGATATACAACCGGGCCAGTAATATGGGGTGAACCTGGAACCAACGGTCAACATGCTTTTTATCAATTAATCCATCAGGGCACCCGTCTGATTCCGGCAGATTTTCTGGCGCCGTTACATAGTCATCACGATATTGGTGATCATCACCGTATTCTGCTGTCTCATTGCCTTGCTCAATCAGAAGCCCTGATGAAAGGCAAAAGCCTGAATGAAGTTGTCACTGACATGAAGCATTCCGGATATTCTGAAACGCAGACACAGCAAATTGCTCCGCATAAAGTGTTTCCCGGAAACCGTTCGTCATCGACGTTTTTGTTCTCAAAACTGAATCCACGAACATTGGGGCGTCTGATCGCATTATATGAACACAAGATATTTGTTCAGGGAATCATTTGGGGTATCAACAGTTTTGATCAGTGGGGAGTCGAACTTGGCAAACAACTGGCCGGTAAAATTTTCAATGAACTTGTTGATGCGAAACCGATTAACACCCATGACCCATCGACAAACGGTTTGATCAATTACTGTAAACGATCGAAAGATACAACGATTTAAGCCACGAATCACGCCTTCTTAAGAGGGCGCGGAGACCACGCCCCTACAGTATGTTGTGACAGACAGCACCCCTTATACCTTCTACCTTCAACCTCTTCCAACTTGCACAACCCCCACTCAATGTGCAGAATATATATGCGGGAATGGTATTGGGTGTATTGACATTTTATGAAGTCGAAACCGAATAATGTAACAGGATTGGCGCTGATGCTGATTATATTGGTATTAAGCGGTTGTACTGCTACCCGGCGCATGCTGGATGACTGGGAGGATCGTCGTGAAACACTCAGCCGGGGACTGGCAGATTTTGTTGATGCAACAGACAGGGCATTCGGTGAACCCCGAGTGCGTGATGCTGAGGAAATTGTTCAGGTCAGAGTAGATTTGAATCCGTTGTATTACAGTCAGAGTGAGTTTGACATCAGTGTGCCGGTTCGAGTTCGAATTCCTTTGCCTGCACTTGAACGCCGCGCTCGTTTTTTCTTTCAGATTGATTCTGCGGCTGATCCACGATCATCATTGCCGGAAGCCCGGGAACAGCTTGAGGAAAGCCGAACAGTCACATCCGGATTTTTGTTTGCGCCGGGTGAACGTTTCAGAACAGGCTCGAAAGTTGATCTGTATTGGCGGGATGACAGTCCTCAACTGGGTCTTCGACCGTTTGTGCGTTGGGAACTGCGGCGGGACCCTTTGAGATATTATGTTCAGCAGCAATTTTTCTGGCGTACGGATGATCAACTTGGAGCGAAGGTTTCATTCCAGACAGATCGTCTTTTTTGTAAAGAATCATATCTTCGCTTTGGATCCTCTATTGAATACCAGGAGGTTAAATTTGGTCTGGATTTCTGGACAGCGCTGATTTATCGCCGGCCAATCAATCAGACTATGGCTATTTCGGCTGAACTGGGAACATCGTTTAATCCGCATCGTGGCCCGACACGCCGGGATGATGTTGTCGGCGACCATTACATTGGTGACCTGGATGACGACAGGATATACGCACGATTTCAGTTTGTAACCAAATCCAGAATCAGACCCTGGCTTGAATATGCCATTGAACCTGGTGTTGATTACTATTTCCATCATCGCGAACCCTGGGATTACGGTATTATGTTCTCCACACGCATTATTCTGTTTGAAGCGTTTTTAAGAGAATCAGACAGTCTTTGATTTCAATCTCATATTGCTATTTTTCACTGAATACGTTAGATTTCAACGGTTATGACGTTGCCCTTTTCTGATCCAGTTCTTATTTTTGCTTCGGTTATGCTGCTGATCCTGTCAGCGCCAATGCTGGCAAAACTGCTGCGTTTGCCGGAAATTGTCGGACTGATTATTGCCGGCATGATTGTCGGCCCCCATGGAGTCGGCTTGCTTGAAAGGGATCAGACAATTGTACTTCTGGGCAATGTAGGTCTTCTTTTTATTATGTTTATTGCAGGCCTGGATATTGACCTTAATCAGGTGCGCCGTAAAAAAAGCCATACGCTGGTTTTTGGATTACTGACATTCGCGATACCCATGGCCATGGGAACAACGCTTGGAATGGCAGGATTCGGTATGACTGCCATGGTGAGTGTCCTGCTGGCCAGCATGTTTTCATCACATACATTGCTGACGTATCCTCTGATCGGAAAACTGGGGCTGGCAAAAACAAGATCAGTCACGACAACCATCGGCGGAACGATTATAACAGATACAATGGCATTTCTGGTTCTGGCGGTCATCGCTACTGCCGCCCGCGGTGAAACACTGGATACGATGTTCTGGATAAAGCAAACCGGGTTAATTATTGTTTATGGCGCGACAGTTGTTACTCTGCTGCCCATCGCCGGCCGCTGGTTTTTCCGTGAAGTGGATGTTGACGAAGATGTTGATTTTGTTTTCGTGGTTGCGGCCACGTTTCTTTGTGCATGGCTGGCACATCTGGCCGGGCTTGAACCAATTATCGGCGCATTTCTTGCGGGACTGACTTTTAACACCCTTATTCCAGAAAAAAGCCAGCTTATGAGTCGCATTCATTTTGCCGGAAACGCAATATTCATACCCTTTTTTCTGTTGTCAGTCGGTATGCTGGTGGACCTGTCATTGCTTCTGACAGGCGCCGATGCCTGGATTATATCTTCAGGCATGATTGTTATCGCACTGGTATCAAAATATTTTGCCGCTCAGGTATTTCGATTTCTTTTACGGTATAACCGACACGAAGCTCATCTTATCTATGGATTAAGTGTGAACCAGGCAGCAGCAACTCTGGCTGCTGTGTTAATCGGATACAATATCGGACTGTTTGATGAAGTCGTCATCACCGGAACAATAATGATGATCGCAGCAACCTGTGTTGTGGGATCCTTTGTAACTCAATCTGCAGGTAAAAGGGTTGCTCTGCTTGCCAAACAAACTGAGTTTGATGCGGCCTCAGCAGCAAACCGGATACTGATTCCTTTGAAACAACGAGCAGACAGTGATGAATTACTGGATATTGCATTTTTGCTCCGCGAAAAACACTCCACTGAACCGCTATTTCCACTGAATGTTGTTCAGGACATTCATAACTCGGACCCGCAGGTTGCGGAAGCAGAAAAAATACTGGCCCATTATGTTGTAAGAGCAACCGATGCCGGTGTGCCGGTTATTCCGGTTACACGCGTCGATATTAACATCGTATCCGGCGTTTTGGGCGCCATGAAAGATTACCGAATTTCAATCGCACTGTTTAACTGGGACGGAAAACAAAGCTCCAGAGCCCGGACTTTCGGACGATATCTTGATGCCATTATCTACAGAAGCCATCAAATGATTCTGGTCAACCGGATCACTGCGCCCATTAATACAGCTCAACGCATCCTGTTTATACTTCCACCATTGGCAGAACGAGAAATCGGGTTCAACGATCTGGCTAAAACAATCA
Organism: candidate division CSSED10-310 bacterium; assembly: GCA_003558985.1. Taxonomy (GTDB): domain Bacteria; phylum CSSED10-310; class CSSED10-310; order CSSED10-310; family CSSED10-310; genus CSSED10-310. Next base: position 16,281 of record PWNJ01000009.1, read on the forward strand.
AGATTCTGGCTAACCAGGCGGGTACATCACTGATCATTCTATGCAACGAAACAACGCATCAGTCGATTCGTAAATTTGTAAAATCAATCCGGCCTCATGTACCTTTGAGTTTTAATGTTTACAGCTCATACAGAAAAGTTACCGCACACCTGTGTTCAATGAACAAAAAATACGACTGGCTTATCATGATGTATGCCAGAAAAGGCGATATTGCATGGCAACCCGTCATGAATCTGCTACCCGGCATGTTTACCCGAACCTTTCCCGACCATCCGGTATCCGTCATCATCAGCCCAACTGAACACCCTCAGGATTCTGAGACGCCCGAAGAACAACCCGGAGTATTTTCAGTTTTCAAACCTGAAAATATTCATTTGCATATCAGAGTAAAAAGTACTGGTGAAGCGATAAGCCGTCTTGTAGACTCATGTCCTCAAATCAGCGATTCTGAAAAGCAGACAGTGATCGCTGTTCTTGAAAAGAATGCTATGGAACAGCCCGTTGAGCTGTTTGCTGATGCCGCATTGCTTCATACTCATGTTGATGGAATAACCGAATCAATCGCATTGCTTGGCGTTTCGGACCGGCCGCTAAAAATCGGCGACAGCAATGACGAACCGCATCTGCTGATTATTCTTCTGGGACCGGAAGAACAGGAAACAACCCAACATCTTCAAGCGCTGGCCGCAGTAGCACGGGTTATCATGAAACCCGGAACAGTAACTCAGCTTCGGGCCGCTCATTCGATAAACGACCTGATGGATCAAATCAATTTTTCGGAATCAGTTCAGGAATAAGGAAGATCCGGGGCTGATTTCGACAAGATATTGGTTTTGCCTGAACGCGCTTTTGTCACAATGATAAACACGATAATTCCAATGACTGCACAAACTGCGTTGATAACAACATCCTCAAAATCGCCGACTCTGTCAGGAAGATAATGCTGAAGAGTTTCGTCAAGCACTGCCATAGCCAATGCAATTTCTGCTCCGGTACGCAATGTAAACACTCGGACAGACAAATAACCAAACATTCCGAATAATGGTATATGATACCAGCGTTCCGGATTATTACGCAGATACACCATGATGCCACCGGCAACGGCCAGAATCCACAATAGATGCATCACACCCTTTAATCCGGCGGATTTAAACAACATTACCGCTGCCAGAATGATCAGCGCCGCTATACTGCTTCCAAGCAGCCATGCAATTCCTGTACGGCCTATAGACTGGGTTAGCGATCGCTGAAAAAAACGCCCAAAATACGAAAAAACCGGAATAGCAACAAGATTCAGAACCCATAAAACCATTGCAACCGGATGATTTCGATACATTGTTTTTATACTGATTAGCATGTTTGTGCTGCCTGTTACTAAAAGGTCATTTTCGTTTCATGATCGCGCGCCATCCGGTCGGTTGTCGTGATACAGTCTGAAGTGTTTGTCTGACTGTTCCGACATGATCTGATGTATAAAATGCACCCGGTTCAAACCGTCGTGATATGGCAACCAGGTCTTTCAGATATTTGCGTTTGCATACCGCGTAAAGCTCAATGACTGTGCCTGATTTACCCTGTCCCTCAAAAGACGTTACCGCATATCCGGCCTCACGCATCGCATCAGCGATTTCCGGACCTTTTTCACGACAGAATACGCGTAATCCGACATAGCCGAATGCGATACGCCGTTCTACAAGAATCCCCAGAACATTTCCGGTTGAAAAACCCAGTGCATAGAACACTACCAGGATCGGTCGGCTTGATATTTCGGTGATCATTGTCGATACAACCAGCAGCCATATGGTTACTTCAATAGCGCCAAGCACAAAAGCGGTTTTTATGCGGCCATGAACCGTGCTTATGGTTCGAATGGTGCCAATCGAGACGTCCACAACACGAGCCAGAAAAATCAATAGACCAATAGTCAACGTTTCAAGAATAAGATTTTGTTCCATTAGTCACCGCCTTCTGTGTGCATATGTTCACTATTTAACATGCGTTCTGCCCGGTTGACATTTCGCTGTAATTGCAAATGATCCGGGTCCAGATTCAGTCCGCGTTGCCACCAGCTCAGGGCGTCGGACAACCGGCCTTCTCCAGCATAATATATACCAAGAGCATTCATCAACTCTGCAGATTGGTAGCCGGCACGATACACTTGTTGATACATTGCCAGAGCTTCCTGCGTCCGCCCCTGACGATGCAGACTGACACCCAGGTTTTTTAACGCATAATGATTTTGATGAGTATGGCGAATAATCCGACGCCATTCATCTTCTGCTTCTGCAAACCAGCCATACTCCATCAAAGCCAGCGCCCGTTGTGTGCGTATTATATGGTTATCCGGATGTTTCAGCAAAACCAGTTCATACATTTCAGAAGCTCGGTCAAACTGACGTGCCTGAATATGGTAATATCGACCCAGAACAACCGCAGCGCCTGAATTTCGAGGATAGTCATCATGTGCTCGCAATGCTTCCTGGTAGACCTTATCCGGATGCATTTTAACAATTTCGTCAATTCCGGACATCGTGCGCACAAGAGGATGAATGGCACGATACCCATCTGTTGATACAACCCCGGAATTATCCGGACTTTGTTTGACATAGATCATACTGTTATCATCCCAATACACTGGAACCCATGATCTGTCCTGCCGCAATGTATTATATAAACCCTGTTCAGCGGCTTGAGATTCCGGATATGATACAAGTAAATGAGTGACTCCGTATTTTTGTATCAACGTATCCGGATGCAACGCACCCCCCATCACATTTCGATATGTGTTCATGACATCGCCAATAAAAACAAACAACCTGCCATCAATAAACACATTCGGTTCAGGATACAACGCCCATAGCAAATACCCGCCAAACGCAAATGTGTTAAAATAATGTCCTTCGATATGAGTCCGGTTTAAATATTCAACTGATCCATGGGGATAATTGAGTTCTTTGACACCCAAACCAAAACGCCGTCTGTCAGTCTGATCCGTTGGAATCCCGTCAGTTACCGCAGCATGAATAAAAAATACCGGAACAATCAATACCGCTGCTGCTGCGGCTGAAGACAAAGAGCGTATTGTGATTTTTTTTCCTGCTTTCTGCAATATTGCTCCACCATGATAAAACAGGCCGGGTAAAATTACCAGAGCAGCATTCGGCACATTTCTGACACTGGAATATCCCAGATATCCGAACACAATCAGGTATATCAGTTCGCGCATGGAACCCTGCTTGATTCGCAAAAGAAAGACCAGCGCTGCCATTGATAACAGACTGTAAAAAATGGGGATAAACCAGCCCCCCTGAAACACCGGAGTTGTTATTGGCCGGAGTTCAGCCACCAGCGCAAAAAGTTCGGAATGACGAAAAAATTTGAATGGGTATAACCACGTATGCCATGTATTCGGATTAAACAGTGATGCTAAAGCGCAAATGGTGACAGGAACGCAGGCAAAAATAGTTTGCTTTAAATCAAAATCGCGCAATTTGATTTGGGGAACCAGATCATATACACCCAGCACAAACACACCAAATATAACGCCTGAATGAATGTTACCCCATATCCAAAACAGGGCAGCCAGCGCTATCAGTCTGTTGCGTTTTTGGTCAGGGATTCTGCCATACAACATGAAAAGCAGGATCACCAGGAATCCATAAGAAACAACATGCGGCCGTAAAAATGCCCTGAAAGCAATAATCGGACCCGTAAGAGCAATTACAAGACCTGTGCACCATACCGGCGCTTTCAATTTGATTCCAAGACGGAACAGCAGAACAGAACAGGCGGCAAGCCATAATGCTTTTATTATAATCAGACCGTCTATATTAATCAGAAGATACAGCCAATACATAAGAAGCTGAATTGACCATTCATGCGTAATCCATCGGGTACCAGTTGCCGTTGTTGACAATGTGTCATAAAGCGGGATAGATCCGGAATCAGCGATCAGACGACCCGTCGCAATATGGTAATAAAAATCAAAGCTTTGTACTGGAAATACCGTCTGAACAAACCATGAAGCGGCGATTACAATACATAACAACAACCCTGCATAACGACCGAAACCGGAAAAAAACTGCATTATCCGGACTCTATTCGGAATCACCGCCGGGTTTTAAAAGACCGGTTGATGACGGTCGTATCACTCGCCGAATAAACGGGATAACCCCTTTTCGATACGACACAAACTCCGATTCTGCTGTTTCCAGATTTGTCTGCCATGCCGCCGCAAACCCGGGAGCTGTCTGAAACATTTTCTGAAGCGCCCGATCATAAATATGCAGCAGTTCAAGCTCACGACGACCCGGCTTGTCACGCAAAGACTGAATGGAAGTCTGAAGATTTGATACCCGCTCTCGCAGTCGCTCATTCTGCTTCTTGCGGTCCGCCGTCGCTTCAGCATCCAATTCCATCTTTAACTGAAGCTGCTCTTTAATCGTTCGCATTTCCTGCTTAATCCGACGACGCTGAATCATACCCGAAATCCAGATTAGCACGGCCAACAACAAACCTACACCCAACCCCTGAACAAATGGATGCGTCAAATATTCAGACATGATACCCTCCTGAAAATCGCAGTCTTTTCATTCACGACTGCAAGATTTGATAATCATATCAAATATTGTAAACAAAATACAAAAATCGGATTCGATTGAATCGTGCAAAAAACCTGCATAATTGAACCTTGTATGTCCTGCTGGACATTAACATCGTCAAAAACGGCTTTCTTTTCGACATTGGAAATTGTTGCATATATACTGTTGACTTGTTGTGCCCTAACACCATTTATTCGGAGGACTGCCATGATTCAAATCGGTACAGAGGATAATTCGTGGACATATCTTCCCGAATTGCCAGCGCCGACACCATGGGGTCACCATCAGGGTATTCCATGGAATGACCCAGGTTTCAGTCGAAGAATTTTGCAGGAACACCTGGATCCGAATCACGATAAGGCTTCCAGGAAACCGGTGATCATAGACGCACATACCCAATGGATACATAATGATATTCTTAACGGCAGACACGCCAATATTCTGGATCTTGGCTGCGGACCCGGGCTTTATACATCCCGCCTCGCAGCGAAAGGGCACAGATGCACCGGGATTGATTTTTCACCGGCCTCCATCGAATATGCCAGAAAAAATGTCAGTCAGATTAATGACACGTGCAATTATCATCCATCGGATTTGCGTGTTCCGTCTGATTACCGTTTTAACGGACCACAGTACAATCTGATTCTCTGCCTGTACGCTGAATTCTGTACATTCTGCCCCGATGATGCGGCCCTTATTCTGAAAAAATGTCGCGATTCACTGGCGCCTGGTGGACACGTGATACTTGAGTTGCTGACTCCCGTCGCCGTTTATGAAATGGGATGCCAGATGCCATGTCGAACTGAATACATCAATGGCGTTTTCAGCGACTTGCCACATCAGGTTTTTGAAGAATATTTCTGGAATCCTCAGCAACAAACCGCTGTTGTCCGATACCGAATTGTCCATCAAAATAACAGCGTAATCCAGACATTTGTACAAACTTATCAGGCATGGCGAAACGAAAATTTGATGCAGCTTTTCAATCAGGCCGGGCTCACTGTTCACCGAACGTATCCACTTTTAGGCAATATTCCGGATGACAATGATGACGATTTTATCACATATGTTTTGGGGTGGAGGGCTTAGGGCTGAGGGCGGAGGGCTGAGGGCGGAGGGCTGAGGGCGGAGGGCTGAGGGCTTAGGGCTTAGGGCTTAGG